>JAVLBJ010000012.1:0-40580 GCA_031581455.1 Psychroflexus sp. | reverse complement strand
GCGATCTTCACGCCTAAGGCGTGACGCGATAACCGAGCGAAGTCTATGCTGCTTTAGCAGTACCACGCCCCGAATACTATTATTTTAAAGTTTTGCTTATAATCTGCAAAAACCGAACTCATTATGTCAAAATATACCGTGAACTTCATGCAATAAGCATAACAAAATCAATTAGCAAAGTCAATAATAGATTAGGATTATAACTAAGAATAATCTTTAAATCAATATTTTTAAGAACTAGCGGAGAGACAGGGACTCGAACCCTGGAGACACTTTCGCGTCTACAGATTAGCAATCTGCTGCATTACCACTCTGCCACCTCTCCAAAATGTTAAGAACTTTTTTGCGAGTGCAAATATAAAACCTCTCCTTTCCTTAGACAAATAATATATAAGTTTTTTATCACAATTATTGAATCTGTCAATACAAATCTGTAACCAGTTCAGTATCAGCTATTATCCGATCTCCATTATTATCTTTAAATGCTATTAAATAATGATTACCTCTGGGGTTTAGCTTAAATTTTAATCGTATATTCTCAGCACTAATACCAAAGTTCTTTTTAATAACATGAAAATCTTTACCAGCATAATATTTCTTAATAAATTTAGGTTTATAAGCTAACACCTTTTTTACTTTAAAACACCTACCCGGAAAATCTATTTGTCTTGTTGAAGTATAAACATGGGTGTGTTCAGCAATTTTATTCACGTCATAATCAATTGAAACCTTGTTAAAGAAACCTGCTTTCAAAATAGTTGAATGTGGTATATATAAATAATTTTTAACGGAGTTAAAATCGGTTATAACATTATTTTCCTGTTCATAATCAGCTGAAAATAACAAAGGCTGGCTTAAAGCTAAATCATAACATTTAATCTTAGGGTGGTGTCTCTTTTTATCATAATCTATTTCAAAAAGTAGCTCTTTTACCTCATCTTTTAAGGCCAAAATATTAACTGCAATGACATGATTTAATTGGTTGATAGCTTTAGTAATAGAAAGCATGGGAGAAGCTTTAATCAAGCCTCTATGGAATTTCTTTTTGAGTTTAGATTGTAAATTAATAACATCAGGTTGGCTTTTTTCAAATGTGATAATTTTGGTGTTCTGATCATTTCTTCTTGATGGATCTATATAGAACCAATCTAATTGCATAGACAGTTGATCAAGCATTAGCTCTGCTGATAAGTCTAATACTTTGATTGTATCTGCATTTAAATTTTTAAAATTAGTCGCTACAATAGCTGCTAGCTCGCGGTTAGGCTCAGTATAGATGACTTCATAATTGGTTTTCCCTAAAAAATAAGTATCAATACCAAAACCTCCTGTGAGGTCAACTCCTTTCATGCCATAAAGAAGGTTGGCTTTAAATTGAGAAGTTAGAAAAGAGGAACTTTGTTCCAAATGCAATTTAGCCGGATATATAATATCATCTCGCTTACTAAATTCTGGAATTTTAACTCTGGCGATTCTAACCGCCTGAATTTGTGTGGCTATTTCTTGATTTGTAACACCCCTAAATTGTGGTTTTCTCAGTAAGAAATCAGATAAATTTGCTTTAAAGCTTTTGATGAATGATTGAACTTCAGGATGAAGCAATTTTTTATTCATCTAATTTTATTTAGTGCGTAAATACGTAATGAATGATATTAGCTCCCATCTTAAGGGCTTTTTGTCTTAAATTTTCTGGATCATTATGAACTACCTGATCTTCCCAGCCATCACTAATATCACTTTCTAGTGTAAACAGTACAATTAGTCTACCTTTATCAAATAGTCCTAAAGCCTGTGGCCTTTTCCCATCATGCCTATGGATCTTTGGCAACCCATCTGGAAATTTATATTTGGCATTAAATAATTCATGACCTATGGGTAATTCTTTCCATTTTTTATCAGGAAATACTTTTGTCATGGCATCGAGAAAATAGGGTTTCATACCGTAATTATCATCAGCATGTAAAAAGCCGCCACTAAGTAGATATTGCCTTAGATTATTTGCTGCTTCATCAGTAAATGACACATTTCCGTGTCCTGTCATTTCAATATAAGCATAGTTGAAAATTTCAGGACTTTCTGCTTTTACCTGGGCAACTTTTTCGGTAATCGAAGTGTTGATATGGGTATTGCAAAATTCCACAAGATTTGGGACAGCAGTTGGATCGCTATACCAATCACCGCCGCCGCTATATTCTAAAACCGCGACTTGCTGAGCAAAAGCTGAATAACTTATTAAAAAGGCAATAACAAGGATGTTTTTCATCATTTACGAATTGAGGCTACGATTTGTGCAGCAACTATAGCCGCTGTTTCAGTTCTAAGCCTATTTTCACCTAAACTAATTGCAAAGTAATCATTTTTTAAAGCAAATTGGATCTCTTCTTCTGTAAAATCTCCTTCAGGTCCTATGAATATTGTGATATGCCGAAAACGGGTTTTAAAATCGTCTATTTGATAATGAGGTTGATCCTCATCACAGTGAGCAATTAACTTTAAATCAGGAGTTGGTTGGGCCACCAAATTATCAAAATTAGAAACAGCATTTAGCTTAGGTAGCTGGACTTGCTGTGATTGCTTAAGGGCATTTATCAACATTAATTGAGATCGCTTAAGGTCTATGGATTTCCTCTCATTTTTAGCGCATATAACCGGTGTGATTTCATCAACACCTATTTCTGTTGTTTTTTCCAGCAGCCATTCCCAGCGCTGTTTTGACTTGGGAGGTGCCACGCATAGATGAAAATAAGGCCTATTAGGTGGTGCAACTGCTATTTGATCAATAGTAATAGCCTGACATTGATTAAAGTGATCATCTGTTATTTCCGCTTTAAAAGCTTTACCTAAGCCTGCCGTTACATGAATATGATCGCCTTTAGAAAGACGCAACACTTTAGTTATATGTTTACTTTCGCTTTGATCAAAAGTAATATGGTCATTTAATTTTAAGTTAGATGGATAATAAAACAAACGCATTATCAACGGCTTTCTAAAGTTTTTAGTACTAAAATTTCACGAATAGGCTTTGGAGAATAGGTTTTCTTAACCAGGTAATACCAATTTTGTTCTGGCACTTCAACAAAAAAAACCTCGTTAGCATATCTGTTTTTTGATGTGGCCGCTTTAAAAAACTGCGGATGCGTTTCATCTTTTTTAAACCAGCCTGAATCACCGCCCGTCCTCGCGTTTCTGGCCATGGAATACTGACGTGCAACACTTTCAAATTTAACTTTTTTATCTAATAGACTCCTAATATAAGTAAGTCTGTCTTTCACCTCTTTTTTTGATAACTTATTACCGTCTATAAAGATATAACGAAGTCTATGGTGCATAACTTTAGTAGATGCCAGGACTTTATAAATCCTGAAATTTGTAACACCTTCCTGCTTGACCTTTTTACCAACTTTTATATCAAGTAACTCTTTAGCCAGTTTAGTTCTGTGTTTTTCTTCATTAAAAAGCACTAATTTCCCGACTTCTTTATATTCTTTTGTTTCAGCTTGTGGTAAGTTGAATTGTTCTGATATATCATAGTCCTGATTAAACAAATCATATTGTGCATAAATTGAACAGTTTATAAATGTTGCAAAACTAAGAAATAGGAAAACGTGAACGAGCGATTGATGTTTCATCTGTAAATTGTTGTTTGTGATATTTGTAATAGCCAACTACCCCTATCATGGCTGCATTATCTGTGCAATATTCAAAAGCCGGTATATAAATATTATAACCTGAATCTTTTAATTGACTAAACTTACTTCTAATAGCTGAATTTGCTGATACACCACCACCTATAGCAATGCTGTTTATGCGATATTGGCGTGCTGCATTCAGCATTTTCTCATAAATAATATCAACCAGCGTTGCCTGAAGACTTGCACACAAATCCTTTAGATTATTATTTATAAACTCAGGGTCTTCTTTGAGTTTTTTATCCAAAAAATAACGGAAAGAAGTTTTTACACCACTAAAGCTAAAATCTAAATTAGCAACTTTAGGTTTAGCAAATGTGAACATTTCAGGCTTACCGGCTTTTGCTAATTTATCGATATGTGGTCCAGCAGGATAAGGTAATTTCATCAATTTACCACATTTATCAAAAGCTTCGCCAATAGCATCGTCCAGAGTGCTGCCTATAACCTCTAAGTCAAAATAATCTTTAACCAGAACAATTTGGGTATGACCACCACTTATGGTTAAAGCTAAAAAAGGAAAATCCGGCTTTTGTTGTCGGTTATCATCAATAAAATGTGCCATAATATGGGCTTGCATATGATTAACGGCAATCAGTGGTATGTTTAATGCCATGGCCATAGATTTAGCAAATGAATTGCCTACTAAAAGTGCACCCATCAAACCTGGCCCTTGTGTATAAGCGATAGCCGATAATTGTGCTTTTGTAACCCCTGCGGTTTTTAAAGCCTGATCTACAACCGGTATGATATTTTTTTGATGCGCTCTAGAGGCTAATTCAGGGACAACACCACCATAATCTTGATGTACTTTTTGATTAGCCACAATATTACTTACCGCTTTTGTGTTTTTAATTACAGCTGCAGAAGTATCATCACAGGATGATTCAATAGCTAAAATATATATATCTTCGTTATCCTTAAACATGGCTAAGGTATTTATCTTTAAGTATTTTTGCACAAAGCTAAAGATTTAAACGGCTTAATAAAATTTTGACTTAACTTAAATTTCAGCAACTATTAAATATTTAAGACACTTTTTTAGATATCTCAAGAGAGTACTCGTTGGAATTATTCTTTTAATCATTTTATTGTTGATTATCATATCCATTCCAAAAGTGCAAGGCTATGTAGCAATGGTTATAACAGACGATATCAACAATAAATACAACACTGATATTAGTCTAGATAAAATTAGCATTAGTTTCTTTGGAAATATCCAAATTAAAGATGCGCTTATTAAAGATCATCATCAGGATACGCTATTTTATTTTGATGAATTGGAAACCGGTTTTAAAAACTTAAGGAGGTTTAATCAAAATGAGTTTGATTTTTCAGGGGTAGAATTTGAGAACTTGATTTTTAATCTAAAAAGATATAAGTCTGAAGAGAAAGATAATTTAAGCTATTTTTTAGATAATTTTTCAACTGGGAAATCAAAAGAAAAAAAACCCTTTAGCCTTTCTCTGGATTATTTGGCTGCTGTAAACAGTAGATTTAGATATACAGATGAGAATTTAAACAATTCAGATATAGTTGATATCAGAGAAATAAATTTAAATTTAAAAAGTATCAACATTAAGGATGATGGTGTATTTATAAATATTCAAAACATTTCTGGTAAGGCTAAAGAGGGTTTAATTATAGATGAATTGTCTACAGAATTTACATACACACCTTCTTATATGAATCTAAAATCCTTAAATTTAATAACGGATCATTCTCATATAAATACAGATATAGAATTTTTATACAATAATAATGATTTAAGTCAGTTTGAAGATAATGTAGAAATTAAGGCTAATTTTAAACAGTCTGTTATTAGCACCAGCGATCTTAATCTATATTACAACAGTTTCGGACAAGATCAGGATTTAAGCTTAAAGGGTGATCTCACGGGTACGCTTAACGATATGAAATGGGTAAACACTCAAATTTCAGGCTTGAAGGAAACGGGTATTGTCTCAAATGATTTACAACTTCAAAATCTACTATCCTCAAACAGTAATTTTCTCATAGCTGGTGATTTTAAACAACTCTCAACCAGTCATGAAGATCTTATTAACTTATTACCAGGCTTATTAAAGAACAACCTCCCAGAGTTCTTAAAACGGCTTGGTAAAGTAAATATAAAAGGCAAAAATGCCATCAGTGAAGATAAAATTAAAATTAATAGCAAAATAAATTCCGATATAGGGAGTCTTAGGTTAAATGCAAATTTATCTGAATATACTAAAGAGGATTTAGCAACTTATTCTGGCAGAATCAACATTGATCAGTTTCATTTAGGTAAAATTCTTAATACTGAGGATTTAGGTATCGCTAGGGGTGATTTTCAAATAAACGGTAAAGGGTTTAACACAGCCTCCCTAAATACAACCATTAATGGCAGCTTTTCCCAATTATATTTTAAAAATTACAATTATACTGATATCAGCGTTAATGGCAACTTACAGAACCCAATATTTGACGGAAGCTTTGTGAGTAAAGATGAGAATTTTGATTTTAAATTTGACGGTCTTATAGACGTATCAAAATCATTAAACCAATACAAATTTATCGCCAATGTAAACTATGCAGACCTACATGCTGTAAACTGGATAAAACGCGACACATTGAGTATTTTTAAAGGGAAAATGGATGTTGATCTTAAAGGCACAACCTTAAATAATACAGTAGGTGATATCAATTTAACTGATATTACTTACAGAAATCAAATTGATGACTACGCCTTTGATGCATTAGAAATTCAGTCAAATTTTAAAAACGATGTCAGACGAATCGATATCATTTCTAACGATGTGATTTCCGGATATATTCAAGGCATTTTTAACGTCACTGAATTACCTGAAATCATCAGACAATCTATAGAAAACTTGTACTTTAATAAAAAACCATATCAGGATGAAGATTTTAATTATGTTGATTTTAATTTAAGTATAAAAAACAAGGTTATAGATGTTTTACTTCCTAACTTTAAGATCAAACCAAATACTTATGTAAAAGGCTCTATAGTTAAAGATAATAATATATTTAAACTAAGATTTAATTCACCTCAAATTAATATTTTTAAGAACAAGCTTCAAAATGTTGATTTTCAAATTGATAACACTAATCCACTTTATAATACTTATGTAAAAATAGACAGCATAGCCTCGCCTACCTATCCTGTATCAGAATTTAGTTTGATTAACAAAAACATCAACGATACGCTATATTTTAGAACAGAGTTTAAAGGTGGGAAAAAGAATGATGATGAAGTGAAATTAAGTTTATATCAGACTAATAAAGACGACAATGAATCTATTATAGGTCTTCAAAACTCGAGTATTCTATTTAAGAAAACTAAATGGTTGCTCAATCCTGATAATAATCGTAAAAACAGAGTGATTTTTAATCGTGATTTAAATAATTTCTCATTTGATTCTATCGCTATGCGCTATAAAGATGAAAAAATTCTTCTTGATGGCAGGTTGGAAGATTCAACTTATAAAGATCTCAATCTTAAACTCCAGAATGTAGACCTATACAAAATTACACCTGAGATAGATAGTTTAAAGCTTCGAGGACAAGTAAATGGTGTAGCTAAAATATATCAGGAAAAAGGACTTTATGCACCAAATTTAAAAATGCAAGTGAGCAATTTTAAAATAAACGACTCAGACTTAGGTCAACTAAGTCTATTTGCTAATGGTGATGAAGCTTTTAAAGATTTTGAAGTTCAAGCAAAAATTACTGATCAAGAAACTGAGTTTTTAAATGCTAAAGGCGCTATTAAAACAGAAAATCAGGAGCAGTTTATAGATTTAACATTATCTACAGATCAATTGGATTTAAGTGCTTTTTCACCCTTAGGACAAGATGTAGTAAGCAATTTACGTGGCCAGATAAGTGGAACAGCGCAATTAGAAGGCATTTTAAACAATCCAGATTTTAATGGTAGTTATAAATGGGAAAACGGTGGCATAGGCATACCTTATCTAAACGTAGATTATAATTTTAATCAACAAGAAACCTTAAAGCTGAGTGGGAAAAAAATCATCTTTAATAACTTTGATTTGACTGATGTCAAGTATAATACCAAAGGGCAGTTAAACGGTAATATCAACCATGAATACTTTAGTCAATGGAATTTAGATTTAAATATTTCAACTGATAATTTAGTAGCATTAGATACTCAGTTTAAAGAAGGAGATCTGTATTATGGGACTGCTTTTATAAGTGGTAATGCAAACATTAGCGGCTCTACAAATGAGCTGGCTATAAATGTTAATGCCCAAACCCAACCAAATACTGTTTTTAAAATTCCTTTAGATGACACAAAAACATTAGCTGATAATTCCTACATCTATTTTTTAACTAAAGAAGATAAAGATGCTAAAAAGGTAGGTAAAAACATACAACTAAGAGATCTTAGTGGTTTAGACTTAAGCTTTGATTTAGATATCACCAGAGATGCAGAAGTAGAAATATTAATAGATCAGGATAGTGGCAGTACTTTAAGAGGTAGCGGAGCCGGTAATCTATTAATTGAAATCAACACTAATGGTAAATTTAATATGTGGGGTGACTTTGTAGCTTATCAGGGTATTTATAATTTTAAATATGCAGGTCTTGTTCAAAAAGAATTTCAGGTGGTGCCAGGTGGTTCATTAACTTGGAATGGTAATCCCCTGGACGCTAATATGAATGTTCAGGCTAAATATACTACTGATGCTAACCCTTCTGTAATATTAGAAAATACTAATATGAACCGTGAAGTACCAGTAGATGTACTTATTAATTTACGCGGCCAGCTTATGCAACCTAACATTTCTTTTGATTTACAATATCCTAATTTAAGTTCTATTGTAGAATCTGAATTAAATTACAGAATTCAGGGAGAAGAGAACCAGGAACTACAGGCTTTATCCTTAGTGACACAAGGCAGCTTTTACAGTTTAAAAGGCTTAGGACAAAATGCCATAACCGGTAATTTAATCGAACGTGCATCGGGTATAGTTGATAATATTTTAGCCTCAGAAAGTGAAAAATTTAAGTTAGGAATAAACTACCAACAAGGACAACAAACACCTACACAGAACGCCCAAACTTCAGACCGCCTGGGCATGACTTTTAAAACACAGATTAGTGACAGAGTTTCTATTAAAGGTGAATTTGGCGTACCAGTGGGAGGTGAAACAGAATCTTTTATTTTTGGCGATATCGAATTAAGCTTAATGCTCAATGAAAGCGGGAGTTTAAGGGCTACAGCTTTTAACAGAGAAAGCGAAATACAGTTTATTGGCGAGGAGTTAGGCTATACACAAGGTGTGGGAATCACCTACAGTGTAGATTTTGACACATTAAGAGGTCTCATAGGTGAATTCACAAAACCGGAAGAAGAGGAAAGTGAAGTTCCTGATGGCAAAAATCCGAAAAAACCAAATAAAAAATCAGTAGTGCCGGAATATATTCAGCTTAAAAGAGAACGCAATTAGTATAATTTATTTCAGAAATTATTTAGTTGGAAATAATTAGAAGCTTTTTTTAAATGTAAACTTATTTTTAATCTGATTTATCATGTAAGTTTTATATACTGATGAAAACAAGTAGTATTTTTTATGTCACCGTAAATAATGATTAAAAACTACATCATGGATATCAACCGCTCCTGCAAGCCTCCATACATGTGCTGGTATTGATTGATCCTTGTGTCGACGAATATCAAGTATAAGCAGGTTTTAATGAGTTCAAATTCAAGCCCATATTTAAAAAACGTGGGCTGAAACTGAATGACATTTCAGTACCTGTGCTGACCGCAAGCGTCAGTACTTGCTCTGATAGGTTCATTCTTTGCCCCTTAAGGACGATATATTGGTAACATCAAGCATGACTTGATATCACTGTGCCTTTAGGTACAGGATAATTCATCAATGAATTTGCTACGGTTCAGAAATAATACCGCTATTAAAAGTTGTGCTTATTTCTAATGAATGCTATATGTACAGGTATGTTTAGTGGATCAGTAGAACAATGGGGCAGTAGTGGATTTAAAAGGTAGTCCATTTCCATCCGAAGGGTGAGGTCTTCAACAAATAAGCCTTTGAACAAACCTGAATAACTTATCTCACAACCGCATTAATCGCGATATCTACCATAGCTGACAATTGCTTTTCTCTTGATTCACTTGATAATGATTGACCGGTAATGAGTGAATCTGAGATGGTTAGTACGCTAAGTGCGTTTAGATTAAATCTGGAAGCTAAGCTATATAATCCGGCTGTTTCCATTTCTACACATAAACAATTATGCGCCGCCCATTTTTGCCAATTATCAGGTGGATTTGAATAAAAAATATCAGAGGATAATACTTGCCCAACCTGAAGACGCTGTTTAAGATTTCGCGCTGCTGCTACGGCGTTTTCTAAAAGTTTAAAATCAGCTGATGGCGCAAAATCACCATAAGGAATCAGCGATTTGTTAATGGCTGAATCTGTGGAGGCAGACATGGCTATAACAATATCGTTGAGTTGGATATCCTGTTGCATACTACCGGCACTTCCCACTCTTATGATGTTTTTTACGCCATAATCATGTACTAATTCGTGCACATATATACTTAAAGAAGGAATGCCCATACCACTACCCTGAACAGATATCAGTTGTCCTTTGTAAGTTCCGGTATAACCTAACATGCCTCTTACTTCATTATAACATACCGGGTTTTTTAGAAATGTTTGCGCTATCCATTCCGCTCTTTTTGGGTCGCCAGGTAACAATACGGTTTCAGCTATTTCGCCCTTCCGGGCTGCAATATGTAAACTCATGAATTTTTATTTTCTTCTTTAACAATATCAATACCAGATGATGTACCAATTCTTGATGCGCCTAAATCTACATACTGTTTAGCGGTTTTATAATCTCTTATACCGCCGGAAGCTTTGATTTTAATATCACTTGACACTGATGCCTTCATCAGTTTAACCGCATGAATACTGGCACCACCACTCCCGAAACCGGTAGATGTTTTTATGTAATCAGCACCGGCTTGTTCAGCGATTTTAGATACTTTAACTATCTCATCATCTGTAAGATGTGCGGTTTCCAGAATAACTTTAAGTGTTAAATGATGACAGGCAATTTTAACCGAATTGATATCCTGATGTAGCTCATCATAAGCTTTGCTTTTTAACCAGCTCTGGTTGATTACCATATCTATTTCATCAGCTCCAGCCTCTATAGATGTCTTAGCTTCAGCTGTTTTTGCTGCGGTGCTGTTATAACCTAATGGAAAGCCTACGACCGTACAGACTTTTACTTCTGAATCATGCAATAAATCAGCTGCCATTTTAACATAGCAACCCGGCAGGCATACTGCCTCAAATTTATATTTAACAGCCTCTTTACATAACTGTTCAACTGCTGATTTAGTGGCTAAGGGTCCTAATAAGGTATGGTCTATGTATTGATGTATCAAAACTTTTTTTGCAAATATAGGCAGTTGCATCAATTCGCAAGTCGATAATTTTTAAAGAAATATTAGTTGGGATAGACTCCATTAGGCGCTAATTCTACCTCAATTTGTTCCTTAAAATTGCCGTTTAAGTCATAAATTCTTACAAATCCGTTAGACACAAAGTCTCCTGCATCACAAATAAACACCTCATCATCTAAAACATTAAACCCATACATTGTACCAAAGTCTGATGTAGCATTGTAGGTGATCATTTCATCACTTGATAATTGTTCCGCATCATAATCAGATTTATAAACTTTATTCTCAAGGGTGTAAAAGATATGATTATCTGTGAGTTGTAGATTTTGGGCTCCATTTACAGCATCAGGTAAATCCAAAGTTTGATCTATATTCCCGGTAATTGTATTCACTCTGCTTAGCTGTTGATTACTCAGCGCAAATAGGTAATCACCCTGACGCTGAATACTGTTTAAGCCATCACCTACCTCTATTGTTTGATCAATGCTTAAGCTATTGGAGTTAATTACGCTGATTTGACTACCACTGCCAAAAGCGGCATTCTGCACATAAACCTTGCTATTATAGCCAATAATTTGCTCTGCAACAGCACCTATATCTATTGTTTGCTCAACGCTAAAATCCTCTAGGTTAATCACTGCTACAAAATCGTCTGTATTTGAGGAGAAAGTGGCTAAATTTGTCACATAGGCTTTACCGTTGACTACAGTGCCGTATCGCGGCACTTCTAAATCGCCGCTTATCTCACCTATTTTTTCAAAGCTAAATCTATCTACAACGGTAATAAAATTGCTGCCATTTGATATGATGTAAGCTAAACCTTCGTGAAAAAACATACTCTGTACAAACTGTCCAAGATCGTCATCCGTATTGACTGCCTGAAAAATGGAATTGTCAATGCGGCTCTTATCATCACTGATGTAAGTGACAGTACCGGTGCCACCTTCGTTTAAAACCAGCTGACCATTGATGTAGTCACCTTCAGGAATTTGGGGTACAACATTATCATCATCTACACAACTTGTGATGAGTAGAATGGTAAAAATACTTAAACAAGAAAACTTAAAATACTTCATTTTAAATTGATTTAGGATTAAAATTCTAATTGTATACCGGTTAAAAAATGTATACCGGGCATGGGTCTGTTTAATACACTTTCATAGCTTGTGTTCGTGAAATTATTGAGTTTTAAATTGGCGCTCAATTGAGGTTGTTGACTAATGTCTACTTCTAAAAAAATATTCTGCACCCAGAAGTCGTCTACCACAAAATCAGGATTATAATCAGTTCTTGCAAAGACGGCTCCCGTATAATGCGAACTCAAGCTTAAGCTAAATGCATTAAATGTTGTGCTTAGCATAAAATCAGCACTATGCTTAGGCACATAAATCATCTGCCTATTAGTCGCTTCATCTGTAGATGTTGTCCATGAATAATTGAACTGTAAATCAAACCATTGGTTAAAGAAATTCAAGGATTGTTTCATTCTAAAATCCAAGCCGTAGGTGGTGACAGACCTTATATTGTTAGGTCGCCAAACGCCGCCATTATCTGGCAACCATTGAATCATATCTGATATATCGTTGTAAAATGTACTGATATTGATTTGAGATTGAGCAAAATCTATCTGCTGATTAAACTCCCATTGATAAGACTGCTCAGCGTCTAATGAGAGGTTGCCTGAACCTTCCCAGAAAAGATCATTAAAACTTGGCTGTCTAAAATTTCTGGAAAAGTTGATCTTAACTTTATAGAAATCATTAGCATTCCAGTTAGCGCCAAGGCTAAACAACAACGGGCTGGTATACATATCAGAAGCTTCTTCACGTAAGGAAGCCATCATTTCAATGGAATCACTTAAGTTATAATTACCTAATAAAGCATAACTAACATCGGTTCGGCTGCCTTTATCTAATTGCGTCCCCTTTACGCTACTTTGCTCCCAGTTGATACGACTTTGCAGGGAAAATCGTTCCCATTTGTAGGTAAAATTATGTCTTGCTAAAAATCTATCAACTTTGCCAAAGGTGGATTGATCGCGATTGATATTTTCTACAAATTCAAATTCTTCATTTAAAAAAGCCGTCATCACAACTGATTTAAAATGATTAGTTTGCCATTGCCATTTCAGCATGTTCCTAAAATCCATATTGTTGTACTGCTGTCTGGTGTCAGTAGGCCTTATAAGTGACAGATTTCTTTTACCCTCATACAACCAGTTATCAAGTATCAATTTATGTTGATGGTTGATTTTATAGCCTAATGTATTTGTAAAATTATAGTGAGAAAATCGGCCATTGATGTTATCGCGCGACTGCTCAGGAAATGGGTAATCATTATCAGACTGAAGCGTAGACAATCCTGCATTCCACACCCAATTATCATGAGCTATATGATTTTTATAGGTAGCCTGATACGTAGAAAAACTACCACCGTTTAAATTGAATTGATGTTTGTTTTGGTCATCAAATTTGATCTCATCCTGCAGATGGATACTGCCTCCTATGGCGCCGGAACCATAGAGAACGCTGCCGCCACCCGGCTGTACAGCAACCTGATCAAACAGCTGGCTATTGATGGTATTAAAATCAGATTGGGCATTAAGCAAAGAGTTGATATTTATGCCATTCCATAATACAGCCGTTTGCTGAGCAGTAGTGCCACGAAAGGTTGGCGATGATACCATACCATAGCCGTTTTGCTTAAAGTATAATCCGGTTTGTTGCTCTAAAACATCAGATAATAAAAGTCCTGATGTTTTGATAAGAGAATCAGACAGCACAAATTGATCACGACCCACACCAAAGCGGTCAAAGCTGGTAGCGATGAGCTTGACTTCTTCTAAGGTATTTATGCTGTCATTCTGTGCATATAAAACAGTCTGAATACAGCACAATAAGCTTGTTAAGTACAGATATAAATATTTCATAACCGATAGACCTCTATCCCGGAAGTCTTTATCTTTTTTTATGAAAAGGCAGGTCTCCTGGCTTGCGTCTTTACTCAATCCTTCCCGTTTTCACAGTGGAAAAAAGTCGTGAAGTAAAGCACCCCGAATCTTTCCGGGACTAAGCTTACAGTTGCGGGAACAGCTACTGAATTTAACAGTATTCCCTTTTAATGAAGTTATTTGAACAACAACTCCAACCTCAACAACTGCAAAGGTATTAATAATAAATAGTAAACCTTAGCTCCTTGATTAATAATTTAAATGACTTAGGCTCTTGATTAATATTGCTTCATCCGATAGATTCACATAAGGAATTAAGAGAAATTGGCGATTGATATTTACCCACAATGAAAAACTGATCATTTTATAAATCAGATAAAAACTTAAGCTAGCTTTTACTAAAAATGCAGGAAATTTATCAGTAGGATGCATTAGCGTAAGGTCTTGATTTTTTTAAGGATTTGATCAGTAGAAATGCCTGCGTCTTCCTGAACATCATTCATACTGCCATGAGAAATGAATCTATCTGGAATGGCTAAAATATCAATAGAACCTGTAAAGCCACAACTTTGAGCAAATGCCTGAGTGGCCTCACCTACTCCTCCGTTTTTACAGCCGTCTTCTACACATATTATTTTTTGAAAAGACTGAAATATCGCTTTGAGCATAACCTGATCAATAGGTTTAGCAAACTGCATATCATAATGGGCAACGCTATTTTTATCATTAATTTGATCAATCGCTTTTTCAACGTTCAAAGCTGTACTTCCATAAGTTAATACAGCGATCTCCTGACCTTTTCTAAGGCATGAACCTTTTCCTATTTGTATTTTTAGAGGTTGTTTTTGCCAGTTTCGCTGTTGACCTTTACCTCTGGGATAACGTATAGCTATAGGCTGATGAAGGCCTTGAGCAGCCGTGTAAAGCAAATTCTGTAGATTATATTCGTCTCTTGCCGCGGCAACAATCAGGTTAGGAATAGCCCGTAGGTAGGCAATATCAAAAACACCATGATGGGTTGGTCCGTCATGACCTACCAAGCCGGCGCGGTCAACACAAAAAATGACAGGTATATTTTGTAAGCAAACATCATGTATTAATTGATCATAAGCCCTTTGCAGGAAGGTTGAATAAATAACACAAAACACTTTTTTACCCTGTAAAGCTAAACCGGCAGATAAGGTGACGGCGTGCTGTTCTGCAATACCTACATCTAAGGCTCTGTCCGGGAATTGTTTCATCATATAGTGTAAAGCACTTCCGGAAGGCATAGCCGGTGTAATGGCCATAACATTTTTATCATGCCTGGCTAAATCTAAAAGCGTGAGACCAAAAACATCCTGAAATTTAGTAAATTTAGAAGTTGGTTTCAACTGACGCTTCCCTGTAGATTTATCGAATTTTCCGGGAGCATGATAGGTTACCTGGTCATTTTCAGCAGCGGCTAAACCTTTGCCTTTTACGGTTTGCACATGAAGTAGTTTAACGCCTTTTTGTTGCTTAAGATCTTTTAGCTTGCTTATCAAGTCATCTAAATTATGTCCATCTATAGGACCGTGATAATCTATATTTAACGCATGAAAAATAGAATTATTCACCGGTTGATTTTCTGGTTTTGATAAAGCCAGATATTGTTTTAAGGCACCCACACTGGGATCAATGCCTATAGCATTATCATTGAGTATAATCAATAAATTAGCATTTGTAACACCAGCATGATTGAGGGCTTCAAAAGCCATTCCAGAGGCAATACTGGCATCTCCGATAACTGCAATATGCTGTCTGTCTAATTGCTGATCTTGCTGCGCCGCCAGGGCTAATCCTAAAGCAGCTGATATTGATGTAGAACTATGACCCGCTCCAAAAGTATCATAAACGCTCTCTGTAATTTTAGGAAAGCCCGCCAACCCATTCCATTGCCTGTTAGTAGGAAAAGCTTCTCTTCTGCCGGTAATAATCTTATGGCCATAAGCTTGATGACCTACATCCCATATCAGTTTATCATCAGGGGTTTTAAACACATAATGCAAGGCTAATGTAAGCTCAACCGTGCCTAAACTTGCGCCAAGATGGCCTTCTTTAGTCGACACAACATCTATGATAAAGTCTCTTAATTCGCCTGCTATTTGTGGTAATTTATCCGGCGAGAATTGTCGTAAGTCTTGAGGTTGGTTTATTTTTGTCAGCAGATCATCCTTCATACTACAAATGTATGAGTTGAATTTGTATTTTAGCCTATGCTTGAATTAGAAAGTGATTATTTTTATATGGAGCGAGCTTTAGCGCAAGGCAAATTAGCCGGTGAACGCGGAGAAGTACCCGTAGGCGCTGTTATTGTCTCAGACGATAACATCATAGCTAAGGCGCATAACTTAACTGAACAATTAACCGATGTGACCGCTCATGCAGAAATGCAGGCTATTACCGCTGCCAGTCATTATTTGGGCAGCAAATACTTAAAAAACTGCCGCTTATTTGTAAGTTTAGAACCTTGTGCCATGTGCGCCGGCGCATTATATTGGGCGCAAATAGGTGAAATTAATTTTGCCGCCAGCGATCCTAAACGCGGTTACAGAGCGCTTCAGGCAACCTTACATCCTAAAACCAAGGTTAATCATGGCATTTTAGAAGATCAGGCGCTATATTTATTACAATCGTTTTTTCAATCAAAAAGAAACTAACCATGATAAAGCCTATTTTGATTTGGATATTATTGATATCATTAATGCTTAGCTGTGAACCTGATCGAAACAAAAGTAAAAATCAGATTATAAATCTTAACCTCAAAAAACAAATAGGCTATGGTGATTTTGAATCGTCTAGAAAAGTATTATTCCCGTTAGATAGTATAGACAAAATCAGATTAAAAGACCGTATTCCTGTCAGTGACAAGTTTAAGGAATATGTGCTTCGTGTTTATTATTTTGATGAACAATTGGCTATGCTCAATAAATGGAAAACCGGCCAGATAGATGATAAACGCTGGGAGGTTTTAAAACGTGTTTATCAAATAGACACTAATGATATCATTGATACTTCACCTGATTATAAAACGATTATCGCTTATGGAACTTTAGAAGACGGCAGTAGAGCTTTACAGGTAGATACTGATTTAGATGAAAAATTAAAAGATGAAAAATTGATATCTGTTGATTATCCATTGGCATTTGTAGATGATGCAGATAAAGACTATTACTTGAGCCATAAAACAGATTACCTGCCAAAAGTTGATATTGCTGTAGATTATCAACTCAATGACAGCCTTTACAGTCAATCGTTTACAATGCAGATTAATCCCTATAACGTAGATCAACTCATACAATATATGCAAACCGATGACACAGAAAAAGCCTATTTCACCTCGGTAAGTATTCCCGAATATTACAGCGATACGCTGCAAATTGGAAAACATAAATATGTCATCCGGCTCGCCGGTAACTTTCAGGAACCGATTATCAGAGCACAAGATGCCAGAGTGAAAATAGCAGAGTTAACAAATAAAGCGGTTTACAAAAATGATATGATCTACAGGCTAAATGATTCAGTATATTTAGGGCAAATCCCCTGGCTAATTGACAAAGCAAGTCCCAATGGTCAGCTCATCAGTTTACAACAACTCCCAAAGACCACTAAAATCGAGAAAATACAGATTGGCTATTACTTTCCTGAACTCAGAAAAAGCCCCATCAACAAACAAGTTCCTGATGATGACCGCCCTATTACCTATTGGATATGGAATACAGCAACCATAAATCAAATGCTCATAGACCGCATGCATCAATGGCAAGAAAATCATGATGACCGCCAGCTTGTAAACATAGCTTATGATGATAATCGCGGCGCAGTAAAACGATTGATTGATAGGCTGGGCGTTGATTATCCATGTGTCTATATTAACCCGAAAAACAAAAAATTCCCCATCAAACTAGAACGACATGGCATTCCATTTTCAGTAAAACTGAATCAATCAAGAAAAATTGAGCAAATTCATAAGCTATCTATTTCCAATGGTGATTCTTTAAAGTAATTATGATTACTTATAAAATAATTTTAGGTATTAAGTTAGCTCTTTGAATAACACTTTATTAATATCTGCTATAAATAAGTACTGAAGCTAAAATTTATATTACAATACATTTTGTTAGAATTTGTTCAATACTACAACTTAGGTTGCATTTTATCTTTAAGCTTATCAGGGAAATTATCTTTTAACTTTTTGATTTTAGGGTCAATGATTAATTCGCAGTATCTAAAGTTAGGATTGTTTTCATAAAAATCGTGATGTTCTTGTTCAGCTTCATAAAAATGAGCGGCTGGTTGAACCTGAGTTACAATTTGACCATCAAAATAATCAGGCCGGTTGAGTTCTTCAATAACTTCATTTGCAATTTTTTTCTGTAAGTCAGACTGATAAAAAATAGCACTTCTGTATTGTTCGCCTACATCATATCCCTGTCTATTAAGGGTTGTAGGATCATGCGTAGTAAAGAATATATACAACAACTCTGAGAACAGAATTTCATCTTCATTAAACTCAATTCTTATAGCTTCCGCATGACCCGTACCACCCATAACTACTTCTCTATAGGCTGGATTTTTTACGTGACCTCCAGTAAATCCGGGTGTAACCTTGTAAACCCCTTTTAATGATGAAAACACGGCTTCAGTACACCAAAAACAACCATTAGCCAAAATGGCAATCTGTCTATTCATAAATCAATTTTGTTTAACAAAAATATTTATAAACTAAACATTCGTATCTGTTTTAACGATAAATTAGCAGCAAAATAAAATCTGTGTTATTAACGGCATTATAAATAAAACTGTAATTTTATAAAATGATAAAGGCACAATCTATCTACAAGTCATATGGTAAGCAAGAAATACTAAAATCCATAGACTTACATATTAAAAAAAAGGAAATAGTATCAATAGTAGGACCGTCGGGTGCGGGAAAAACAACCTTACTGCAAATAATAGGCACCTTAGAAAAACCCGATAATCATAAACAGACAAAACTTGAAATTGATGGACAATCAATGGCTGGATTGACCAATAAAAAAATGGCGAAATTTAGAAATCAGCACATAGGTTTTGTTTTTCAATTTCATCAATTATTGCCTGAATTTACCGCTTTAGAAAATACCATTCTTCCGGCTATGATTTATAAAGATCATCAAAAAGAGGCTAAGTCCAGAGCAGTTGACATTTTAAAAGATTTAGGCTTAGAAAACCGGCTAAACAATAAACCTAATGAGCTTAGCGGCGGAGAACAACAGCGTGTAGCCGTAGCACGAGCGCTCATCAACAAGCCCTCTGTTCTTTTAGCCGATGAACCATCCGGCAATTTAGATTCAGCCTCTGCAGATCAACTGCATCAGCTTTTTTTAGACTTACGTGATAAATATGGACAAACTTTTGTCATAGTCACTCACAATAAGGCATTAGCTGATTTAGCTGATAGAAAATTAAGTATGATTGATGGAGAAATTATCAATGGATAAAACAAGGCTTAAATCATTTTTAGACGAAAAATATCAAATTTACAATCAACCTAAATGGGTGGAAGATGATCCTATCTCTATACCACATCGATTTACTAAAAAGCAAGACATAGAAATAAGCGGCTTTTTATCAGCAGTGATCGCCTGGGGCAACAGAAAATCCATCTTGAACAACGCCAATAAAATATTAGACATCATGGATCATGCGCCTTATGATTTTATCATTCATCACAAACCGGCTGATTTAGATAAATGTGCAGGTTTTGTTCATAGAACCTTTAACGCGCAAGATTTACAGTATTTTATCATCGCCTTACAGCGCATTTACTGGTATCAAAATAGTATGGATGATTTATTTAGGCAACTTATAGATGGCGGTAAATTTCATCAGGGCATATTATCTGCTTTTAAGCGTTATTTTTTTCAAATAGAACATGATTTCAAAAGAGAAAAGCACCTAAGTGATCCCGGAAAAAACTCGGCTGCTAAGCGCTTAAACATGTTTTTAAGATGGATGGTAAGAAAGGATGAAAACGGGGTAGATTTTGGTATCTGGGATAGCATATCTCCTTCAGATTTGTCTTGCCCGTTAGATATTCATTCCGGTAATGTTGCTCGTCAATTAGGTTTGCTTAATAGACAGCAAAATGATGCTAAAGCAGTTGAAGAATTAGACAAAGCGCTTCGTTCATTTGATGCAAAAGATCCGGTTAAATATGATTTTGCTTTATTTGGATTAGGCGTCTATGAAAAATTTTAAGTTACTTACTTCTGCTTATTGACTTACCTATTTTATCTACCCCTTTTTTGACTTCCTTAGCCTGCTCTGTAAACGCCTCTTTCTTTTTAACTGAATCAGATAAGTCTGCCAGCTCTTTTTTTACCTCATCGGTTTGTTCAGTAAAAGATGCTTTTGCTTTATTAATCTGCTCTTCATCATAAGAACGGGTAAGTTCTGTTTTGATATCATCTGTGGCATTTCGAACTGAACGCATAGACTTCCCTAAGAAATGAGCTATTTCTGGCACTTTATTAGAGCCGAATAGCATCACTACAATCAACAAGATAATCGTAATCTCTGCGCCACTAATCATCAATGGTAAAATCATCTTACAAAAATAAGTGTTTTAATCAAAAAAAAACCGATAACTTCTAAAGTCATCGGTTTTAATTAATCAATGTTTAAATATAATTAATCTGTTTGTTCATCTTCAAATTTGTCAAAGTCGGATTTCTTTTCTTCTGCCGGCCATTGATTATTGCTTTTATCAATATCAGCTGTTTCAAGGTTAGGATCAAGTACAATTGATTTGATTTTTTTATCAGTTGCATGGGTTGTGCTGACACGTTGATCGTTTTTCCTCCATATTTGGACAGGATACTTCACTAACTCAGAGGTGCCATCTTCATATTGATATTCTACAATGATAGGCATGACTAAACCGCCGGGTTTATTAAATGTAACCTGATAAAAATAATTAGGTACATCCATGGCCTGGCGCTCTTCTTCAGAATAGTTATCCATTAAAAATTCATTTAGCTTAGGGGCATTTTCTAAAGGTTCTTTAGATGCCGCTGCATCAGTAGTGTCTTTTTCTATTTTTTTCACATAAATAGCATTAGCTGTTCTCGGATTATTAGCTGGATCTTCTATGCCATATCTGGCTAAAATTTCTTTACCTCGTTCTGTAGGTGTATTAGTAACTACATATTCATTAACCTCTTCTACACCGATATCAACATAATCTGTAGTATAGAACCAACCTCTCCAAAACCAGTCTAAATCTACCGCTGAAGCATCTTCCATGGTTCTAAAAAAGTCTTCAGGCGTGGGATGTTTAAACATCCAACGTTGAGCATATTCTTTAAACGCATAGTCAAATAGCTCTGGTCCCATTACCGTTTCTCTTAAAATATTAAGCGCTGTGGCTGGTTTACCATAGGCATTATTCCCCAATTGATATACCTGCTCAGGATTTGTCATAATAGGCGAAATATTACTTTGATCTCCTTTCATATAACCCACTATTTTTTCTGGAGCGCCACGGCGTGAAGGATACTTATCTCTACCACCTATGGCTTCAGGATATTTTTCTGCAAATTCTTGTTCTGCTAAATATTGAGCAAAGGTATTGATACCTTCGTCCATCCAACCCCATTGGCGTTCATCACTGTTGACAATCATCGGGAAGAAATTATGTCCTATTTCATGAATAATAACACTCATCATCCCAAATTTAACGCGGTCTGAATAAGAGCCATCTGGACTAGGCCTTCCATAGTTCCAACAAATCATGGGATACTCCATACCCTGATTTTTAGCATGTACTGAAATCGCTTTGTGGTAAGGATAGGCAAACGTATGTTTACTATAAGTTTCTAAGGTGCTGGCCACAACTCTTGTAGACCATTCTTCCCATAGCGGATTACCTTCTTTAGCATAAAGTGAAACGGCCATTTTTCGTTGGCCATTAATATCTACAGCCATCATATCATAGATATACTTCCTTGAAGTGGCAAAAGCAAAATCTCTAACCTGCTCAGCTTCAAACTCCCATGTTTTTGTAGAGCTTGATTTTTCCTTTTCATTTTCTCTCGCTTCTTCTTCTGTTACGATTAAAATAGGTTTGTCGTAGCTGTTTTTGGCTTGTTCGTAGCGATCTAACATTTTATCAGAAAAAACTTTTTTCCTGTTTTGCAGTTTGCCGGTAGCTTCTAAAACGTGATCTGCTGGTACCGTGATATTAACTTCATAATCACCAAATGGCAAAGCAAACTCTCCGCTACCCCAAAATTGATAGTTTTGCCAGCCTTCTACATCATTATAAACAGCCATTCTTGGGAAAAACTGAGCGATGACGTAGGCGTTATTACCGTTTTCTTCAAAATGCTCATATCCAGATCTGGCTCTGTTTGTAACGTGGTTATTAACGTTATAGTCCCATTTTATAGAGAATTCAAAATCATCACCAGATGCTAAAGGCTCAGGCAATTCTACACGCATCATGGTATAATTGATTTTATATCGCAACGGATCGCCCCCTTGTTTGACCTCTCTTATTCTAAATCCACCATCAAATTCGTCTTCTAAATACTTAGAAGTGAAATTTTCCGGCGTCATGATAGGCGACATACCGCTGCCATTTCTTTTTTTAGCTGGTGAATCTTTTTCTCTTACATTTTGATCTAATTGCACCCAGAGGTAATTTAAGGTTTCTGGCGAGTTATTAGTGTAGGTTATGGTTTCAAAGCCATAAATTTTATTTTCATTCTCGTTGAGTACAATATCCATTTCATAATCTGCCGTATTTTGATAGTAATTAGGCCCCGGCGCACCAGATGCTGTTCTATATTGATTAGGTGTGGAAAACTCCTGATAGAGTTGACGGAAGTTATTCTGGTTAGTGTGACCTTCTTCTTTTTTCTCATCCTCTTTTTTCTCCTGAGACCAGGCATTACCAAATATCAAAGCTAATGCTAAAAGCAAAACAAAACGTTTATTCATAATTTGTAAATTTTGGGCTAAAATAATTATTCGTTATCAGATATAGGTTTTAACTTAAAATTTTAACAATCCTTCAGACCTGTCCTTTTCAAGTAAAAGGCTTTTTGTTGAAACACCATTGTTTACATGCACCATATTTTTTTGATCATCAAACATATCTGTTAAAATTAGATTTTTGATTCTGATTTTTTTAAAAGGTTCGACATTGTTCACCAATAAATAAAACCGTAATTTATCGTTTTTATAAGATTTACCTAAATATTTTATGGCTTTTTGTTTATCATTTATGATGATGCCCAATTTGTCATTTATATATCGTTTGATAAATTTTTGAGTATAATCGTATTCTTCATCTTTTATCAATTTAAATTTCTTCTGATAGCGTTTTGTAAGGAGCAACTCAAAATCATCTATAAAAACATCTGATGTGATTTCTAATCGAGATTCTTCCTGATCATAAACAATATCTGTTAAACTCAGATAAAATTTATGCGTTTGTTGATGTATAGGTAAACTTATCAATAGTAAAGTTATTAAACATTTCATCATAAGTAATACTTCTAATTATCTTTCTTAAAAGCTCTAGACTGATTAATTAGAAATTGAATTAAATCCATTTCATTACCATCTTTAAGCATTTGATCAGTTAGACCGTTATTTTGAGCAAAAGTTACAAATTGGTTGACACGAGATTCAGGAATTTTTAGATAAGTGGTATAAAATTGATTAGAATAAATGTCTCTCAAGGTTTTATCATTGAGCTTTTTATTGGATTTATTTTTATTCTTTTCAAGAACGTACCGTTGAAAAAGATCAGCAAAGTCGAGTCCATATCTTAAATAAGACTGATCCATAAGACTTTGTCTAATAGTAGATTGACTATTAGGCGCATCATAAGGACCACCGGTATAACCATAAACTATATTTTTTGATGATGTTATGATAGGCTCAGCCATAATCACCTCTATGCTTTGTATATCTGTAGCTAAATCGCCGGAAAGGTCATATGGTCTAACAACAACCTCATCTAATACACTAACAGATTCTTTTAAAAATATGGTCATCGTTTTGTTATTGTAAACTTCTTTATCTACAATTACTTCAAAATCATCATACTGTATAGAGCTAATGCTAAGGGTGTCATTGACTGCTGCAAATATTTTAAACTTTCCTAGTTTATTGGTAATGGTTCCCTGTTGTAGGGTTTTATTATATACGCTTATATTCTTTGCATCATCATTTGCCGGCACATTTACTTTTCCTTCTATATATTTTCTGCTTTCAATCTGACAAAAGGCTGAAAGAGACATCAAAAAAAATACTAAGAAAAAGGTTGGTTTATTATTCATTATATGTTTTTTTGTAATTGCGTTCATGAAGATACTCAATTATGCTGAGAATATCAAACAAAACATCATTAAACATTTTATTAGCCAGTACATCAAAATTGCATAAATCAGATTATTTAAGCTATTTAAAGCCTGAGATATCAGAGCTGTTTAGATTTGTAAATGATATCATTTTTATCCCTTACGCCCGTCCGGGTGGTATAACACATGAAGCTTATGCTGAAAAAGCAAAGCGTTTTTTCAGTTCTATAGGTAAGCAATGTTACGCGGTAACAGAATTTGATGATCCTGTGAAAACGCTTAAAAATGCTTCAGGTATTTTTACCGGCGGCGGAAACACTTTTTTACTTTTAAAACAGCTATATGATAAAAAATTGTATGCAGTGCTTAAAAACAAAATCAACGAAGGTTGCGCCTATTTGGGAACAAGCGCAGGCAGCAATATATGTGGTGCAAATATTAAAACAACTAACGATATGCCTATCGTAGAACCTTATAGTTTTAAAGCTTTAGAAATTGTACCGTATGTTATTAATCCGCATTATATAGACAAGCCCGAAGGTCATAAACACCAGGGAGAGAGCAGATCTACCCGCTTAACAGAATACCTTAGCCAAAACACTAGACCGGTGATGGCATTGCCGGAAGGTACATGGATAAGAATAACAAATTCTCAACACTATATAGATGGCGATCAAGCCTGCGTTTTGTTTACACAAGATTATACAAAACCCTTGAAACCTAAAACAGATTTAAATAAGATAAACGTTTAAGCTTTAAAAAACATATTAAAAAAATCATGCTTATCCTAAAAAGAGATTGGGATTCGGTCTCATTCTTATAGGCTGTTAATAATCCATAAATACGGCTTTTCTAAATTAAAATTAATCTTACTTTTGAACTTTAAATTTAATCGATAATTATGAGTGATAAACAAGGAAAAATATCTGACGTAATAGAACGTAAATTTTTAGAACAGCGTGTTATTTTTCTAAATGGACAAGTTGATGGGAAATCAGCAAAATACATCAATGACAGATTGTTGTATTTAGATATGGAAGGCGATACTGAAATAAAACTTTATATAAACAGTCCCGGCGGATATGTTACCGATGGATTTGCTATTTACGATACCATGCAGTCTTTAAAAAGTCCTGTAGCGACTATTTGTACGGGTCTGGCAGCATCTATGGGATCAATTTTATTATCAGCCGGAAAAAAAGGACGTCGATTTATTCAAACACATGCTAAGGTGATGATTCATCAGCCTTTAGGCGGTGCACAAGGTCAGGCGTCAAATATTGAAATTCAGGCCAAGGAAATCCTTAAAACCAAAAAATTAAGTGCGCAAATATTAGCTGACAATTGTGGTCAGAATTTTGAGAAGGTCATGAAAGATTTCAATAGAGATTACTGGATGGATGCTCAGGAATCGTTAGATTATGGCATAGTTGATGATCACTTTAAAAATATGTAAGCGTGTTTGCTTATATTCAACAGGTTTCTGCAAATGATGAGTTTATCAACTTAAGACACAAGCTGTTAAGACCGGGAAGAGCCAGGTCTTCAGCCTTTTTTGAAGGCGATAATAGGTGCGATACTTTTCATTTTTCGGCCCTTAAAAATCAAACTATTGTTGGCATTGTTTCTTATATAAAAAGAAAAAATGCAACTTTACCTCATTCAGCAAATATGTATCAGCTAAGAGGTATGGCTGTAGACATGTCATTAAGAGGTTTTGGTATAGGGAAAAAACTGATCGATGCATCTGTAAATATTTTAAAGTTGAATAAAATCGGTCTTATTTGGTGCAACTCCAGAAAAGAAAGCGTTCCTTTTTATCTAAAAAACGGTTTTATAAAAAAAGGTGATTATTTTGATATTCCAGATGTAGGATCTCATATACTAATGTATAAATTAATTTAGAATGATAAGACCCATTTTGTTTTTAATTTTTGTATTATCAAGTATTAGCATATTAGCTCAATTAAATATTCAACAAAAACAATTAATAGGGAAAGATTCTACTCATTTAAAAGCGGTAGAAGGTCATTATTTAACTCCGGCAGCAGGTAGAGCTTACTATAAAATGAAACTGGCGGCTTACAAAGATTCAATAAATATTAAACTGGTTTCTGCCTACAGAAGTTTTGACCATCAAAAACAAATATGGAATAGAAAATTTGATTATTATTTAGAACAAGGTTTTACTTATGATGAAATTTTTAAAAAAATAACCGATTATTCCACCATGCCTGGCACATCCAGACATCATTGGGGAACAGAAATAGATATTATTGCTATTAATGGAGATATGCCCATGCGCAATGTGCTTAATGAAAAACACTTTAAAAAAGGAGGTGCTTTTGCCAAATTGTATGACTGGTTAAAAGAAAACGCGCATAAGTACGGATTTTATGAGGCCTACACAAACAATCCGCAACGAAGTGGTTTTCATTACGAGCCCTGGCATTATAGTTTCAGGCCACAGGCCGTTAAAAATCTAAAAATTTACACAAATTCTGATTTGTATCAACATGTTTTACAACTTCCTATTCGGGGTTTAAATGAGATTTCAGAAGCTTTAAAAAACGATTATTTAACCGATCAAATTTTAAGTATACATCCAGATTTACAACTCAAAAACAAATAATATTTACTAAAGTCGCAAGATGTTAGTATTTTTGAAAAACTAAAGTCAAATTATGGACAAAAAGGTGATTCTCGCGATCTTAGATGGTTGGGGCATAGCAGATGATAAAAGTGTATCTGCTATTGAGGCAGCAAACACGCCGTTTATAGATCAATTATATGAAAAATACGGCCACGCTACACTTAAGACTGATGGTTTAGATGTAGGCTTACCTCAAGGTCAAATGGGAAATTCAGAAGTTGGTCACATGAATCTAGGGGCCGGAAGAATTGTAGATCAGTTTCTTATCAAGATTAATAAAGCTGTTGGTGATCAAAGTATAGATGAACAAAAATCTGTTAAAAAAGCATTTAGCTATGCTAAAGAAAACAATAAAAAGGTTCACTTTCTGGGTTTGCTTAGCGATGGTGGTGTGCATTCTCACATTTATCATTTAGAAGGATTAATCAAAGCCGCTGAACGTGCCGGAATAGAAAAATCATACGTCCATGCATTTACTGACGGTAGAGACGTAGACCCGCAGTCAGGAAAAGATTTCGTAACCAGATTAAATAAAACCTTATCTAAAACGCCAACTCAATTAGCCAGTTTAGTAGGAAGATATTATGCTATGGATCGTGATAAACGCTGGGAAAGAACGGCGTTAGCTTATCAATTAATGGTCAACGGAAAAGGTGAATTTACCACTGATGCTGTTCAAGCACTTGAATCAAGCTATAAAAATAAAGTGACTGATGAATTTATAAAACCTTTAGTGCTTACAGAAGATGATCAACCCGTGGCTCAAATTGAAGAAGATGATGTTGTTATTTTCTTCAATTTCAGAACAGATAGAGGTAGACAACTTACACAAGCTTTAACCCAAGATAATATAGATGATCACCATATGAAAAAACTCCCGTTACACATGGTAACTATGACAGAATATGACCAGGAGTTTAGCGGAATTGATATTATTTATGGTAATAAAAATATTGAAGATACTTTAGGTGAAGTATTAGAACGTGAAGGTAAATCACAAATAAGAGCTGCTGAAACAGAAAAATACCCTCACGTGACTTACTTTTTTTCAGGTGGCAGAGAAAAACCATTCCGTGGCGAACGCAGAATTATGGTTAATTCACCCAAGGTAGCTACCTACGATTTACAACCTGAAATGAGTGCCTACGAGTTACGTGATGAAATATTACCAGAAATAAAAAATCAAACAGCTGATTTTATGTGTGTTAATTTTGCTAACCCGGACATGGTAGGTCATACAGGCGTCTTTGATGCTGCTGTAAAAGCTTGCGAAACCGTAGATCACTGCATGAAAGACATAGTTACTGCGGCAGAACTAAACGATTATTCTGTTATTATTATCGCTGATCACGGAAATTCTGATAAGATGAAAAACCCGGACGGTTCTCCCAATACGGCGCATACCACAAATCTGGTTCCTATTATTTTAGTTGATCCTATTTTTAAAAGAATAAAGGATGGTATTTTAGGTGATATAGCGCCAACCGTATTAGACCTTATGGGAATAGAAAAACCCCAAAAAATGACTCAAAACACATTATTATGAAAACATTATTGATAATGATTATTTTTTTGTGCAGTTTAAGTTTTTATGCACAAACTGATGATTTTATAGGAGAAGTAAACCTAAAATCACTAATGAGTACTGAACAAACAGACTGGTTTAATAAGAATTATAAAGCATATACTGCCAATGAAAAAAAAGTGGAAAGAATAAAGTACCTATTAGAAAAAAGCAACTATAGCTTCCAAATTTTCTTTGGTGCCTGGTGTTCAGATTCAAAAAGAGACATCCCAAAAATGCTAAAGATTTTAAATCTTGCAAAAGTACCCCAAGCAGATTATGAACTCATAGGGGTAAATGAATTTAAAGATTTACCTAAAGATTATCAAAATAAAGCTGATCAAATTCAGCTAAATCGAGTACCTACTTTAATTGTTTACAAAGATGGTAAGCCATTAAATAGAATAGTAGAATTTCCCCGTGTAAGCGTAATAGATGATTTGATGACAATTCTAGAAGGAAAAGAATACAAGCATAGTTATTATGGTAAATAAAAAATTATGATTTCAACTGCAAAAAAAACCATTGCTGTAGATTTTGATGGAACAATAGCGGAAGATAAATTTCCAGAGATAGGTAAACCCAAGTTGTTTGCCTTTGAAACTCTTAAAAAATTACAGGAAGATGGATATATATTGATTTTATGGACGTACAGAAGTGGGAAACATCTGGATGAGGCTGTAGAGTTTTGCAAGCAGCATGGCGTTGAGTTCTATGCAATAAACAAAAGTTATCCTGAAGAAAAATACACTGAGAATAAAAGCAGGAAAATAATGGCCGATATTTTTATAGATGATAGAAATATAGGTGGTTTTATAGGCTGGGGGGAAATATATCAAATGATAACTAACGAACAACCTGACATGAAAAAAAAATCTAAAGGAATAATAGGTTCATTATTTAAAAGGTAATTTATGATTCATCCTAAAACATACGAAGAAATTCTCTTGATGCGAGAAAGTGCTCAAATCGTTTCTAAAACATTAGGTATGCTCGCTAAAGAAATCAAACCGGGTAGTATTCCTCTCGCTTTAGATAAAAAAGCAGAAGAGTTTATAAGAGATCACAATGCAGAACCGGGTTTTAAAGGTTTATATGACTTCCCTAATTCACTTTGTATGAGTCCTAATGCCCAGGTTGTACATGGTATACCAACAACAAAACCATTAGAAGATGGTGATATTATCTCAATAGATTGCGGCGTGCTTAAAAACGGGTTATACGGTGATCATGCTTATACTTTTGAAGTTGGTAATGTTGACGACAAAACAAAAAAACTGCTTCGCATCACCAAGGAATCATTATATAAGGGTATAGATAAGTTTAGAGCCGGAAATAAAGTAGGCGATATAGGTTTTGCTGTACAGAAACATGCTGAAAAAAATGGTTATGGGGTCGTCAGAGAACTTGTAGGTCATGGCTTAGGAAAAAAAATGCATGAAGACCCCGAAATTCCTAATTACGGAAAAAAAGGGCGCGGTAAAAAGTTTAAAGAAAAAATGGTCATCGCTATAGAACCTATGATAAATTTAGGAACTAAAAACATCAAGCAACTTTCAGATGGGTGGACAGTCCTAACAAAAGATAATTTACCCAGTGCGCATTTTGAACATGATGTTGTACTGATGGATGGTGAGCCTCGCTTACTTTCTACTTTTGACTTCGTCCATGAGGCTTTAGATATAGTTTCATCGGAAGAAGACGACTATAGATTTTTAGAAAATAGTAAGATAACCCCTCAATTATAAATCTGTTAGATAGGTTAATGTAAAATTTACCTTTTGTAGTTAAATTTTTAATTTTATTCATCTAAATCAAATATTACTGATTTGAATAGGATTATATTTGGAAATGTTTAACTAAGCTATAAATTCTTTTAACTTATTTTTTTTACTATTGGAGTTAACAAATTAATATTTTTGGAAATGTTTCAGTTATTATGGGAAATATTAAACAAAACTTCAGTATTAAAGATTTAGAATCCTTAAGCGGAATTAAGGCGCATACTATTAGAATGTGGGAAAAGCGTTATGGCGTTTTAAAACCTAATAGAACTGATACTAATATTAGAAGCTACGGTGTCAATGGTTTACTTAAAATTCTCAACATTGCTTTTTTAAATGAAAATGGCTATAAAATATCGCGTATATCCGGCATGACCGATGATGAAGTAGGTAGTTTAGTCAGAAGAATAACCACCAGTAAAAGCAATACTGATCGTGCCGTACAATCAATGAAAGTAGCTATGATGAATTTTGACCAGCCGCTTTTTCTTAGAACTTACGATGGTTTGTTAACGAAAAAAACATTTCGTGATATTTATAATGATGTTTTTATTCCTTTACTGAAACAAATAGGTTTCTTATGGCAAGCCGGGACTATTACACCAGCACACGAACAATTTATATCAAATCTTATCAAACAAAAACTCTTTATTAACATAGAATATCTTCAAAAAACTCAACCATTAAAGACTGATAAAGTTTTTGTGTTATTTTTACCCGAGGAAGAGATTCATGATCTAGGACTATTTTATGCCAATTATGAATTATTATCTCATGGCTATAAAGTCATTTTTTTAGGACAAAGTCTTCCTATGGAAGATTTAAGTTACTTATCTAAATTGTTTGAACATACTGTATTTATTAGTTATCTTACAATAAAACCAGATGATTTTGAAGATTACATTAAAAGATTTACAAAACATATTTGTATTGGTAAAAAATGTGAGTACTGGATTTTAGGAAGAAAAGCTCAGCAAGCGATAAATGATAATATCACCCTGCCAGATAGAGTAAAAGCTTTTAGTTCAATAAAACACCTCACTTATAATTTATAAAATGAAAAAAAAAGTTGCAGTAATAGGTTCTGGTTTTTCTTCGTTATCGACAGCATGTTATTTAGCCAAAGCTGGTTATAATGTTAGCATTTTTGAAAAAAACAGCCAGGTAGGTGGCAGAGCGCGACAATTTAAAGAACAGGGTTTTACCTTTGATATGGGGCCTTCCTGGTACTGGATGCCTGATGTTTTTGAGCGTTTTTTTAATGACTTTGGAAAAAAAATATCTGATTACTACGAGCTAAGAAAGCTAAACCCGGCTTATTCAATTTATTTTGAAAATGGCGAAAAAATTACAGTTGGAGATTCCATTGACAAAATTGCTGAAGTTTTTGATCAATATGAAGAAAACGGGAGTCAAAAACTTTATAAGTTTATGGAGGAAGCTAAAGAACATTATAACATAGCTATTAAAGATTTGGTCTATAAACCAGGCGTTTCTCCACTAGAATTAGTGACGCCGGTGACTGCTAAAAAAGTAGGCAAGTTTCTCAGTAATATAGATAAAGATATCAACAAGCAATTTAAAGATGAGAGATTAAGAAAACTGCTTAAATTCCCGGTTTTATTTTTAGGTGCTAAACCAAGCGATACTCCATCATTTTATAATTTTATGAACTATGCTGATTTAGGGCTTGGCACATGGCAACCTAAGGGTGGATTTTTTGCGGTAATCCAAGGTATGAAATCTTTAGCTGAATCATTAGGTGTAAAAATACATACTGATGCCAATGTAGAAAAAATCAATTGTAAAGATGGCAAAGTTCATACCCTTGAAGTAGATCAAGATATTATAAATTTTGATCAGATTGTATCAGGTGCTGATTATCATCATACAGAAACCCTATTAGATGAAAAACACCGTCAATATTCTGAAAATTACTGGGATAAGAAAACATTTGCACCTTCATCTTTGCTGTTTTATGTAGGGTTTGATAAAAAAATAGAAGGTCTTAATCATCACAACTTGTTTTTTGATGTCGATTTTCAAAAACACGCAGATGCCATTTATGAACATCCGGAATGGCCGGAAGAACCACTTTTCTATGCTAATTTCACATCTAAAACAGACCCAGAAACAGCGCCTGAAGGTTATGAAAACGGATTCTTCTTAATTCCCTTAGCTCCTGATTTAAAAGACACACAAGCTTTGCGCGATAAATATTTTGATATAATAATGTTAAGATTTGAAAAAATAACAGGGCAAAAAATAAAGAATCATGTAATTTTCAAAAAATCTTATTGTGTAAACGATTTCAAATCTGATTATAATTCCTACAAAGGAAATGCTTATGGTATGGCAAATACATTGATGCAAACGGCTTTTTTAAGACCTAAATTAAAAAGTAAAAAAGTGGAGAATTTATTTTTTACAGGTCAATTAACTGTACCAGGACCAGGTGTCCCACCAGCATTGATATCAGGAAAATTAGTTGCAGAATTATTAATGAAAAAATCATGAAATCAATATTTGATGATGTATCAAGACAATGTAGCAAGCGAGTAACACACTCCTACTCGACTTCTTTTTCTATAGCTACAAAATTATTAGCTCCCAGCATAAGACAGGATATTTATAACATCTATGGTTTTGTCAGGTTTGCTGATGAAATCGTGGACACCTTCCATGATTATGATAAAGAAAATTTATTTAATAGATTTCATGAAAATTTACATGAAGCTATTGCCAATAAAATTAGTTTGAACCCTATTCTAAACGCTTTTCAGGAAACTGTTCATAAATATGAAATTCCTGCAGATCTATATGAAGCCTTCATGAGTAGCATGGAGAAAGATCTTTATAAATCAGACTATTTAACTGATGATGAGTATAAAGCATACATTTATGGTAGTGCTGATGTAGTAGGTTTGATGTGCTTAAAAGTTTTTGTAAAAGGTGATCAGGAAAAATATGATCAACTGAAAGATGATGCTATGCGATTAGGCTCAGCTTTCCAAAAAGTGAATTTCTTGAGAGATTTAAAAGATGATGTAGAAAAATTAGATCGATCTTATTTTCCACACGTTAATCTCAATTCTTTAGACGAGGAAAGTAAAATCAGAATTATACAAGAAATTGATGATGATTTTCAAGCAGGATTAAACGGCATTACACATCTTCCGGTAGAAGCTAAATTAGGCGTTTATACCGCTTACATCTATTATAAAAAATTATTGGAAAAACTCAAACAAACACCATCATTAGAAATTAGAAACAGACGGATAAGAGTCCCGAACCATCAAAAAGCCGGTTTGTTAGCTAAGTCTTATGTTTTTTGCAGATTGAATTTGATTTAATAGTATAATGGAAATTATTTATTACATTTTTATCTTCTTTAGTACTTTCCTAGCTATGGAATTTATGGCGTGGTTTACGCATAAATATGTCATGCATGGATTTTTATGGTCATTACACAAAGACCATCACTTTAAAAATCACAAGCACTGGTGGGAAAGAAATGACTTATTCTTTACATTTTATGCAGCCGTTAGTATGTTCTTTTTTATGACTGATTTTGTGCCCTACGGTATTGCGATTGGTGCCGGAATAGCCGCTTACGGTGCCACTTATTTCCTGGTACATGACGTATTTATTCACCGCAGATTAAACTGGTTCAAGAGGGCAAATAACTGGTATGCTAAGGCCGTAAGGAAAGCGCATAGAAAACACCACACTTACCTCAGAAAAGATGGTGGCGAATGTTTTGGAATGCTTTTACCACCTGCGCGATTTTTTAAATCTAAATAAATGGCGAAAGCTATAGTTATAGGAGCTGGAATAGCCGGCTTAGCAACTGCTTTGAGACTTAAAAAAAAAGGCTTTAAAGTTGATGTATATGATACCAATGTGCATACGGGCGGGAAACTAGATGCTAAAACCATAGATGGCTATAGATTTGATTTGGGACCTTCCCTATTTACCATGCCGCATCTGGTAGATGAACTATTTGAGCTGCACGATAGAAATGCAGCCGATTATTTTCAATATAAAAGAAAAGATTTACTCTGTAACTACTTTTGGGATGATGGCACTTTCTTCCCAGCTTATGCCGATAGCTCTAAATTTGTAAAAACCGCAGCTAAAACATTCGATGAACCGGAAAGTCATATTACAAAATATATCAGATCAACTGAGGAAAAATATGCTTTAACCGCTGATTTATTTTTAGAAAGCTCACTGCATAAAATCAAAAATTACTTCTCCTCTGCTACTCTAAAAGCGATATTATCTATGCACAAGCTGCATTTAAACAGCACTTTAAATCAAGTAAATGAATCGTTTTTTGACCATCCTAAGTTAGTACAACTATTTAATAGATATGCAACCTATAACGGTTCGTCTCCCTATCAAACGCCGGGTATTATGTCTATGATACCTCATCTCGAAATGAGCAAAGGCACCTATTTACCTAAAGGCGGGATGCATGAAATATCTCAGAGTTTAACCAGGTTAGCCAGAGAATTAGGCATTGAATTTAAACTAGGGCAAAAGGTCAACGCCATACAACATCACAATAAAGCGGTAACCGGTATTGAAACAAAAAGCGGGTTTCATCCTGCTGATCTTATCGTATCTAACGCTGATGTATACAACAGCTTTGGCAAATTATTACCCAAAGCAAAGCAGCCAACTAAAAATCTTAAACAAGAACCGTCCAGCTCAGCCATGATTTTTTATTGGAGTATGGAAAAAGAATTCCCGGAACTTGACCTTCATAATATCTTATTTAGCAATGATTATCAAGCAGAATTTGATCATTTATTCAATAAAAAAACGCTGTTTAACGATCTAACCGTCTACATTAATATTACCTCAAAAGAAGAAAAATCAGATGCGCCAGATGGATGTGAAAATTGGTTTGTGATGATCAATGCCCCTGCCGACTATGGACAAGACTGGGATCAGCTGAAAAAACAAGCTTACAAGAACATCGTCAAAAAGATCAATAAAGCTTTAGCAACTAATATAGAGTCATATATTCAAGAAAAGTTTTTTTGGGATCCACCAGGCATAGCAAAAGCTACAGGATCCTATCGCGGTTCGCTTTACGGCTCGTCTAGCAATGATAAAATGGCCGCATTTCTTAGACATCCTAATTTTTCTAAACAGTTTAATAATCTCTATTTTTGCGGTGGTTCAGTACATCCTGGCGGCGGTATTCCGCTTTGCTTGTTATCGGCTAAAATAGTGGACGATTTAATAGATAATACAAAATGAGCGCTTTAAGTAAATTTAAGCATAAAATTCTATTTATCAGCTTAATATGGTTATTTCATGTTTCAGCTATTATCGGTATAAGCTTGGGTTATTTAGATTGGTTTGCAGAAAAAACATGGCTTAACCTTTTGATTCTCAATTTATCATTATTAATCATTTTTCCATTATTAAAAGCTAAAAATGCGCTGGCTTACTTAAGTATAGCCACCCTGAGTTTTTTAGTTGAATTTCTGGGCGTTAATTATGGCTGGTTTTTTGGCGAATATCAGTATGGCGACAACTTAGGGGTTAAAATTGCGGGCACGCCTATTTTAATAGGTTTAAACTGGGCGATGCTCGTTTTAGTTACCAGTCAAATTGCCCGTAGCTTTCTGCCTAAGAAATGGATGCAAATCAGTTTTGCCAGTGGTTTAATGCTTTTGCTTGATTTTTTAATGGAAGCGACAGCTCCTGTTTTTGATTTTTGGTCATTTGATGAGGGAAATGTGCCTTTATCAAATTTTATAGCCTGGTTTGTTTTTGCATTTATTTTCCAGTTGATTTTACATGCTTTTAATAGCAAGGGCGATATTAAAATCAGTTATCATATATATATTGTTCAATTCCTGTTTTTCTCTTATTTCTATGGCTTCTACCTATGATTACATAATAATAGGTGCAGGCGCATCAGGTAGTCATTTAGCGCTGGCAATGCTGAATGACGCCTATTTTGACGAGCTAAATATTCTTATCATTGAAAGGTCTGAGAAAAAAGAAAATGATAAAACCTGGTCATTTTGGGAAGAAGGTTCTGGTAAATGGGACGACATCATCTATAAGCAATGGCGATATGCTAATGTTTTTGGGCATCAAAAAGAAATTAAAATTGATCTTGAAAATCTTCGCTATAAAATGTTAAGATCGGTAGATTTTTATAGCCATGCCAGATATCAACTAAAAAAGGCTAAGCGATTTACTTACGTAACACAAGAAGTCCTTCAGGTAGAAGAAGATAAAAAGCTAGTGAACGTTAAAACTTCAAATCAACATTACAAAGCAAAACATGTATTCGATTCCAGGTTACCTGATATCAATAAAATAAAACAAAGCAATGCAACTACCATTTTACAGCATTTTAGAGGATTTTTTCTGAAAACGGATAAAGCTGTCTTTAACCCGGAACGTTTTACCATGATGGACTATAGACTCAAAGATGGTGATTCCACAAGCTTTACTTATGTGTTGCCTATTGATAAACATCGAGCATTGGTAGAGTTTACTTACTTTACGCCTGAAACCGTTAATCAAAAAACCTATGATGATTATATCAATCGTTATTTAAAAGATTATTTAGGTCATCCGGATTGCGAGGTAGAAGAAATCGAGCAAGGGATTATCCCGATGTCTACCTATGATTTTAATCAGCATCATTCACAACGAATCACTAAAATTGGGACTGCTGGTGGCTGGGTTAAAGCTTCATCTGGTTATTCTTTTAAATTTAGTGAGCGAAAATCCGCTAAGCTTATTGATAATATAAAGCGTCAAAAACCGATGACTTATGGAATGAAAAAATCTAAATATAAGCGTTACGACAGGATCTTTATCGATGTTCTCTTTCATCAGAATCATTATGGCGAGACCATATTCTACAAGCTTTATAGCAAGAACAACACCCGATTATTGTTAGATTTCCTGGATGAAAAAACCAGTTTTAAACAGGAGCTAAAAATTATCAATTCGTTGCGATCTTTTTATTTTATAAAAGCTTTCTTTAAAACGCTATTTGGCTGATGGGTTTAAAGTTATCGGCTGGAATATCGGCTGTTTCCCAACTTCCAAAGATATCAATGATCTCATAACGCGAGAACATTTCTTCTTTATACCAGTCAAGCTTTCGGGTTTTTCTGATCGCTTCTGCATGTTCTCGGCTTTTGTAGGCGTAGTTTTTCAGGTCTTCTTCCTTTTCCCATATACTAAAGGTCGCCATTTCTGTGATAGGTACTTCACCAAAACCTTTTGTATAGATCAGTCCTTTTGCATGATGAAGCGGTTCTTGAGATCTTGGAACGAATTTCCAGAACGTTCGCAATTTTGATTTTTTAATACTGGCTCTTGTAATAGCAGCAATCATGGCTTTTTCATTTTTCTTTTTATCAATCTGAAAAGGCATTTTTGCATTCCACTTACCATGTGCCTGAATAGGATGAAGATGTAAAACTAGAATTTCGCTGGCGTGGACTCGGTATTTCTGGAAAAGTTCTGAATATCGAAAAAAATTTGTGGCTGCGGGTGGTTCATCCCAAACTTGAAGTAAACTATAAACCGACCAGTCTGGTAATGGGTTGAAATTTTCCTTGCCGCTTCCCATAAGCTTATAAAAAGAGCATTTTTTCTCTTTAACTAAATGCTTATGGGCAAATTGCATCATACCAAAAGCCCAGAACTTATTTAGCCAATTACTATATTTAAAGATTGATAAGGTAACTACCTGACTCATGATATAAAATTACGGCAAACTAATATTCCATAGTTCGTATTGTGCAAAATTTAATAATTAGAGCACATTTCCATTGATGTTTATAAAAGGAAAAATTCCTTTGTAGTAAAGCAGATGGGCGAATGCTAAAAATAAAAAAATCTGATTTTTTCCTTTTTCGATTTTTTGAAGAATCTAATTATCAAATCATTTCTTGTGTTATTAAAGGTCGATTATGAACGCAGTAGCAGATTTCAAAGAAGATTACCTGCTGTCTGCCTACCGCAAAAGTTTATTAAATGCAAGAACCTTGATTTTAGCACTTTACCCGCTATTGCTTTTATACAAAGTTGTAGCCAGTGATTTTTCATTTCAAAACGAAATGGTTATACCGAAGTTTACATCGTGATAAAGCTTGTCTATGGGAACCAGAGGGGCAGAGTCATAAATATTTTGGTATAGTAACCGCAATCCAATATACTTAGTGATATTATATGTCAGTTCGAAACTACTTGCAAGTCTATGGTTTTTAAAGAAATCAGAAAGATTTGGTTGATAGTATCCACTGATGTCTAAATCAAATAAATCTCCGAAACTTTGTTTGAAACTCACATAACTATTTCCCCTTAATCGGTTCACTTCAATAGCCGATTGGTCTATTGGCAATAAATCATCAGGCACTCCTGAATAATTCCATCGTTCAAATTCATACAAACTACCTACTCCAAAATATAATCCCGTGTTGTTTTTAACCAATGCTTGCCAACGCAAGTTCATACCCCCTGCATATTTTCTGTCCAATCCTCTAACTTCATTCCAATGTACTTGCAAAAATGGTTCAATAGCTATTTTTTTGCTTTGGATGTTGATATATTCCAGATAGAGAAATCCACCACTTAAAATATTATCGTCTCCCAAAAGACTATATTCAACTCTATTGGCTACTGTAAAGGCGTGTTTCCCAAAACGAAAAGACACATCAGCAGTATTTGCTATTTCAAGAAAATCTTTTTTTAAATTTCGATACCTGAAGCTTGGTGTAAAATTTCCTTTAAGAATTTTTGTGGTATCAATGACAACATTAAAATTCTCGGTATGAAGAACTTGTGTATTTGCCTTTTGCTGGCCTAACAAAATGCAAAAAAGTACAATGAAAATAAATGATACCTTCATCGATTTTAGAGAAAAACAGAGCTTGTAAATTTTACAAGCTCTGTTGATTAATTAAGAGAACAAGCCTTTAAGCTTGTCAAATCCTTCCTTAAAAGAGTCTGAAGCTGATGAAAACGCATCTTTTGCTTCATCCCACTTTTCTTCGGATGCATTTTTAAGATTTGCATACTTACTTTACAAGTCTGATCGTTTTGACTCCAAATCATTGATTGCTTCGTCATACTTGGATTTTGCGTCATCGCTGGCAGATTCTTTTTTTGCCTTCAACTCATTGATTTTAGCTGAAACTTCGTCAATGGTTTGGTTCGCTTTAGCTTTGAATTCTTCTTTGTTCATCTTTTAGATTTTAAACGTGAATTATTGTTCCTACTCGTAAAGCTTTTCGGATATTGCTCCTTTGAAATGTTAGGTCATTTAATTTGTATTAAGGTTATTTTTCCATTTTGCACAACGGTTTGCGTATATGGTTTGTGGCGGGAAAATTAGCGATTATTTTTCAATTGTATATTTTAACTTCCAGAAAATCCTAAAACTTCGATTTCAGCCACAAACTCCGCAATGAGCGATATGCAGTGTTAGGCAACGTTTTTATCAGCGTACTGCTTTATTTCGTTCAATTCAGATTGTTTATTTTCTTTTCCTTCTTCGATGTCAAAATCGTCTTGAAGTCCGAGCCAAAATTTAGCTGAGTTTCCAAAATATTTACTCAATCGCAAAGCAGTATCAGCTGTTATTCGACGTCGACCTTTTACGATTTCAGAAATTCGAGTTTGCGGAATTTTCAAATCTTTAGAAAGTCGATAAGCCGAAATTTCAAGTGGCTCAAGAAATTCGTGAAGTAAAATTTCGCCAGGATGTACATTTGCTAACTTTTCCATTTTCTCTGTTTTTAGTGATAATCGACTATTTCTACTTCGCTCGCATTTCCGCTATTCCACTCAAAAATTATTCGCCATTGTTTGTTAATTCGAATGCTGTAAAATCCACTTAAATTTCCGCTTAGCTTTTCAAGTCGGTTGGAAGGTGGAATTCTCAAATCAGCTATGTTTTGGGAATTATTCAACATTCTCAATTTTCGGCGTCCAATTTTTTGAATATCAATCGGCATTTTTTTTACTCGATATCCATTCCAAATTTGTTCAGTCTCTTTCGAGCGAAAAGAAACAATCATATTTTTGT
>JAVLBJ010000090.1:0-6778 GCA_031581455.1 Psychroflexus sp. | reverse complement strand
CTCTGTGGTGAAAATAATTGACAACAAAATCTCCAAATTATTCTAAGATTATAGATATCGTATGGAGATTCAATCAATAATATTAGTAAGAAAGTGCTTAAGTCAATAAGAAGCTTTATCCATATAACTCTGTTTGATCTTTCACCTCAAACCTTAGTATAATTTTAAATTTTAATTTTAACAATTACACATCTTCTGTTGTTTCTTTGCAAGACTAAATCTTAGCTTATGAAAGGTGTGTTAATGGTCAATTTAGGTTCGCCGGAATCTACCGACCCAAAAGACGTAAAAAAGTACTTAGGAGAGTTTCTAATGGATGAACGAGTGATTGATTTTCCACAATGGGCACGAACGCTTTTAGTGAAAGGAATCATTCTCAATACCAGACCCAAACAATCTGCTAAAGCCTATCAAAAAATATGGTGGGATGAAGGTTCACCATTGATTGTATTATCAGAAAGATTGCGAGATAAGGTAAATGACATGACATCCGTCCCTGTTGCTTTGTCTATGCGTTATGGGAAACCCTCGATTTATGACGGCCTAAAAGAACTGCATCAACAAGGCGTTGATGAGGTTTTATTGATGCCGATGTATCCGCAATATGCGATGGCTACTACTGAAACTATTGTGGTTCTGGCAGACGAATTGCGTAATGAGCATTTTCCTGATATTAAATTCACAGTGGTTCCTCCTTTTCATAATCACCAGGATTATGTTCGCGTTCTGAGTACAAGTATTGCCGAAAAATTAGAAAACATAGATTACGACTATTTGCTATTTAGTTATCATGGTGTTCCCGAAAGACATATCAGAAAAAGCGATATTACTAATAGCCACTGTAAAATAGACGGCTCGTGTTGTCAAACGCCTTCTAAGGCGCATCAATTTTGCTATAGGCATCAATGTTATAAGACCACAGAAAACGTGGCTAACTTTCTAAAACTTAAAGAGGGAACTTATGGTACATCCTTTCAGTCCAGATTAGGATTCGACCCCTGGTTAAAGCCGCCAACAGACAGGACGGTTGAAAAATTAGCGAAGGATGGGGTCAAGAATATTGCCATCGTAACGCCTGCTTTCGTTTCCGATTGCCTGGAAACCCTGGAAGAAATAGGTATGGAAGGCAAAGAAATCTTTGAAGAAAATGGTGGCGAAGAGTTTACGTTTATACCTTGTATTAATGATCGTCAGGATTGGGTAAAAACTTTAAGTAGATGGATAGATGAATGGGCTTTTAAAGATCAACCGGCAGAAAAAAAGGGGTAAATGAGTAAACTTACCACGCAGGAATTAGGCACAAAACCCGTTGGTAGTTTACTGGTTAAGCAAGCTGTACCTGCTTCCATAGGCATTTTAGTAATGTCTATCAATTTGCTGGTAGATACGATATTCGTCGGCAATTGGATCGGTCCCATTGCCATTGCGGCGATCAATGTAGTAACACCGGTTTCTTTTTTTATCGCTGCTTTAGGTATGGCTATTGGTATAGGTGGATCGTCCATCATATCCAGGGCATTAGGTGCAGATGATGATCATAAGGCCTTTAAGACCTTTGGTAATCAGATCACCATAACCATCCTTCTGACTATAGTATTGGTTATCTTCGGGCTAGCATTTGTTAACCTATTAATTCCAGCTTTTGGTGGTAGAGGCGACATTTTTGATCCGGCTAAAATTTACTACACGATTATTCTTTACGGCGTTCCGCTCTTAGCGCTTTGTATGATGGGAAATTCCGTGATACGAGCAGAAGGGAAACCTAAGTTTGCCATGATCGCGATGATTATCCCATCGGTAGGAAACCTTTTACTCGATTTTATATTGATAAAGGTTTTTGATATGGGAATGGCCGGTGCCGCCTGGGCGTCCACCGGTTCTTACATCTTATGCCTATCCTTCATCATTTGGTTCTTTAAGTCCAGGAATGCAGAGCTAAAAATATCTTTCTCGCATTTGGGTTTAGATTTTAGTTTACTAAAAGAAATATCAGCATTAGGTTTTGTTACGCTTGCCCGTCAGGCGGTTGTAAGTGTGACCTACCTGCTGGTTAATAATACTTTATTTGAATTAGGTGGAGAAACATCGGTCACGTCTTATGCTATTATCGCCAGGATGCTCATGTTTGCCCTGTTCCCGGTTCTAGGTGTAACACAAGGTTTCTTACCTATTGCCGGTTATAATTACGGCGCAGGAAAATATCAACGCGTTAGAACCAGCATCAATAAAGCAGTAATCTATGCTGGGGTTGTAGCTGTGTTTGTTTTTTCGCTGATTATGGTTTTTCCACAGTCTATTGTAAGTGTTTTTACAGATGACCCGGTAGTTATGAGAAAGACGCCAGATGCTTTACGATGGGTGTTTGCAGCTTTGCCTATCATAGGTTTGCAGACCATAGGTTCTGCCTATTTCCAGGCCATAGGAAAAGCGGTTCCTGCCTTATTGCTAACGCTTTCAAGGCAAGGTTTCTTTTTTATTCCATTAGTGCTCATATTACCGGTGTACTTTGGCATAATCGGTGTTTGGATCGCATTTCCCTTAGCTGATCTTTTATCCACCATAGTAACGGGTTATTTTCTCAATCGGGAAATAAAAGCTACTTTAGTTACCCCAAAACAGGTTAACATGAGCAACCAATAATTAGCTTCTATGACTTATCTTTATGTAAAATCATTGCATTTAATCTTTGTGATTACGTGGTTTGCCGGGTTGTTTTATATACCCAGATTGTTTATTTATTTGATAGAGGCTAATCAAAAAGACGAGGCAGCATCAAAAGTTCTCGTGCCTCAATTACAATTGATGATCAATAGATTATGGAATATTATTACTTGGCCGTCAGCAATTTTAGCGACGGGATTTGCTATCTGGTTGTTGATACTTAACCCATCTTGGTTAGAGGTTGGTTGGATGCATGCTAAATTGGGTTTTGTGGTTTTGTTGATACTTTATCATCTAAAGAATCATCAGCTATACTTACAATCGCAAAAAAATCAACTGAAATGGTCGTCTAACACTATGCGAATATGGAATGAGGGCGCAACCATCATTTTATTTGCTGTTATTTTTATTATCATTTTAAGAAGTGCCATAGACTGGATTTTCGGGCTCTTAGGCCTTATTGGTTTGGCCGTTCTGCTTATGCTGGGCATTAAACTTTACAAAAAGCTTAGAAAAAAACAATCATGAATTGGTTTCAAAAATCTTTACGTAGACGGATATTCTTTGCCATGATTGCTTTAATTCTGGGAGCCTCTATCTTAATAGCTGGTGTTACCATTTATCAATATAAACAAGAGGCAAAACAATTAAGATCTGAAAAGCTTATTAGAAAAGAAAATGCAATTCGTGATCATGTTTCCTACATTTTAAAGCAAACAACCTATGAAGTTAAAACAGCTAATATCCCGTTAATTTTTAAAGATGAAATTTATAAAATCAGAAATATACATGACACCAACCTATCAATATATAGTCCTGATGGCGAATTGCTTAAATCATCTCTAATCACTTTTTATAAAGATACGGCCGATACGCGTTTAAAACCATCAATTATAAAAAAACTCAACAACTCAAAGGGTAAAAGAGTAGTAAGTTCTTTTAAAAAAGACGGTGAGAATTTTAGAGCATCGTATACTTTTATCGTAGATCAGTATTTTAAACCTATCGCTATACTTAATTTACCATTGATTAAAGATACGGGGTTTATAGAAAGAAAGCTGGATGACTTTTTAGCCCTTTTAGCGCAAGCCTATTTCCTCATGTTATTAATAGCTATAGCGCTGGCCTATTTTTTATCAAAAAATATCACACAATCATTAGCAGCGATAAGCAAACGTATAGATCAAACACGCTTAGAGCGTAGAAATGAGAAAATAGACACAGAAACGGCCAGCTTAGAAGTACAGCCTATTATAATCGCTTATAATAAAATGATAGATCAGTTGGAAGATAGCGCCGCTAAATTAGCTAAATCTGAACGTGAAGAGGCCTGGCGTGAAATGGCGAGACAGGTCGCCCATGAAATTAAAAACCCGCTGACCCCTATGCGATTAAGCATACAAAGTCTGGAGAAGAATTTTAATCCCAATGACCCTGAGGCTAAAGGTAAGCTTCGCGAATATGCCCAATCCTTAATTAATCAAATAGATACTTTAAGTTCTATTGCCGGTGCCTTTTCTGATTTTGCCAAAATGCCTGTGCAAAAGAGCGAAGAGCTAAATTTATCATCAACTGTAAAATTAGCCATTGATATTTTTAATGATGAAAATTTATATTTTTCTACGGATAATGAGGGCTTAAGAATAAAATTTGATCGTACACAGCTGATTAGAGTAGTGACAAACCTGGTTAAAAACGCGCAACAGGCAACGGTAAATAAAAAAGCCCCGGCGATATATGTCACGATAAAATCAACTGAAAATCAAATTATGTTAAGTGTTGAAGATAATGGCACAGGCATCACAGAAGATGATCAACAGCGCATATTTGAGCCTAAGTTCTCAACTAAATCCAAAGGAATGGGACTTGGACTGGGAATGGTTAAAAATATCGTGGAAAACTATGGAGGAAGTATTAACTTTGAAACTCAACTTAATCAAGGTACACGATTTATAATAACTTTACCTAAACCTTAATAACTATGAGCGAACAAAACATTTACGTAGAAATAGAAGATTTAATAGCAACTCTGGTCATTAATAGACCTAAGAAGCTGAACGCCTTGAACAGAGATACTTTACAGGAAATAAGCGATGCATTAGATGATTTAGCTGATGATGATCAGGTTCGCGTTGTAATCATTACCGGCAGTGGTGAAAAAGCATTTGTAGCCGGTGCTGATATTGCTGAGTTTGCAAATTTTAGCGTTGACGAAGGCCAAGAACTTTCTGCCGAAGGTCATGAAAACCTTTTTGATAAAATTGAGCAATTTAATAAACCGGTTATTGCGGCGATTAACGGTTTTGCTTTAGGCGGTGGTCTTGAGTTAGCTATGGCAGCACATTTTAGGACAGCATCTGATAATGCAAAAATGGGTTTGCCCGAAACCTCACTTGGCGTCATTCCAGGATACGGAGGTACGCAGCGCTTACCGCAATTAGTAGGTAAAGGCAAGGCCATGGAGATGATTATGTCTGCCGGAATGATTAAAGCTGAACAGGCTATGACTTATGGATTAGTCAATTATGTGTTTTCACAAGAAGACCTATTAGACCAAACAAAAACCCTGGCCGGTAAAATCATCAATAACTCTGGTGATGCTATTGCCGCTGCTATAAAAGCAGTAAATGATCAGTTTACATCTGATGTTAATGGCTATCAAACAGAGATTAAATTATTTGGTGAGGCCTTTGGGACTGATGAATTTAAAGAAGGAACCTCAGCATTTTTAGAAAAAAGAAAACCTGACTTTAATTAACTAATATGAAAGCCTTACTTTGGTTCCTTAGCGGGGCACTTTTCTCATTAACGATTATCGCCGGCGTGGCCAATTATTTTGCACAGGTAAATGATCCGCTCTGGCTGAAAGGTGTGGTTTTATTTGTGTATCTTTTTCTGGTTATTCTGGGAATAATAGACATGATTAAGCATAAGGTATACAATAAAGCATTCTGGATATTTTCAATCATCATCATGACACCCATTTCCGGATTGATTTACACTTACCAGCGCGACCGACTGATCAGATTAGGTAACCGGTTTGGAGGTTGACCTATGATCATGACAAGACTGATGGATGGTCTTTTCAAGTTGATGATGTAGTTCATCGAAAGAATGATCAGTAGCTTTAAGCGGTTGATGGATCTTCATGTAGTAATTTACACCAATGTTCAGCGGGAACATTCCTTTTTTATGAAGTTGCCAGGCATTTTTAATGCTCACGGGTAAGATCATAGCCTCCGGGCATTCTTCTAACAAATAGCGCAAGCCGCCTTTAGCAAACCGCTTAGGAATACCATCTCGACTTCTCGTACCTTCAGGGAATATCACAACAGAACGCTTATGCTTTTTAATGTATTGACCCATTTGTCTGACGGCCTGTTCAGCTTGTCCAGGATCATCTCTATCTATGAGGACAGAACCCCCGTTTCTTAAATTATAAGAAATTCCCGGTATGCCTTTCCCCAATTCCTTTTTGCTGATGAACTTAGGATGTAGCTTTCGCAAATGCCAGATAATTGGCGGGATATCATACATGCTTTGATGATTGGCGATGATGATATAAGGCTTGTTTTTTTCAAAATCTCTTTTGCCGGAGATATGGAATCTCGTGCCCAGCAACCTAAGATTATTGACTAAAAACCAATTAAATAAATCTACTGATTTTTTATGTGCCTGATAACCGAAGAGGTTTAAACAAACGAACTGAAGGATATGGAATACGACCAGTATCAACCCGAAGAAAAGGTAGTAGATGATATTGATGAAGTATTGAAAGATGATCATCGCATAAAGTTAAGCAAGCATTTGTTTCAATTGATTTAATGCTATTGAAATAAACAAGAGTAGTAAAGGCCAAAAAAAACCCTGAACCATATTACGTGAATGTGATTCAGGGTTTCTTCAATGTTCATTTTAACATCAATTATTTAACAATGCTCGTCATAAGCACTTTTAAGATTTTCTGCGATCATTTCCGCGGGGCGACCTTCAATGTGGTGACGCTCTAACATGTGGACGAGCTCACCGTCATTAAATAAAGCGATAGAAGGTGAACTTGGCGGGAATGGCGCCATATAACTTCTGGCCTTTTCCGTGGCTTCACCATCAACGCCGG
>JAVLBJ010000011.1:13839-41543 GCA_031581455.1 Psychroflexus sp. | reverse complement strand
TTCTGATGTATTAAATTGATTTGAATGCATCTTTATTATTCTTGACCTGTGAAATCCTATTGAAGTAAATTACTTTCAGAGGACAGGTAAGATTTGAGGCGTTTTGCCAAGTACATTTTACCATAATATGTTTTAATCCCTGTGAAATAATGCTATGCATTAAATCTACGATTTATTTAACAGGGTAAATGTTTTTCTCTTCTAATTGCATCTTCTTGTGATAAACAAGCTTCAAAATAGATTAACTTGAAAGGTCTTCTATTTTTGGTTGATTGTACTTTTCCACTTTGGTGAGCCTCAAATCTTAATGGCAAATTGGAAGTATAGCCAGTATATTTTTTACCATCTTTCTCACTTAAAAGAATATATGTATAGTAAAAGTTATGCATTTGCCATTATTTCACGGGTTGAACCCCGCTGCGCCGGTTACTAATATGGTTTTTTTGTTCATAAAATGAAAAATTACTCATTACAATCCCATTCTAAACTTCCCAAAGCTTCGCCACAGCGAGTCCCATAAAAATCGCTAATACTTTGATTATTAAACAAATAAAGTTGATGTTAACGATCAACTTTTATAATGAAACCAAGGCTTTCCAAATGGATCCAGCATTGGTTTTTACTCAATTTCTTAATGACGCCTCGTTTACCCTTAAATCCTAAATCGTCCATGTCCATTTCGTCACCCTCTTGCAGGCTAGTCACGCTTACCTTTTTATGTTCTCCTGATAAATAATGCTGCAAAGTAGCTACTTCTTCTTCGCGCACAACAGCCAGTTTTCTGTTGAAAAAAAGATATCGATGCACCTGAGGAACTTCAAAAACTGCATTCCTTTGTTTATCATTTATTTTTATGAGAATCATAGAAGGAAGAACAGGCACTTCAACTTTCTTTTTTCGGTCGCTCCATTGTCTAACTTGAACCTGTGTTGGGCAATATACTTTAAAGCCTTTCTCACTTAATTTACAAGCAGTACTTTTTTCTGTGTTAGCTTTGCAGTAAATAACATGCCAATTGCGCGTCTGCACCATGGTTGATGTTTTAAAGGTAGCTTTATTTTTAAACACTAAATTTGCAAAATTAAGTTAACAAAATTAAGAAAATTTAAATAACTCAATAGTTACAAGATTTAAATTTTAAAATTATTTCGCTAAATCATGGCAGAGATTTTTAAGTGAGAAATACAAGCATCATGAAGTTAAAATATATTAGTTTTGTGCCTGATTATTTTAATATGGTGGATATAATAGATCATGGCGATTTAAGTACAAATTAAGATATGTCTATGATAAAAACAAACTAAAATAACATACTCGTAGTACATTATGATAAATTGTAAAGCAAAATCTGTCAATTCGAGTGGTTTTTTGATGAGAAAGCGAAAAAAATTGTATCGAGAATAAGGTTTTGGATCAAAGACCATGTTCTCGATATAAATTTCTTGCAGAAATTCACTCGAACTGACTTGTTTGTTTGATAATGCACTACGGGTTAAAACAACATATATCAAAATATTTAAAGTTTAGCTATGGATAAAACAGTCATCAGTATCTTAGGTTTAGGTTATGTAGGTTTACCACTTGCGGTGGCTTTTGCTCAAAAATATCAGGTTGTAGGTTTTGATATCAGCGACACTAGAGTCGCAGAGCTTAAAAATGGACATGACCATACCTTAGAAGTAGAAAATCATCATTTACAAAGCGTACTTAACGAAGATATGAGTCAGAAAGGCTTATTCATTACTTCCGATACAGCAGATCTCAAAAAAGCCAACATCCACATTGTAACGGTTCCGACACCAACAGATAAAAATCATCAACCCATTCTCACGCCATTAGAGAAAGCCAGTGAGACTTTAGGACAAATATTAAAAAAAGAGGATATTGTTGTTTATGAGTCTACGGTTTATCCGGGCGTGACTGAAGAGATATGCGTGCCTTTACTCGCCGAGCACTCCGGATTAAAGTATAACGAAGACTTTTTTGTAGGTTATTCACCTGAACGAATTAACCCGGGCGATAAAAAACATACAGTTACTAAAATACTAAAAGTAACCTCAGGTTCTACAAAAAAAGTCGCGCAGCAAATAGATCAATTATATGCTGAAGTCATTACAGCCGGCACCCATCTGGCGCCTTCGATAAAAGTAGCCGAGGCTGCCAAGGTGATTGAAAACTCACAACGCGATATCAACATCGCTTTTGTAAATGAGCTGGCTAAGATTTGTGGAAAGTTAGAGATTGATACCCACGCTGTGATAGAAGCCGCTGCAACAAAGTGGAACTTTATAAAATTCACTCCTGGCTTAGTAGGCGGTCATTGCATAGGCGTAGATCCCTATTACCTGGCTCAAAAAGCACAGCAGTTAGGTTATAACCCGGAAATTATACTGTCCGGAAGACGCTTAAATGATGGAATGGGCAAATATGTGGCTAACGAAGTTATAAAACTCATGCTTCAAAACGATGCTAAGGTTAAAAATGGTAAAGCGCTTGTTTTAGGCATTACCTTTAAGGAAAATTGCCCGGATACCAGAAACACCAAGTCTATCGATGTTGTCCATGAATTGGAATCTTATAATATGCAGGTAGATGTTTGTGATCCGTGGGCTAATCATAATGAAGTTAAAGATTTATTTGATATAAACATCAAAAGACCTTCTGAATTAAATGAATCTTATGATTGTATTATTCTTACCGTTTCGCATAAGGAATTCTTAGAACTAGATTATAACCAACTCCAAAAAGAAGCCTGTGTTTTATTTGATGTTAAAGCCTTTTTACCACAAACTTTAGTTGATGGTAGGTTGTAGCGCAAAGTATTTATCATTATTTAACCTTAAGTAAGCGCTAAAGAAAAATCAAGTGAGTTACACAACAGCTTTCAATATAATGCAGTTAAAAACTTCAAGAGAAATAGCTTAAAATCAACTTTGAAAGTAATAAAGTTTTCTCCCTTTCGAGGGAGGATTGATTTATCTTTAAATATGGGATATTTCGTATTCAAAGCTATTATATTTGCCCAAGCAAAATAACAGCATGGAACAAATTAAAAACAAACGATTCTTAGTAACCGGTGGGGCAGGCTTTATAGGTGCCAATTTAGTCAAGTACTTACTCGACCACAAAGCTCAAAAAGTAAGAGTGCTCGATAATTTATCCAATGGCTATTACAATAATATCGAAGAATTTAAAAATCATCCTGATTTTGAATTTATAGAAGGGGATATTACCTGTTTAGATACCTGTCAGACATCTATCCAAGATGTAGATATCGTATTACATCAGGCTGCTTTAGGCTCTGTTCCAAGATCTATCAACGACCCTATTCGGTCAAACGAAGCCAATGTAAATGGGTTTCTCAATATGCTGGTTGCGATGAAAAACAACAAAAATGTTGAGCGCATGGTATATGCTGCTTCAAGCTCTACTTATGGAGATCATCCGGATTTGCCTAAACAAGAAGATAAAATAGGCAAGCCCTTATCGCCTTATGCTGTAACTAAATATGTGAATGAATTATATGCTGATGTATTTGCTAAAACCTATGGTATAGAATTAATCGGTTTGCGATATTTTAATGTTTTTGGCCCTAAACAAAGTCCAAAAGGCGCTTATGCTGCGGTAATTCCCTTATTTATGCAGGCCTTAAAAGATATGAAATCGCCAACGATCAATGGCGATGGTGAGCAAACAAGAGATTTCACCTTCGTGGCAAATGCTGTTCAGGCTAATCTAAAAGCAGCTTTTGCCCCTAAAAACGCTACAAATGAAGTGTACAATGTGGCTTTTGGCGAACGTATTAGTTTAAATGAATTATGGGCAGAACTCCAAAAAATAACTGACCGGCGTCTTGAAGCCAATTATGGGCCGCCAAGGCCAGGTGATGTGCGCGATTCATTAGCTGATATCTCTAAAGCTAAGCAATTAATCGATTATCAACCAGAGTACAGTGTTAGAGATGGCCTTCAGTTGGCCTGGGATTATTTCAATCAAAATCAAAAATAACTGATTCAAAATAAATGCTGATGCAGGTTTTTTTTAATATTTAGTAAATTCTTTCATGCGAAGCAACTTGTGTTACTGAAATGTTTCGTGTATTATTACGACTTTTGTAAAAAACATATTTATGGAAGTATTAGAAAAAAACACAATAAAAAATGCTTTAGATGATGCTTATTCTTACGAAGAATTTATCCATCTGGTAGATAATCTGCTTAATGAAGGCAAGTCAACCGGACATACCCAAAATGAGGATATGAATAATTATTCTTCTCTGAATCTTAAACGCATGAAGCGCTGGGATAAGCGTGGTCAAATAGATGATGGTTTAAAGAATCGTTTACAGCAATTAAAGCAACCCTTGATTTGGATGGTTATTACTGAAGGCTGGTGTGGTGACGCCTCTCACACGCTACCATTTATCAACAAATTAAGCAAACAAAGCGAAAAAATAGATTTAAAAGTGGTTTTACGTGATGATCATGATGATTTGATGAATATGTTTCTCACTAATGGCAGTAAATCTATTCCTAAATTAATAACCTTAAATCCGCTAAATCACGAAGTTGTTTTTACCTGGGGCCCAAGAGCTGCAGAACCAACTAAAATGGTAAAAGATTATAAAGCAGAACACGGTAAATTAGATGCTTCTTTTAAAGAGGATTTACAAAAATGGTATAATAAAGATAAGGGATTATCAGTAACCACAGAATTGACCCAATTAGCAGAAAAGTATCAATCCTGAGCATTTTCTAAATGGGCTTGAAATTCAGGGATACTCATGGCATTTTGCACATGATACTCTCCAATTTTAAGCCTTTCTAAACCTGCTAAATGTGCGCCAGAGGCTAATGCCTTGCCTAAATCATTAGCTAAACTTCTTATATAAGTTCCTTTACTACAAGAAATTTGTAGCTTTAAACAAGGATGATTAAATTCTAGTATATCTAATTGATGTATGCTTACTTGTCTACTGGGAACATTGGTTATTTCATTATTACGGGCATATTCATATAAGCGTTTCCCATCTTTTTTAACCGCAGAGTGCATAGGTGGTATTTGCTGAATGTTACCTGTAAAATCCGGTAGTATTTCTAATATCTTAGACTCGTTGATATGATCAGCCGGATAGGTAGCGTCTATTTCTCTTTCCAGGTCATAAGATGGCGTGGTAGCTCCAAAACAAATTTTGGCTTTATAGGTTTTTTCTTTGCCCATAAGTTGTTCGATATTTTTGGTCATCTTTCCTGTACAAAGTATCAATAAACCTGAGGCAAGCGGATCTAAGGTGCCGGCATGACCCACTTTTATTTTTTTTATGTTATAGGTCTTTTTGATTAACCAGCGGACTTTATTCACCACGTCAAAAGAAGTCCATCTCAACGGCTTATCGATTAATAAGATTTGTCCTTCTTTTAATGAATTTAAACTGTAATCATTCATGATGTATATATTGTTTGTGCAACAATTATGCTGATGACACCTATCAGGAAGCAATAAACCGCAAAGTACTTAAGTTTGCTTTTTTTAACAAATTTGATCATTAATTTACAGGCGAATACCCCGGTGATGAGCGCTGCGATAAATGCCACCAATAAAGGCGTGAACTGTTGATTTTGTGTAGTGATTTCACCACTTAATAGGTCTTTACATATCTTTCCAATTATCAGTGGAACTACCATTAAAAATGAAAACTTAGCTGCTTTTGTCTTGTCATTTCTTAAAAGCACGGAAGTAGAGATCGTAGCTCCACTTCTGGAAATACCTGGCAACACGGCAATAGCCTGAGATACACCAATGATAAAGGCATGTATATATTTAACAGGTTCATCGGTTTTTTTAGCTTTATCAGCTAACCATAACAAAAGCGCGGTTATGATGAGCATAAAACCTACCAGTGTGATATTGCCTGTAAAGAGAAGTTCCATTTCTTCATTAAAAAAAAAGCCGATTAAGGCTGCCGGTATCATAGATAGAATGATTTTTAAGGAAAAAGAAGTTGATTCATTTTTCTTAAATGCCAGCAATCCTCTAAAAATATCAAATACATCACTTCTATATACAATTATTGTACTTAAAGCCGTAGCAAAATGAACGACAACAGTAAATAACATAGATTCAGACGGTAAGCTTTCATCGCCTAATAAAGCTTTAAAAAGCTCTAAATGACCGCTTGAGGATACCGGTAGAAATTCTGTAAGCCCCTGAACAATGCCTAGAATCAATGCATCTAAAACATCCATTATTTTTTGTTAGGTGATATGAGAATCGCATAAGCCTCTATGGCAAAGCCTAAGAGAACGATGGTAGGTGCTATCCTGATTCTTCTTACATTAAATATATCCGGATTAAACACATTAGGATCATCACTGCCACCGCCAGCCATCAATGTAAAGCCTATAGCAATAACGGCTAATCCTATCAACATAAATTTATAATTGCGCCAGCCAAAGATGAAATCATATCTTTTTTGCTTAGCTTGAGTATGATGTTTTTGTTTATCCATAATTAATAGTATAGTTCATCGGTTTTAAGATTTAAAAAGCGCTGTGTAGCAAAGTAAGTACTTAGCCATGTAATAAGCAAACCTATAACTAAAACTAGAGCGTAAACCATCGCTATATTCAAATAGTTATCTAAAAGTGATAGTTCTATAAAGCTTTGATCTAAATAATACAAGATAACGCTAATACCTATTAGTGATAAAACGATACCAATAAAGCCTAATTTAAGACTTTTCCATATAAATGGCTTTCTTATAAAACCCTTAGTTGCCCCTACCATTTGCATTGTTTTGATAATGAACCTCTTAGAATAAATAGATAATCTTATGGAACTATTGATGAGCAGAACGGCTATAAAGGTAAAAATAGCACTTACTGCCAGCACCCAAAAACTCAAGCGTTTTATATTTTCATTGAGCAAAGCGATGAGAGGTTTATCGTAAATTGTATTATCTACAAATTCATTATCTTCTATATCTCTGGATATTTCTGCGATTTTGACCTGAGAGACATAATCTGCATTAAAATAAATATCGATATGATTCTGTAAGGGATTAAAACCTAAAAACTGCATAAATTCTTCACCAATCTCACGACTGTATTGTTTAGCAGCCTTTTCTTTAGAAATGAATTCTGTTGACTTAGTATAATTAGCCAGCGCAAGTCTTTTTTGAAGTTGATCTATCTCGATTTCTTTAGCTGAATCTTTGAGGTAGACGGTTAAGGCGATTTGCTCCTTAAAATGATCTGCTACTTTTTGGGTGTTGATGATAAGAATGCCCAAAAGACCTAATAAGAATAGCACTAAACCGATACTTATTACTACTGAAAAATAGGAAGAAATCAGTCTTCTACGTTGATATTTTTCAAAGGAGGTTGCCATAAGCTATTTAATTTACAATATAACAAAAATTAACTGTCCCTTGAAAATAAAATTTCTTTTTGTATAAGCTTTTGCGTTATAAATTTGAAATGTATTCAATTTAATAACATTTAATAATTTATTTATACTTTTTAAATTTTAGTAATCACTCAACCTATAAAGCACATTTTTTTAAGGATAAATTAAATGCTAATAGGACCTAAGAACGTAAAAAACATAGTTAAAAAAATCCCAATTAGCTTTAAAAATAACTAATTGGGATTTGTAGGAGATTAATTCAGCACTTAATCTTGTATTTTAAACGTAATGGGCAATTGGTAAATAACACCAACTTTCTGACCTCTTTGCTTACCAGGTTGCATACCCGGTAATTTTTTAACAACGCGTTCGCCTTCTTCTTTAAGTTTGGGGTGAGAGGCACGCGCTCTTACATTAACAACCTCACCGTTTTTATCGATTTTAAATTGAACATAAACACGATTAATGCCTGATAAACCTAAATCTGAACCTAAACCAGTATCAAATCGCTTGTTGACAAACTTTTTAATTTTACTACTCATGCACTTTTTACGCTCATCATTAGTTTTATATTTTTCGCATCCAGGAAAAACAGGCACATCCTGTATAGCGGAAAAAGGAACATCTTCTATAACCTCACCTGGTTCTTCTACTTCTTCAATACTTATTTCCTCACTTTGATCCGTTTCAGTAGATTTTATCACCACCTCTTCAACTTCTTCATCGTCTTCTACGACTTCAATTTTTTCAGGTGCCGGAGGTGGTGGCGGTGGTGGTGGTGGTTTTTTAATTTGCTCCGTAATAGGAACATCTTCCTGATCTAATTGATCCATATTAACCGTTCCTGTATCAATCTGTTCCTTATCATAGGTTTTCCATTCGATAAGAATTAAAGATACAGACAGCATGACGACTAGACCAATGCTAAAAAATAGAAAACTATTTCTATTTAAATCTGCTTTGGGGTTTTTCTTAGGTTCCATAAATTGTTTTTTAATGGGTTGACTAAATTATAAATTATTTACAAACTACCATAATTTTTTATCAAGACTTCGCTTTAGGATAAATGTGAAAAATAAATAACTTAACGCAACACCGATTGAATTAGCTATGATATCTTGATAATCAAACATTCTATAATTTGTAAATGTTTTTTGAAGTACTTCAATTATGATGCCAAAACATAAAATGAGCCCTAAAACTAAAATTAAATATTTTGATTTAACCTTAGGGTATCTAAATGTGATATAGGCTAACCAGCTTAGAGTCAACGAAAAATAAGCAAAAGTATGGTAAAACTTATCCATGCTTTTGACTTCTAAACTAGGCAAATCATCAGTCCTGATCAGAGATAGGTATAGTATGCTTGCCGTTAAAAAAACAGCAGCAAGCAAAATTATATTAACCTTCAACTTCTGACTTATATGCATCTGCATCTAAAAGTTGATCAATTTCGCTTTTATCTTGAATCTTAAATTTGATCATCCAGCCTTCTCCGTATGGATCTTCGTTAACTTTTTCAGGCTCATCTTCTAATGCTTCATTAAATTCTATAACTTTACCTGTAATAGGTAAGAATAAGTCAGACACAGTTTTTACCGCTTCTACAGTGCCAAAAACCTCATCTTTTTCTAATTCTTCATCTACGGTTTCAACTTCTACATAGACAATATCGCCTAATTCGCTCTGAGCAAAATCTGTAATACCAACTGTAGCGGTATCTCCATCAATTTTAACCCATTCGTGGTCTTTTGTGTACTTTAAATCTTGTGGTAAATTCATTATATCATTGTTTTATTAATTGCCAAAGTTATATGTAAATGTCAAGCCACTTCTAATTGTGGTTTGAGGAAATATCGTTGAGATATCATTTTGCGAAAATATGTGATTATAGAAAAATAAGACCTCAAAATTCTTAGTAAATGCGTAACCGGTCGTAAAATTAATATTCCAGATATCCTGACCTGAGGTCACGCGGTTGTTTTGGACATCGAGTGATCTTAATATGGTTTGGTTTGAACGTAGCGACACATCTACCTGAAAGTTAAGATCGCTACTTAACACGCGTCTTCTGCCTTCAAATCTGGTGACTACCTTAACATCTTTTACTCTGTAGCCTAAACCTAAGGTATATTCCTGACCCTGCATTTCTGTAAGCACATTATTATTAAAACTTAGCGATAATGTTCTGTCTTTTTTCATTTCAGCTAATATGCTCAATGAATTTTTCATTTCAAAATCTACACTTACTAATGGGTTAAACTGTTCTACCAGATTGATATTATTGATCACCAACTCGTTTAAGAAATCACCATTTTGATCTCGATTAAATGGATCAAAAGGATTGGTTCTGTTGTAATCAAGGTTAGACTGAAACTGATTAATGGTGTAAGTGGATTGATAGCCGTGTTCTATTGAAAACCTTGTGAATTGGTCTTTAAACCAGTCTAATTGCATCAATCCTGTATATTTCACATCCCAGTTGGGAATAGGTATATCTCTAAAGGTTGATAAATTTATTTGTGTAGGATCTTCATCTGTATAGGCTGATAAGAAAGATGGTATTAACACCGCCTGATTTGTTGAGCCAAAGCCTACCGGAAAACCATTTTCGTCCACATTATCAGGGTTGTTAAGATTTATGCCGGCCTCAGCCGCTAATCTATTAGCTACAACCAACCTATTGGCTCTAAAAGTGTCAAAATTTTCTGAATTAGCACGAGAGCTTGAATTAAAAGCCGTGCGTATCATATTAGTTGATATGGAAAAATTACCAAATATATTAGGTGTTAGCGATTGATACTCGAGCGTTTCCGGATTTACCTGATAGTTTTCTGTATAGGTCTCAGAATATATTCTATTACCACGCAAATCTATCGTTAAGCCCTTAACAGGTCTTATAGTAGCCTGAAAATCAAATTGCTCGTTTTCAGTCGAGCTATATTGTTCATTAAATTGCTGAAAGGTTGTAAGCCAGCCATTTGTAGCTGCAATCTGCCTGATATCTTCCTGCAAACCAAAGGTAAAACCTGTCGTTGGTTTTAAGGTTCCTATAAAGCCTATATCATTAACATAGCCTGGCATGAATATGCCGTTATTACGCGAATAATTACCTTGAATTTGCTTGACCATGCCCAGTAAATCTACCCCAACATTAAACAATTTATCACCAAAGCTCAAGTTATCATTATCTGTATTTTGGCTATTAGACCCGGCTGTAGATTGCCTGACGTTTCCTCTTCTGCGGTCACCTCTTGCGTCATTGGTTTTCCTTTGACTTTGACTCTGATTATTGCTGTTGCCTGTCTTCTTTGTCAGCCCTATATAGTTATAAAGGGTTGGCATAGATAAGGTAGCGTTGATTTGATGATTAGAAGAGTTTTGTACCGTATTACCTACATCTGGAATATTTTCTAAGTTTTTTCTTATCTCAGACCCTTTTTGCCATTGAAAATCGCCTGTAAAAGAATACTGAGCCTGTATGAATTCAAAAGCAGGTATTTTATTTATAGGTAGCGTATAGTTAAGCTGTAACGTTTGCAAGTGTCTGTTAGCCATCCCTACATTAAAGAAATCATCCCAAACGCCTATGGTATTATCCTGTACATTGTTTTCATCTATAAAATTTCTAACTATCCTATTATTACTAGCTTGAAAATTAAAATTTAGACTTTGGGTTAAGTTATAATCAATGGCAAAATCCCAATCAAAAAAGAAGTTACGTTGATACAGTTTAGGTAAAGGCAAGCTACCATCTGTTAAATTAAACTCTCGAAAACGCAGCTCGCTGTAGTCTCTTGTAATAGATGAGTTAACGTTTATAGAAGTAGGTAAAGGATTTATATTAAAGTCTTTAAATATTTTAAAGTAATCGCTTTTGTCCAGAAAATTCACCTCTTTAAAAGGCTCTATACTCAAATCCGGTAAATTGTATTGATAATTGGCACTTACATCAACATTTTGTTCTAATGATTCACTGATTTGAAAATCTCTATGATTTACCTGATTGTAATTACCTGAAAAAGTAAAGTTTTCTATATCAATCGGCAATGGTGTTCTTTCATTGTTCATGCGTTCTTTACGCAAACCTATTATACTTAAGCTTTGTCGTTTTGTATAGTTTTCTGCTCTTTCTACAAGGAGATCATCAGCATTATCTAATTCTAAATCGACGAAAACAGGGTCAAACTGTGGGGTAATCAGTTCTTCTCCTCTTTCATAATTAAACGGAATTTTAACACCCCAGTCTGTAGGTAAAAGCTGACCTACATTTATTCCTGTATTAACTGAATATTGCTGAGAGTCTTCTCGACTACGCTGATTAGGTCCTTGTTCTATACTGCCAAAACCTATGGTGTTTCTACTTGCTGAGGCGGTTATATTTGCAAAATCTGCAATATTCGTATCTAAATTTAAGACAGATGCCCAACCACCCTGATTAATCAATTCTTTTAATCTTAGTTCATTAAACCAGACTTCGCCGGACACTTCCTGACCAGATCTGTTTTTTAAACCTAACATAATCACCCTAACATCACCAAAGCTGGGATTCCCTTTAATACCAACACGTAGCTCGCCGGGTTGACTTTCAGGAGTTGGGTTTACATCTTCATCAAAAAAGTTAAGTTCTAAATTACTGATATTCTGATTAGCTAAAACCTCAGCTTTTACATTTTGTAGTAATTCTAAAGGCAATGAAAGATCGTTTTCTACCGGCCAAATTTCTCTGGGTGCAGCGGCATCGATATCAGATACTTTAAGCGGTACTTCAATCTGATAAAAATTATCAGTAAAATCTAATCCCATTCGTATAAAAGCAACCAGCTCGTCATCTTCCAGTCCCGCATCAGGCGGCGGTAGCGCTTGGGCATGGATAAACATATCTAAGGTTTTATACTGACGCATGTCTACCAAATAATTTTTAAAGACACCTCTAGAATCATCCGGTTGTAATCTTTTAACGGTTAAAGCTAATGACTGCTCATCATTTCTAACTGAGGTGTTATTATTAATAAACTCTTCTCTTCTTACACCCGGTGGCGTAACATAATTAGTGGTCACCTCTTCACTTACCGCTTCTACATTAAATGTCGTACTTCCTATACCGGGATCATTACCTTCAGGAAGAATAGGTTGATCATACGTAATATAATCACCTCTTACTAAATCTAAGCTACCCAGACGCAAGACGGTTTCTTGCTGAAATTCAGTCATATACATTCGCATAAACCGAATTGACCTCAGGTCAGCTATACCGCCTTTAGAAAATTCACTGTCTGTGCTTAAAGGCACGCGGAACTGAACCCAGCGAACGTCAAGCTGATCGCCGGTTTGTGTTGTAACGGTCTGTTCTCTTACATCTGATATATAATCCTCATCAATACCGGCGATATTACTGGTATTGTTATCAACGCTCATTCCCGGATAAATAGGCACTTCATATTCAAAGTAGCTATCTATAGTGGTCATCGTATTATCCCTATTGACGTCTTCTACATCAGGAAACGGAGAATTTCCTCTAAAGTCTTCTGTTACTTCTACCGGATTATTCCCTTCTGTGCCATTAAATTTCTCGTATTTCTCTAATATACTTCCTTGTCTGTTTAAGTAAAACTCGTAATCATCATTTGAGGGATCTTCCAGGTTAGCAAATGCAGGAAATTTTTCGGCCTCAGCTTCATTGATTAATCCATCATATCCTACATCCTGATTTACACGTTCATCACCTTCTGTATCAAATGCATAGACTAAAGATTGATTAGCCGGAATTTTTGCAAATTCTGTTTCTATGGTATTAGCTGTTCCTCCATTTTCAGGAAGCCCATTTTCGTATTGTTTTCTACCATCTTTAAGGATGTCTTCACTCATGCTCCCAAAGTTGAGCACAAGTTTACCTCCGTTATTATTGGCATTTTCAGGATAAACAAAAGGATCCATCACCCAGAATTCAACAAACTCAACATTAGCTCTTTCAAAATTTGTGGTTTGCATACCTCTCATAATACCGCCAAAATTATCATCAGGATTAGGCAGTGTATTATCAGTCGCCGCCGGATTATAATTATACATGCCTCGCTGGTCAGGTCTGTAATCTAAATCTAATGTAAAAATGGTTTGCAATTGACCCGGCACTAAATCTGTATTAGGAAAAAGCTCGTTAATCAGAACCCTTCTGGCTCTCCAGTCTGATACATCTTCATCTGTAATATCTTCTGGTCGTTGACTGCTGTAAAAAATAGGATCAATGGCATGCCAATTGAGTTGCGCGCGATAATCGTTAATACTTAAGTCGTTATTAGCATCAAAGTTGCCATTTTGATCATTTGGCCCTCTAAATCCGATAGGAACACTAGATAGTTTCCAGGGATCAGGGTTGAGCATAGATATCTTTGTTTGAGATCCTTCAAAATCATCAACAAATGAGGTGGTGGTATTTTGAAAGTTATCACCCCTTGGAGATCCGGGTTGTAGATAAGCAAACTCGCCGCGTAATGAAAAGTTTGAGGCTACTTCTGTTTCTATATTGGGTAATTTATTGACTATTCTGGTGAGAAAAGGAACTTCTGTATTGTAGTTAAAGTTGAAGCCGTACATCGTATTATTGATAGGTTCACTGCCAAAATCAGCCTTTTGCGTAATCGGCCGCTCGTTGAGGTTGAGAAATGTACCGCCTAAAAGCAATTCTTCGCTAAATTGATGCTGCACATCTATACCTGTAAACCTTTTAGTTTGCTGACCAAATAATGCATTGTTTTCTGTAGATACATTGATAGGTGTATCTGATGCTTTAAGCGCCTCATTGATAATTTTAACCAAGCCTAATTCATAATTAACCACATAATCAACGCCCTCCTGAAGTGTTCTCCCACCTGCAGTAACCGTTACAGAACCTCTGGGTACATTAAAAGAACCAATAGGAATACCGTCTTGTGATGATGCTTTATACCTGCCTTTTAATTGAAATTTATTTTTATCAGCCCCTATTTGAGATGCCTGTATTTTAGTGGTGGCATAAAGGCTGCGGTAAACATATTTGGATTGGTTTTCGTTATATGAGTTAGGCTCATCATAATCTTCAGGACCGGTATCAGGGTCATTATCTAATTTATTAAATAAAAATTCACCAAAAGGTTCTACTTTGGTAAATTTGATCAAACCATTATCCTGATCTACGGTAATGCCATTAACAAAATCAAAAAAGCCGTCACCGGATTGAATAGGATCATTATTGATATTTAGTTGATCTAACTCAAAAACCTGAAGCAGGTTGTTATCAGCCACATCATCAGGAAGTGGTTCTGTTGATCCTGGCGCCTGAGTTATATAATTGACCGGTTGCGGATCAGAATAAAGAATATTGAGTCTAAAACCCTCTTTTTCCAGTTGTGACGCATCTAAACTATAGAAGTTCTTCATCATCAAATCCCATGCAGGTTCATTCACACTAACTATAGGACTTTTGATCATTTTTACAATAAGGTTTTGACTTAAAGGAATCTGTTGAGCTTCTTCACCGGGCTGTGTATTGGGATCATCAACTGTTTGATTAGCGTTAACGCCGTCATTAGCAAACTCGCCTACCTGATAAACCTGGCCATTAGATGTGTATTGAAAAGCAACGCCTAAAATCTCATCATTACTCAACCTTTGATTAAGGGTTATATAACCTAACTCCTCGTTTAATGTATACTGGTTTGGGCTTAATTCTCTGGCATTTTCAAGCTTACCATAATCAATTCCTTCATCTACAAAGTTAGAAGCAGAACCAAAACCTTGATTAATACTGGCAATATCTCTAATCGCTTCGGTAAGTATGGTTGATCCCGCGCCGCTTATCGCCTGCGGGTTAAAGTCGTTATTACTGTTATCGGGTAAGGCATCTAAATTATTGATAAATCCTGGAATAGGCGGTGAGATAGGCTCACCATCATCATCTAAATATAAACCTACATTTTCAGGTTGAGATTCACCTAAATCTTGAAGAGCCACGATGTTCCTGGCATTCTGGACGCTTTGTGTGTTGTTGTTTCTGTTAGTCACCCAAACCTGTATCCTTGTAATCTGTATGTTGCTATTGATAAAAGGGTAATTCTTTAAAGCATCATTATATTGATCTCTAAAATACTGCGATAAGAAAAAGTGCCTATTCTCATCATAATCTAATATAAACTTGTCAAAATCTTGAATAGTCGCTTCTCCCTGAGCTGTAACGTTATTACGTTCAGAATTGAGTTCTGAAAAAACCCCTGTGATTTTCGTTTTCCCAAATTGAAATTGGGTTTTTACACCAAATAAACTTTGTGCACCTTGTATTAAGGAGCTGTTGAGCGGCATGTTCACGTTACCTACTTCTATTTTTCTGAGGATGTCATCTTCAGTTGGCGTGTAGTCTAATTTGATTTGATTTTGAAAATCAAAAGTCGATTGCGTATCAAATTGGGCGCTTACATCCAAGCGCTCACCTACTTTACCATCAATACTTAGATTGATTTGCTGGTCGAAGTCTAATGAAGTGTTAGATTGATTTCTAGGTGAAAGTGACGGATTATCCTGCTTAGAAAATAATACGCCTAAATCAACTGAAACAGAACCCTGCGGCGTGATGTCTATGGTATTACCTCCGAATATGGTTTCAAAAAAGGTGTTGTTAACATACAGAGTAGGGATAAGATCTTTTTGATTTTCTTTATCTCTACCATCTACAGCCTTTGTTTTTTCGTTAAAATAGGCTTGCATTTGTTCTCTAAGTACGCGCTCTCTAAATTCTTCAGGGGTAAGAAAAAGCGGGAAATTAACCGGCACTTCACCAATAGACTTATCGTAAACGTATCTATTTAAAAGCGGATCGTAAGTGTACTGCTCTGTGATGCTGGGAGCATCTTTAAGCTGAATATCTTTTATGCTATAATCAGTTTCTGTACTATCTTGCTCCTGTGCGTTTACCGCAAACGAAAAAATACAACTTAAAATAACAGTTGTATAAAAGACATACATTTTTGGGATCAAAAAAATTGACTTAATCAAATGTTTACAGATTTTTCAATGCTTGTTTAACAATTTCTTCGATACTTGCTTCAGGCTGAGCTTTTACAATTTTAACAATTACCCTGTCTGCTTGTTTCTTGGAGTATCCAAGTGTTTCTAAGGCTGATAACGCCTCATCTTTATTTGTATTGCTTTGAAATGTTAAATTTTCACTCTCAACGCTCGATTCTATTTTATCTTTTAAATCTATAATAACACGCTGCGCCGTCTTAGCCCCTATGCCTTTAACAGATTTAATTGTGTCTACATCTCCTTTAGCAATGGCTTGTGTAATCTCATCTGGTGACAGTGATGAAAACATCAGTCTGGCAGTATTTGCACCAATACCGGAAACCCCAATGAGTTTTCTAAATATTTCTCGCTCCTGTCGTGATATAAACCCGTACAAAGTATGAGCATCTTCCTTTACCTGTAAATGAGTAAAAATATTAACAAGCTCACCATCAGGAATTTGCTGAAATGTGAAAAGGGATATATTAATAAAATAACTGATACCGCTACACTTAACAACTACATGTGTAGGGTTTTTTTCAATTAACTGCCCTTCAATTTGCGTAATCATACATAGATTTTCGAAGCGTCAAAAGTAGCAAATTATTTGAAAAACCAAGCTACTTGAAAAGCTTATTGCGCTTTTGGCGGACCGGCGATGAAATCTTTTAAATAATAGGGTTCAAAATAAGCTATATCTACAAACTGTTTTTGGTAATAGGCATGGTACGCCGATTTTATCATGTCTTTTGCACTGGGCATTGCATCAGAATATTCATAACGGCTTTCACTTATGCTTTGCCATTTATCAACCGCATTGCCAATGAAAATAACTTGCTTGTTGTTACAATATTCTTCAAAACTATTATAAGTTAAGATTTCAGTATGAGGAGATTTAATCTCATTGTATTCATGATCAAAAACAGAGGCGTACACTTCATTTCGTCTAGCGTCTATTAAAGGGATAATCAGCTCAAAATTTGAAATTTGTCTGGCAAGATTTTCTAAAGTAGACACCTTTATCAGCGGCAAATCTAAGGCGTAGCATAAACCTTTAGCAGTGGCTACACCTATTCTTAAGCCGGTATAAGAGCCAGGGCCTTCGCTTACAGCTACCGCATCAAGTTGATTCATACTTAGATGAGCTTGTTTTAAAGCTTGGTGTATAAAACCTTGAAGTTGTTCAGCATGACTGTATCCCGAATTGTTTTGTTCTACCATTGCCAGGCAATGCTCATTATCACTAACGGCTACTGAACATGTAGTGGTAGCCGTTTCAATATGAAGTAATTTTGACATGATTAATATTCTACCGGTCTTTCACCAAAGAATAATTCTAATACTTTTAATTGAAAGATGTAATTATATTTTGCACGTGTCAATCTATTTTTTGCCTGTGTCAGCCTTAATTGAGATTGCGCAAAAGTAAGGCTGTTAATCATGCCGACTTCAAACCTTTTCTTCGCATATTCAAAAGCTGTCTGTTGAGCATCTACAGATGTTTGTGCCGCATCATAGGCTTTTGCCGCTCCCTGAGCATCAACGTACGCCTGGTAAACATTTGATTCTAAATCTAATTTGGCTTGTTTCAAGTTGTTTTCAGAACGCATCACATCTAATTTACGTCTTTCAACTTGATTTCTGGTGGCAAACCCATTAAAAATAGGAATGTTTACCTGTAAACCATAAGTGGTTCCCTGATTTCTGTCCAATTGATCAAAGAACGGTAATGGATTTAGGGCTACTGTCTCAAAATTTGGTCTTACAACAGCTTCTTGCGTAGATTCTACAACCCCTATTTGTTGAGTTGGATTTTCAGGATCTATCCCGCCGGAACCTACTCTATTTCGGCTTGATTCTCTGGAGTTGATATTTAAAAATGCACTTAGTGAAGGATAATAAGCACCTCTGGCTACCTGTAGATCTTTTTCTGCAATCATCAAATTTTGCTCTGCGATTTTCACCTCATATCTTTCTTCTTGTGCTTGCTTAATTATTTCTTCTGGTGTTCTATCTAATATTGGTGTTAATGGCACATCATAGGCATCATCAGCAATTCTAAAATTTTGATAATCATCTATCAATAGTATTTGCGCTAAATTGATTCTGGCGATACGCACATCGTTTTCTGCTAGTACTATTTGCTGTTGCTCATCTGCAGCAGTAGCCTGAAGTTCAAGCAAATCACCTTCGGGTAAAGTTCCTGCTTCAATCTGATCTTCGGTTTGTTTGATTTGCTCTTTTGTAACCTGATTTTGCTCTTTCAGGTTAACTAAGGTTTGTTTATTGACTAATATTTGCAAATAGGCATTAGCAACAGATAAAGCTATATCGTCCTTCATCTGATTTAATGAATAACTACTGGCTAATTGCGCGAGTTTTGCCCGGTGAACCTGTCTGATATTAGCTAAACCATCAAATAAGGTAACACTGGCTGTTAAACCTGTAGAAAAGTTTCTAACGGTTTGATTTTCTAAAACTCCTGTGGTAACGTTTTGCGTTAAACCTGACGCCCAGGAATTACTTAAGTTGGCATTGATGTTAGGTAATAAATTACCAATGGCATCTTTTTTATTGATATCTGCTGTTTCAACATCTAATTGTGATTGTTGAACAGAAATATTGTTTTCTATAGCATATTTAATGCAAGCTTCTAATGTCCATTCCTTACTTGATTGAGCGGTGGCTAATGAAGTAAAGAATAGTATAATTAAGGAAAGTATAACTTTCATAAGGTTTTATTTTAAGTCATTATAAGATTAGCGATTGTAACGATTATCTGATGATGATTTTATCTTACGCCATACTTTTATTTCGTCATCTTTATCAACCCCGCTTTTTACTTCTACAAAAATACCATCGCTAATACCCAGTTCAACATCTTGTTTCTTATATTTTTTATCACCTGTTTTAATCTCTACAAAAGGTTCATTGGTTTCTTCATCAAATTGAATTAAAGCTTCTTTTAAAGCTAGAACATCTACTGCTTTATCTAAAATTATCGAAGCATTAGCACTTAAGCCTGCTCTGATAAATGTATTTCCTTCTAAATTCAGTGAACCTTCTATCTTAAATTGAACGGCGCTGTTTTCTTCCACACCTTGTGGGGCTATGTAATCTAAAGTGGCATCATAAACCTTATTTTCTATGGCGCCAACGCTTATTTCTAAAGGGAGGCCTTCTTCTATTTTACCAACTTCAGACTCGTCTACTTTACCTTCAAAAATCATATCATTGATGTCGGCTATGTTAGCGATAGTTGTCCCTTCGTTAAAGTTATTAGCCTGGATAACCTGATTCCCCTCTTTAACGGGCACATCTAACACCATGCCGTTTATAGTTGATTTAATTCTTGTCAGCGCGGCATCACCTATTCCGGTTGTAGTACCGGTTTTTACGATTTCAAAATTTTCTCTGGCAGCTTCTAAGTTTTGTTTGGCTATTTCAAATTGATTGACCGCATTATCATATTCATTCTCAGAGATAACCCCTTGTTTGAATAGTTTTTCCTGCCGCTCAAATACCTTTCTTTGGTTTTTCATATTAATTTGAGCCGTTTGGATTTGATTTTTTGCTGAGTTTAAGCTATTGACATCTGGAACCACTTCAATTTCTGCAATTAAATCGCCTCTTTTAACCTTATCACCGGCTTTAACATATATCTTACCTATAATTCCTGAAATGTTAGACTTAATAGGAATTTCTTCTCTTGGAATGATTTTACCGGTGGCTACCGTTTTTTTGATGATTGTTTTTTCCTCCGCTTTTTCCGTATTATAAGTTACCGGTGGTTCGTTATTTTTTTGATAAAAATAGTAAAGCGCTCCTCCAAAGGCGGCTACAATTAAAATCAAAACGATGATGGTGGCTGTCTTTTTCATAAATTATTGAATTGTGATATGTAAGTATTTATTTAGATTAATTTTTTTATTCTGTTCTTAATGCATCTACCGGTTTAATCCTGATAGCGTTCTGCGCCGGTATAAAACCGGCAAGCAGACCTGAAAACAACAAGATAATCATGGCCGTTACTATGACGGTTAATTCTACACTAGGGTTGAGAAACATCACCTCAGCACTAGCTTCTGAAGCCGATGGCAGCAGGTAATTAACAACGCCAAGTATTAAAGAGGCAAATACAATACCTGCCATTCCTGATACTAAAGTAAGCACAATAGATTCTAATAACACCTGTCCTCTTATTTGCCATGGTGTTGCCCCTAAGGCTCTGCGCACGCCTATTTCTTTTGTACGTTCTTTTACAGTGATCAGCATGATATTGCTTATTCCAATAACTCCGGAAAGAAGTACTAAAATTCCTACAAAATAAGCAACTATATTTAACGCTGTAAATAAGCCTGCTATTTGCTTAAATCGTTCATATAAATCAAAATTACCTATTGCCCGATCATCTTCAGGACTTATTTTATGTCTTTTTTTTATAATGCTAAAAACTTCACTTTTTAAATTGGTGATAGAATAGCCGTCCTTAGCTGTAACAGCCATCCAGCCTACACGATTACCAGTATTAAAGGCCTGTGAGAATGCAGTAAATGGTACAAATATATTGTTTTGAGCTTCCTGAGCATCTCTTCCCATTCCGCTCTTCTTCTTATACATACCTACTACCATAAAGTTAACGCCCTGTATCTTGATGTAAGAACCTATGATATCTTCATTTATCTTATATAACCCATCTCTAACGCCTTTACCTATAACAGCTACTTTACGTCTTTCTCTAATATCGTTTTCATTGATAAATCTTCCTTCCAATATATCCATCGGCTCCTGATTGATAATATCAGGATAATCACCATTAACTGTATAAGCACCGGTTTGCAAGCCTCTAACCACATTGTTAGCGCCGCCCCAACCACCAAGTCTGTTTCTGGGGAGTACATATTTTAAGCCATTCACGTTGTCTTTTATAGCCTGAACATCATCTGTTTCAAAATTGTAGCGCCTTCCTTTAGGTAAACCTTTATAAGATTTTGATATGGTCTGTGTCCACATGAACATAGAATTTGTGGCAATACCTGAAAAACCTTGTTTCACACCGTTTTCAAGTCCGTTACCAGCGGCCAGCAATAACACCAGTATAAAAATCCCCCAAAAAACACCAAAGGCCGTTAATACCGTTCTAAAGGGATTAGCGGTTAGCGACTCTAATATTTCACTCCATTTATCTTTACTAAACATATTATTCGTCTCTTAATGCTACAATGGGTTTGATTTTTGCGGCTTTTCTGGCAGGAAAAAAGCCTGCTAAAGCACCGGCAAACACTAATAAAACAAGCGTTGTAACGGCAATATTCAAGTTCACCTCGGGATTTTTAATAAATTCCGTATCGATTAATGGTCCTAAATTTTCAAGTAAAACCAATCCAAGAATCAATCCGATGAAGCCGGCTATGGTCGTCACAAAAATCGATTCGTGTAAAACCATCCCGATAATGGAAAGCGGTTTAGCACCAAGGGCTTTTCTTATCCCGATTTCTTTGGTTCTTTCTTTTACAATAATGAGCATGATATTACTAACGCCAATAATACCGGCAAACAAGGTAGCAACACCTACTGACCAAAAGAAAAGCGATATAACACTCGTCAGATCATAAAATCGCTTTGTTTGTTCTATCGAGCTTCTCACTCTGATGCCACTGGCATCGCTAGGCGCCACCTTATGTATAGATTTCAAGTCTCTCTCAATCTTCGATACGATCTTATTTGATTCTACAAGGGCTTCTTCATAATTATCACGTTTAGGAATTGTAAAGTTCATTTTACTAATATTCTGACCGCCACCAAAGACTTTTTGCGAGGTAGATAAAGGGATATAAACTCTTGACTCTTCTCTTTCACCTCCAGGGTCAGTATAAACACCTATCACTTTAAAATTGATACCGGATACTTCTACCATTTTTCCCAACGCTTCCTTATCGCCAAAAAGATCGGTTTTTACTTTCTTACCGATGGCCATATACTTTTCAGTTGCTTTTTGGTCTTGTTGATTGAGGAACCTTCCTGAGATTAAAGATACCTTTTCTATATATTCATAATCGGGCAAAACCCCTTCTATTCTGTAGCTGCCACTTTCATCTTTATAAGATATCAGGCCTGACCAAATTCTATACATTGATGATTTTTTCTCAATATCACTGGCATGTGTTCTTGATATTTGCTCGTAATCTTCGTTTTTAAACTGGATTCTCCTACCGGGGTTCAAACCTTTATACTCAACTGTTGTAACACCATCGTAAATGCTTATTTCATTTTCAGCATCGTTCTGAAAAGTTGATTTTATACCATTTTTCATACCTTCTCCAACCCCTAATAAAACCACCAGAATAAAAATTCCTGTAATGACGGATATCATGGTTAAAATAGTTCTCAATTTATTTTTACCTATGGTTTGAAAAACTTCCTGCCAGCGCTCTAAACTAAACATTAGCTAATGCTTTTTGCTGTTCTATCTTTTTATCGTCTATGATGATACCATCTTTTAAGTTGACTATACGTTTTGTCATTTGCGCTATATCCGGCTCATGAGTTACAACTAAAATGGTTTTACCTTCATCATTAATGCCCTGAATCAAATCCATAATTTCGTAGGAAGTTTGAGAATCCAGGGCGCCGGTCAACTCATCGGCTAAAAGAACCTTAGGATGACTGGCCATGGCTCTGGCAATAGCAACTCTTTGCTTTTGACCACCGGATAATTCATTGGGTAAATGGGTAGCCCAATTGGCTAAACCTACTCTATCCAGGTAGTCATGAGCTCGTTCAGTTCTCTCTTTCCCGCCCATACCCTGATAGAAAAGTGGAAGCGCCACATTATCAAGAGCAGACTTATAATTGATTAAATTAAACGATTGAAAGATAAATCCTAAAAATTTATTGCGGTAGCGCGCTGCTGTTTTTTCAGTAAGGTTTTTTATTTCAGTTCCATCTAAGTGATAAGAGCCTTCATCAGCTTCATCTAACATTCCCAGAATATTGAGCAAAGTAGATTTACCGGAACCAGATGATCCCATGATAGCAACTAATTCACCTTCATCTACATGAAAATTGATGCCTTTGAGAACATGAAGTTTGTTTTTCCCTACATTATAGGACTTGTGTAGATCTTTAATATCAATCATCAGATTTAAATCTTTTTAATTAGACTTCACTATTTAAAATTTGTTACATCTTAAATGTTATACAATTGTTAAAATACAAAAACTGATGTCATTTAAGAAGCTACCCAAATAGGGCTAAGTAAAACTTTAAGCTAATGTTTTTAATGCTTTGGTCATACTTACTTTTTTGGTGATTTCTCCTGCTAAATCCTGAATAGGGATACGCTGTTGTTCCATAGAATCTCTATCTCTTAAAGTAACGGTTTGATCTTCTAAACTTTGATGATCAACAGTCACACAAAACGGGGTTCCGGCAGCATCCTGACGTCTATACCGTCTGCCTACCGCATCCTTATCATCATAGGTTACTTGAGTCTCCCACTGTAACTCACTAATGATATTTTGGGCTAGCTCAGGAAGTCCGTCTTTTTTTAGCAATGGTAATACGGCTACTTTTACCGGCGCTAAAAATGCCGGGATTTTTAAAACGGTGCGCGTATTTTTATCATCCACTTGCTCTTCCTTCAAGGCCGCTGATAATACCGCTAAAAACATGCGGTCTAAGCCTATAGAGGTTTCTATGACATAAGGAACATAAGCCTTTTCTAGTTCCGGATCATAGAATTGCAGTTTTTTGCCGGAATGTTCCTCATGTGCTTTAAGGTCGAAATCGGTACGGGAATGAATGCCTTCTAATTCTTTAAAACCAAAAGGGAATTTGAATTCAATATCTGTAGCTGCATTAGCGTAATGCGCTAATTGATCATGATCGTGAAAACGGTAATTATCGTCACCAAGTCCTAAAGCATCGTGCCATTTTTTCCGTTGAGCCTTCCAATGTTCAAACCATCTCATCTCATCGCCGGGACGGACGAAATACTGCATTTCCATCTGTTCAAATTCTCGTTGACGAAAAATAAACTGCCGCGCCACGATCTCATTTCTAAACGCTTTACCGATTTGCGCGATACCAAAAGGCACTTTCATCCTACCGGTTTTCTGGACATTAGAAAAATTAACAAATATACCTTGGGCCGTTTCAGGTCTGAGGTATAGGTCAGATGCCGTATCAGATGATGCGCCAAGCTTAGTGCCAAACATCAGGTTGAATTGACGAACATCCGTCCAGTTTTTCGACCCGGAAACAGGGCAAGCAATCCCTAATTCTTCTATCAATTGTTTGAGATCAGCTAATTGATCGTTCTCCAGCGCGTTGGTCATTCTATCGATGATCTCCTTCATTTGTTCTTTGTACTTGACCACACGCGGATTTGTGCTCACGAATTGGTCTTTATCAAAATCATCACCAAAACGCTTTCTGGCCTTTTTGATCTCTTTTTGAACTTTTTGATCGATCTTTTCTACATGGTCTTCGACCAGAACATCAGCCCGGTATCTTTTTTTAGAATCCTTATTATCAATCAGCGGATCATTGAACGCATTCACATGACCAGAGGCTTTCCAGGTCTTAGGATGCATCAATATCGCCGCATCCAAACCTACGATCTCGCGATGTAACTGCACCATACTTTTCCACCAGTAGGTTTTTATATTGTTCTTAAGCTCTACGCCGTTCTGACCATAATCATAGACTGCACTTAGTCCATCATAGATCTCGCTGGATGAAAATATATAGCCATACTCTTTCGCATGACCTATTACCTGTTTAAAGAAGTCTTGTTGTTTTGCCATATCGCAAAATTAACAAATCCGTTCATATGGAAAGTGATTATATTTGATTAGTTTTATATCGTTCAAAATGAGAGAACTAGTCGACTTCTTATTCCCTAAAGTTTGTGCAGCTTGCGATAGAAAACTATTGCAACAAGAAGAAGTTATTTGTCTTTTTTGTTCCATTGAGATCTCATACACTAATGATCATTTAGAATTTATTAATGATACCTATAAAATGTTCAGGGGAAGATTAAATATTGAATTAGCCAGTTCACTTATGTATTATGAGAAGTTTACAACAGCACAAAAAATGATTCAGGATCTCAAATATCATCATAACGAGCCGGTTAGCAGTTACATTGGCAAAATGCATGCTCGTTTATTATCGTCGATTGATAACTGGTATGATATTGATGTTGTGATTCCAGTTCCCATCAACAAAAAGAAACTAAAGAAACGTGGCTATAATCAGGTCTATGGTTATGCTAAGACCTTTGCTGATATGTTTGATGCTGAACTTAACACTAAGGCATTAAGGCGAAAAAACGAATCAACGAGCCAGGTATTGAAAGGAAAATTCGCTCGCACAGAGATTTTGAAGTCTCATTACTTTAAAGGGAATATCAAAGGTTTGGAAGGGAAACATTTGCTACTTGTAGATGATATCATCACAACAGGTTCTACCATAGAAGCTTGTGGAAAGATACTGGAACAGATTCCTGATACTAAATTAAGCCTAGCCAGTATGGCGATCGCCGTATCATGATCTAAGCTTAGCACGTTTGTTCATTTTTCGTGATTTAAACTCTTGTGGATTATATCTAAAAATAAAAAAGCTTCTCTATGTCAAGCACTTAAAATAATCGAAAGGTTCGCCACAATCCTCACATTGGAACATGGCCTTGCAGGCGGTTGAAGCGAACTGACTGACCAATCTGGTGTTCTTTGAACCGCAGTTCGTACATTTGATGATCTTCTTGTTACCTAATAATGCCTGTTTGTCTGATACTACATCCGTTGGCGGTGCGATGCCATACTCTTCTAATGCCTTTTTTCCTTCCTCCGTCATCCAATCCGTGGTCCAGGCCGGTGAAAGTATCAATTTAACCTCCGGCTTATAACCTTTTTCACGTAAGGCTTTGTTGACCTCATCCGTGATCATGTCCATCGCCGGACAGCCACTGTAGGTCGGTGTGATCTCAACTTTGGCCTTATCATCTTCCAGATAAGCCGAGCGGACGACACCTAGATCGATAATGGTCAACACCGGTATCTCCGGATCGGATACATCCTTGAGTATCGGATAAAGCTCGTCATCGATATGTACTTCGTTTGTCGTCATTTAAAGTAAATTGAGAATTATAGAGTTTTGATTTATTCTAATTCTTCAAGTTACACTAATCTTTTTACTAACGTCTTTTATCTAAAATCTATTGTCTTCAATCTAATCTCTAAACTCACCATTTCATATCCGGATAGGTTCGTTGCATATATTGCATATCTGTCAGGATATAACCCATGTGCTCGGTATGCATCCCTTTCTTGCCTCCTTTTTGGAAATAAGTGTTTTCCGGTACTTTTAAGGTGGCTTCTTCTAAGAGATTGGTCATGACACGATAGTAATCAGACTTAAAATCATTGACGTCAACGCCATGTCCGGCCGCAATGCAAGCTTTATCGTCATCGGTGGTATGGAAAAGCTCATCGGTATATACCCAAAGGTCATCTACCGCTTGCTGAGCGCGCTGATGGCTTTCTTCCGTGCCGTCACCTAATCTTTTAAGCCAATCCCCGGAAAATCTTTCGTGGTAAGCGGCCTCTTTAATGCTCTTTGAGGCGATCGCTTCCAGGTTTACGTTCCTGGATTCCTGCAATCGACTAAGAAATCGATGATGGAAAACATCAAAGAAATATTGACGTACGATGATGTAAGCAAAATCGTGATTGGGCAGCTCTACGAGTTGAACGTTCCTGTACTCGCGTTCCTTACGTAAAAAAGCAAGGTCATCCTCGGTTTTATCCTCATTTACCAGATCCTTAGCGATATATTGATAATAACTTCTGGTTTGCCCCAAAAGGTCCAATGCGATGTTCGTTAATGCGATATCGGTTTCAAGCGTAGGGCCATGACCGCAAAGTTCGCCTAATCGCTGACCCAGGATCAACGCGTTATCGGCTATGCTATAAATGTATTGTTGTAAGTTCTTGTTGGTCATGCTACATGTGTTTTACATCATCCGGCAGGTCGTAAAAGGTAGGATGGCGATAAGCTTTATCGGCCGCCGGTTCAAAATTCTCTCCGTTATTATCCGGATTCGAGGCGGTGATGTTCTTAGATTCTACCACCCAAATACTCACACCTTCGCTCCTGCGCGTGTAAACATCACGGGCGTTCTTTATCGCCATCTCTGCATCCGGCGCATGAAGACTGCCAAAATGCCGATGTTCTAAACCGTTCTTACTTCTGAC
>JAVLBJ010000011.1:0-13739 GCA_031581455.1 Psychroflexus sp. | reverse complement strand
TCCCAGGCGTTCTTTCTATCGCAGATCCTTTCTTTATTACAAGGTCCGTGTCCTTTAACCACTTGCCAGAACTCATCCCAGTTGATCTTGCCAAAGTCGTAATGACCGCGTTCATGGTTGTATTTCAGTTCCGGGTCCGGCACTTCTAATCCCAGGATATCAGCTTGCGGCACGGTTTGGTCGATGAACTGCTGACGTAGCTCGTCGTTGGTCTTTCTTTTCAACTTCCATTTCATGGACTGTTCCGTATGGGTAGAATCCGCATCATTAGGACCGAACATCATCAAACTTGGCCACCACCAACGGTTCAAGGCATCTTGCGCCATATCCTTTTGTTCCTGAGTACCATTGCACAAGGTCATCATGATCTCATAACCCTGACGCTGATGGAAACTTTCTTCCTTACACACACGCACCATGGCTCTGGCGTAAGGACCAAAGGAAGTATTGCAGAGCGGCACCTGATTGATGATCGCTGCGCCATCTACTAACCAACCTATCGCGCCCATATCTGCCCAGGTCAAGCTAGGATAATTGAAAATACTGGAATACTTGGCCTTGCCGCTGTGTAACTGCTCGTACATTTCTTCTCTGGAAATGCCTAAGGTTTCACAGGCGGAATACAGGTAAAGTCCGTGACCGGCTTCATCCTGAACCTTGGCGAGCAAAGCTACTTTTCGGCGCAATGATGGCGCTCGCGTGATCCAGTTGCCTTCCGGTAACATCCCTACGATCTCAGAATGAGCGTGTTGGGATATTTGTCGGATATGGGTTTTCCTGTACTTCTCCGGCATCCAATCCTTAGGCTCGACCTTCTCGTCATTAGCGATCTTTTGCTCGAATCTCGCTTCCATTGCTTTTACATTGTCTTCCATAATCTTGTTTTTAAACGTCGTAATCTATTATTAGATGATCTGTTGTCGGGATGGCCTGACAACTTAATAAATATTTCTTTTCCAGTTCATCTTCTTCTAAGGCGTAATTGATTTTCATCTCAGCTTCACCTTCTATGATCTTACATTTACAAGTGCTACAAACGCCACCTTTGCAAGCAAATGGCAGGTCAGCTCCGGCCTTTAATCCGGCGTCCAGCACATTGTCATCTTCTTGTGACATGGTAAAGTGGAATTCCTTTCCACCATCTAGGATAGTGATCTTTGATCCGCTTTTTTGCTGTTCTCTCAATTGGCTCACACGCGCTTTATCCGCTTCACTTAATCCGGTCACGAAGAGTTCGTAATGGACCTTATCTTTAGGTAATCCATTTTCGACCAGCGTATCCTTGATGGTGAACAGCATTTGCTCCGGACCGCAGATGAACACATCATCTACCTCATCAATATCGATCAAGGTGTTGCAAAGCGTGTTGATCTTATCTGCATCCAATCGACCATTGAACAACTCGATATCGCGCTGTTCGCGGGTGAGGAAATAATAAATCTCCAACCTTCCAAAGAACTGATTCCTTAGTTGTTCTAAACGTTCTTTGAAGATAATGGATTTCGCCGTCTTATTCAAATAAAATAGCTGACATTTTGAATTTGGTTCTTTGCTGAGATGCGTTTTGATCATGGAAATGATCGGTGTGATACCACTACCGGCGGCAAAGAACAAGTAGCTTTTTGAAGCTTTGGTATCGACTGGAACACCAAATTCGCCACTCGGTGGCAGAACGTTCAACTGATCATTCGCTTTCAATTCGCGATTGATGAAGGTGGAAAATCGTCCTTCGGGAATTTCCTTGACCGCCACCTGCCATTCATCATCCAAAGGACTGCTGCAAAGTGAATAAGAACGTCTGATGGTCTCATCACCGTTTTGTCGTTCAAGCGTGAGATGTTGCCCTTGTTGAAATTGGAATTCCGCTTTCAATTCATCAGGAACATCAAAGGATACGACCGTACAATCATCGGTTTCTTTTTCTACTGCCTTTATCTGAAGTGGATAAGCTTTTGACATACAGCAAAACTAACAAGTGTTAGTCTCATAGAACACGTATCAAATGTTAAAATTGATAGAAATTACGAACCTATCTTTTCCCACTTTTTCAAAAGCTCAGGCTCTGCCCTGGCTTTTTGATCAAGGATGTCCAATGCCTTTTTGTGTACTAAGGTATCGGATGAAGAGGAATTGCTGACGGCCGGATAGAATTCAATGGCTTTTTGAACGGCTTGAGCTGTATGATCATCGGTTATTGATCGGACCAATTCTAAGGCCATCTCGATACCGGCAGAAACACCGGCCGCGGTAAAATATTTTCCCGATCGTACATATCTGTCCTGAACCGGTTGGATATTCCATTGCTTCAATTTATCGATGGATTGCCAATGGGTTGTGGCCTTGTGTCCTTTCAATAAACCGGTAGCCGCCAGGATAAAAGCTCCGGTGCAGACGCTGGTAGTGAATTGTGAGGTCTCATCTATCTTTTTGATCCAATCCATTAAGGGCTGATTTGTCATTTCCCGGACAAAGGTGATGGACGAGCCCGGAATGATGAGTAAATCCGCCTGATGAACGTCTTGTATGGAATGGTTAATAGCGATGCTCGCCATTTTTGAATCCGCCCTGACCGATCTTCCGCTTTGGCTCACCCATTTGATATTCATATTACCGCATTGTGCCAAGACCTCATACGGACCGATGGCGTCGAGCAGGGTCATTCCCGGATAGCAGTAGATGATGACGTTGATGTTGTTTTGGGTGGTATTCATTTGAGGATAAGGTATCGGATGATTCCATCTTAGTTTTTGTAACACCAGTTCTTGCATAAGGAATTTGAAATCTTCATCAACTGTGTCACTTTACATAGACTTCTCTGTTGACATAATAAAAGTTGTTCATTTTATCAAAAAAATTATTTCAGGGGATAAAAATATTTATTTTTTGGTTACATACAGCTTTATCATCTCGGACTGCAAGTCCGGGCTATCGGGTTAGACTTCATATCTGGTAACTCAAATAATCACTAAATAATCCAACTTAATTGACCTGAAAGCTATCTAAAATTTGATCGACGGTAGGTTTAAAGTTTCCAAATTCAGCCATTGGCGCTGATACTGATATGACATAAACATATTCATCTTCAAGTATAACTCTTTGAACACCTAATTGGCTGGCATCCGCATCGTCAACTTTTAAAGTCATTGATTTGTACTCATATCCATTAGCTTCTCCGGCATCTTTCTTTAAAATAGTCACTTTGCCCTGCATACTTTTATACATCTTTTCAAAGTACTCTTGCATTTGACTTAAGGTAGCGTTTTTACCTGCCATGTCTATTTTAACAACCTCTACACCTTTAGAATTGTTTGAATTTTTATCAGATTTGATTTCTAACAAAACAGATTGAAGCATAGGATTATCAGGATTGTCTTTTGCTTTTTTATCAACGTCTACAATTTCCCATTCAGCTGGATGTTGCAAACTCACATTTTCTTTCTCAAATGTTTTAAAATTTTGAGCGGATAACAGCGCTGTTGTCAGTAACATAATTGATAAAAAAAACGTTCTCATAACTTTTGGATTTTTGTCAAAAATAACAAATCTTAAAATGCTATAGAAGCTTTTTATTGAAAACTGTATTCTAACTATTCCAACTTAAAATTTCTACCTTTTTATCTTATCTTTTTGTTTATCAACATTATATCATTATATTTTTAATTCAAATTATCTGTTTATAATGATGTAAATTTGATTAAATTTAACCAACGTGAATTCTTAAAACTAAATAAAGACAAATGAATAAAAACCAAATTATCTAAAATCTAAAAATAGATTAGATGAAGCTATGGGCAAGTTCAAAGCTGGTTTTGAGGATCTCAAAAAAATAGTTTCAAATAATTTAATGTATCGATTGTTTTTTTTGTAACCATTCCTAAATACACTGAGTCAATAAAGAAATATTTTTCTGATAATTTTCATACGCTAACCTATAATCAGGCTTTTTCCCAGCGAGGAAATATTTTTTAGGTTTTCCTTTAAAATAATGCAATTAACCTTTTGAAGTGTTTACATGAAGAAAGTCGAAATTAAATTATAAGGGGTATTCCTCTTGAAATTTTACTTCTTTCATACCGCAAACTAAATAGGTAACCCACTTACATTATTTTAGATGTTTTTAATATTTGCTTACTTTTCCGATTATTTATAATTATACGTTTAAAAACGTATTTAAACGCTTTTAAATGTATACTGTTGATTATCAGTTGCATATATTATTTTTCTCATTTATTTTTGTAATGTCTTTCGGTTGGAAGATGGCTTTTAAAGTCAAGTTTAATCAAAAAATTATATGTTATGAGTTCACTACGTAATCAAGTCCAATTAATTGGAAATTTAGGAAAAGACCCTGAAGTAAGAGAATTAGATTCAGGAAGAAAAGTAGCAAATTTTACATTGGCTACAAATGAAACTTACCGTACAAAAGACGGCGAAAAAAAAGAAGATACACAATGGCATAATATCGTCGCTTGGGGAAAAACTGCTGATATTATCGAAAAATTTGTAACTAAAGGACGTGAAGTTATTTTAAAAGGTAAATTAACTTCCCGTAGTTATGAAAACAAGGACGGCGATAAACGCTATATCACAGAAGTGGTATGCGATGAAGTGGTATTAGTTGGTGGTAAATAATACCATTTACAGTATAAAGCTAATTTAATACATTGATTAATGAGACATTCTGATTTTAAAATCAGAATGTCTTATTCTATAGCTAATGTTTTACAAGATAATTGTTTAAAAAACAAATCTTTTTTAATCAGATCAATCTCTAACTAATCCTGCTCTTTTTAAAAGCGCGTCTATTTGCGGTTCTTTTCCGCGAAAGTTTTTATAGAGTGTCATTGGATCTTCTGTTCCGCCTTGCTCTAATACGTTTTGCTTAAACTTATGAGCGACTTCAGGGTTAAATATGCCTTTTTCTTTAAAATAGGCAAAAGCATCAGCATCTAAAACTTCAGCCCACTTATAGGAATAGTAACCTGAGGAATAGCCTCCTTGAAAAACATGACCAAACGCTGTGCTCATGCAATTTTCAGGAACATCAGGTAATAATCGCATAGGCTCAAAAATATTGGCTTCGTGCTTTTTAACATCTTCTACTTCATAAGGATTAATGGCATGCCAACCCATATCTAACTTAGCAAAACTTACCTGCCTAAGGGTTTGAATACCTTCTAAAAAGTTAGCGCTTGCCTTGATTTTTTGCAATTCATCTTCTGGCAATTTTTCCTGAGTTTGATAATGCTCTGCAAATTGATGTAGTGCCTCTTTCTCATAACACCAGTTTTCCATTAACTGACTTGGTAACTCCACAAAATCCCAGTAAACTGAAGCCCCGGACAAGCTCGGATAAACCGTATTTGCATGCATGGCATGAAGCGCATGACCAAATTCATGAAAGAGCGTAGTGACTTCTGTAAATGTAAGCAGTGATGGCTCATGTTTAGATGGTCTGGTGAAGTTGCAAACTATAGAAACATGCGGCCTTTGATTTACACCTGCTTTTTTATATTGATTTTTATAAATCGTCATCCACGCGCCATCGCGTTTACCGCTTCGTGGATGCAAATCTAAGTAGAAAAGGGCTTTTAGATTTGAGTTTTCATCTAAAACATCGTAGGTAATCACCTCTTCATGATATTTATCTACATGCTTATTTTCCTGAAAGCTTAGGCCGTACAATTGATTAGCGATAGTAAACATTCCACAAATAACTTTGTTGAGTTCAAAGTAGGCTTTGATTTTTTGTTCATCAAAATCAAATTTTTGCTTTTTTAGTTGCTCACTATAGAAATGTAAATCCCATTTTTGAAGCTGATTGATATTATCTTTTTTATAAGCAAAGGTTTCAACTTCTTTAAGTTGATCTTGAGCTACCGGCAAAGCTTTATCAAGCAAATCATCTAAAAATTGATTAACCTTTGATAAGCTGTTAGCCATTCTTCTTTCTAAAACATAGTCAGCATGATGTTGATACCCTAACAGTTGAGCTCTGTCATATCTTAATTGACTTATTCTTTTGACGATTGACTCATTGTTATGATCATTATTGTTAAAACCTCTTGCACCAAAAGCTAAAGCTATTTTCTTGCGTAGGTTTCTATTTTTAGCGTACTTCATAACCGGGAAATAGGTCGGGAAGTCTAACGTTAAAATATAACCGGATAAATCCTGTTCTTCTGCTTTGCTTTTTGCGTTTTCTACAACATAATCCGGCAAACCTTCAAGTTGATTTTTATCGGTAATATACCATTGAAACTCATTAGTTTCTGCTAAAACATTTTCACCAAAAGTAAGACTCAGTTTAGCTAATTCCTGATCAATAGCCCTAAGTTTTTCTTGATGTTGTTTATTAAGATTAGCACCGTTTCTGGCAAAGTTTTGATAGTGCATGTCTAACAACCTGTACTGTTCTGTAGATAAGTCTAATTGATGTCTATGATTATATACGGTTTTAACACGTTGGAATAGATTCTCGTTAAGCGTGATATCATTGTTAAGCTTACTGAGTTCAGGTGATATTTTTTGAGCCAGAGTCTGTATCTCGGCATTGGTTTCAGCAGAATTTAAGTTAAAAAAAATCTGTGCTACACGTTCTAATCTTTGACCTGAGAATTCAAGGGCTTCAATCGTATTTTCAAAATCTGGGTAGGCTGTTTGATTTGCAATCCTTAGAATCTCTTGTTGCGTTTCATTGATATAGTGTTGAAACGCCGCTTCAAAATCAGCTATACTAATTTTAGAAAATGGTGCTTGATCAAAATCTTTTAATAATGGGTTATCTTTATCAGTACTCATACATTGTGTTTAGTTATAGTACTGCAAATGTGGAAAAAAAAGGGATGAAGCAGTGTTAATAAGCTTACAAATCAAAAGGATTTAATTAAGATTTACTCGTCTTGTTTTGGTGGATAATAAGACAAAGCTTCACGCACTAGCTCTTGAAAATAGAGTTTTTTTTCTTCCGGCTTCATATCAGTGTCATATTCTGCTTCTACTACAGCCTGCCAAAATAGCTCATCAGTAAGCGCATCAGCAAAGTTGATTGTTAATGATAGCATCTCTTCTTTTGTGTTTACAGGAATGCCACCGCCAATACCTCCTACTCCGCCGCCAACTGAAACACCCACATTATGCGACTGGTTAAGCGTGTAATTTTCTGCAAAAAACTCAATACTGAAATCAGGAATTAATTTTGGTTTTTTATCTAAGGTATCAAGTTGTGATTTAATCGCATCTATCAAGCGCTTATTGTCTAACTCGTTTAAACCGGAATTTGAAGGGTCATAAAAGTTAAAGGTATGATATTTTTCAAAATCCACCTCACTATCATAATCGATAAAAACTTTAGGGCCGCAGCTGGCTAAAGTTATCGCTAATAATATTATAAATAATAAATTTTTCATACTAAAATAGCATCAAATAATAAGCCACTAATGTTTATTAATTACTAAAAATATTAAAAAATTACTTTTTTAGTCGTGTCCACAAAACGTCTTTTAATTCTTTTAAGCCAGACTGAGTAGCAGATGAAATATACATATAGCTGTCTGGAGAAAAATCTTTTTGTACCTCCTGGTCGATTTCTTTTTTAAGTTCATCGTCTAAAAGATCACATTTAGAAATGGCTATAAGTACATCTTTATGCGTTAATGATTCATCATAAGCTGCTAATTCTTTAGCTAATGTTTGATATTCTTTTACGATATCATCGCTATCTGCCGGAATTAGAAACAACAATAAAGCATTTCGCTCAATATGTCTTAAAAATCTGTGGCCAAGTCCTTTACCTTCTGCTGCACCTTTTATAATCCCTGGAATATCAGCAATGGCAAAAGATTGGTAATCTCTGTACTTGACTATACCTAAATTAGGTTTTAAGGTTGTAAAAGGATAATCGGCAATTTCAGGTTTAGCTGATGTTAGCACTGATAATAGCGTTGATTTACCGGCATTTGGAAAGCCTACTAATCCTACATCTGCTAATATTTTTAGTTCGAGTATTATTTTATCTTCAATACCTTTAATTCCAGGTTGCGCATAGCGTGGTGTTTGTCGAGTAGCGCTTTTAAAATGAGCATTGCCCAGTCCGCCTTTACCTCCTTCAGCCACAATAAATATCTGTTGATCTTGGGTGATTTCTGTTAATATTTCTTCATCTGCGTTTTTGATAACCGTGCCTACAGGCACCTCTACAATGCTATCTTTACCATTAGCACCATGGCTATGCTGTTTACCACCGTTTTCTCCATGTTCAGCGCGAATATGTTGTGTGAATTTTAAATGAAATAAAGTCCAGAAGTTTTTATTTCCTCTAATTACAACATGGCCTCCTCTACCACCATCGCCACCATCCGGTCCGCCTTTTTCTACAAACTTCTCTCTCCTTAGATGCGCTGATCCTTTACCTCCGTTTCCGGAGCGTACAAATATTCTTATATAATCAACAAAATTTCCTTCGACCATTTTATAAAAGTTGGTCTATCACCTCGTTTAATCGATGCGTGATCGTATCTACTTCGCCTACACCATCTATGCTATAAAGCTTGTTTAGTTTATTGTAATGTTCTTTAACAATTTCGGTTTCGCTGTAGTAAACCTGAATTCTATTTCTTATAACGTTTTCGTCAGCATCATCTTTTCTGCCTGAGGTTTTACCTCTTTCAAGCAACCTTTCGGTTAAGATTTCATCTTTGACTTCTAATGATAACAGACCATCTATTTGTTGATTTTTGTCGCTCAGCAAATCATCAAGCGCAACAGCCTGAGCCTTTGTCCTGGGAAAACCATCAAATATAATTCCATTTTTATCTGATGCTTTATCTATCTCACCGGCTAACATTTTAATAGTTACATCGTCCGGGACTAGTTCACCTCTATCTATAAAAGATTTAGCTTTATTGCCAAGTTCAGTTTCGTTTTTGATATTATAACGGAAGACATCACCTGTAGAAATATGTAAAAAATTATAATTGTCTTTGATTTTTTGGGCTTGTGTTCCTTTCCCTGCTCCCGGTGGACCAAATAATATAATATGTGTCATAATTTATTTTTTCAGTTGATAAACATCATTTAAATTTCTGCCTAATCCATCGTAATCTAAACCGTACCCAACAATGAATTTATCTGGTATGTTTTTACCTATATAATTTATGGATAAATCCTCAGAAAAAGCATCAGGTTTAAAAAATAAACTTACCACTTTACAAGAATTTACCTGATGTTCATTGATCATCTTATAAAGCTTTTTTAACGTATGTCCAGTATCTATAATATCTTCAACAATAATAATATCCTTATCTATTAAATCTGGAAAATCTAAAATTGTTTTTACGTTTCCACTTGATTGTAAACCTTCATAAGATTTGAGTTTTACAAAGTCTACATTTAGATATCCAGGATATTTTCTTATTAAGTCGCTTAAAAAAATAAATGATCCATTTAAAACTCCTATAAATAAAGGGTTTTTATCATAATAGTCTTCATAGATTTGATTAGCTAACCTATGAACCGTATATTGTATGAATTCTGAACTTAAATATTTAACAAATGTTTTGTCTTTCAGTGTAATCATTTATTTTCATAAAAGTAAACAAATATAAGTTTTTTTGCGGGCACTTATACTATTTGAATAAAAGAGTCACTAGAATTGTTTAATCTTAGAATTGACGTATTCCATTAAATTTACATCATTTCCTAAAAGAACATCTTTAGGGTTAATTCTTCCTTTTACTTTGTCATTTTCTAATTTGAGAACACCTCTTGGACAAACCGCAGAACAAATGCCACAACCTACACAAGAAGACCTTACAATATTCTGACCTTTTTGAGCGTAGGCTCTAACATCAATACCCATTTCGCAATAAGTTGAACAATTACCACATGAAATACACTGACCTCCGTTTGTGGTTATTCTAAACCTGGAAAATAATTTTTGTTGAAAACCTAAGATAGCAGCCATCGGACAACCAAAACGACACCATACCCGATTACCAAATATAGGATAGAAGCCTGTCCCTACAACGCCTGAAAAAATACTCCCTATCAAAAACCCATAACTCTTTTGCAAATCACCGGCAGGCAACAAAAACAATTGGTCTGTACCACTGGTAAAATGAAGGCTGATCAAACCAATTATAAATACAAAAAAGCCTATAGCGCCATATTTAGCATCTTTTTGTATTCTATCTCGTTTAAACATCATCACCCAGGCAAAAACTAAAGTCAAAACACCGCCTACACCTATTAAAAAGCTGCTTTTTGTAAGCCAGTATTTTGATGAATCAGTCCCTAAATAAGAGTATATCACAGCTGTGGTCATAAGTGTAACAAATACAACAACAATATGAACTAACCAGCGTTCAATCTTCCAGGCTCTTGTAGACTTATCGCTTAAATGCCTATACGGATCACCTGCGGTTTCGGCTAATCCGCCACATCCACATACCCAAGAGCAGTACCATCTTTTACCGTACTTGAAAGTTAAAATAGGCGTAATGATAAAAATAGATGCAACGCCGAATATTAATAAAGCTATGCCAACATCGCCGGCTTCTATCATAGAATCTACACGGTATTGCTGGAAGTTATAGTAATTTAATGGCCAGATATTCTTTAAATCATAATAGGGTAAGGAAAAGTTCTCGCTATTTAATCTCGCCATAAGTTCAGGAATGATAAATGCAAACCCTAATTGAAAAAAGGAAACAGAAAAAGTTCTTAAACGTTGATATCTGTTATGTCGGTACTTCCACAAAAATTTTACTCCAAAGAATAGAATAGCAATTGTATATAAAGTGCCATAAACAAACCACTGGCTAGCCGGCCTTTGAGCTAAAAATTGACTTAAAGGATCAAAAAGAGCGACTAATCCTGTATTATCACCATTTTGATTTAAGCCTATTAATTCAGGATAGAAATAAAGTATGATATAAAAACCAGTTAATCCTATACCCGTAGCATAAGCAATTAAACCACGTGACGACATTGTTTTAAAAAATACACCATCGTTTTTGATGCCTTTTGATAAACCTGCATAACTAGCTTTTGTATACCAGACTATACCGGCTGATAAGCTGGTTAAAGCTAATGTAAGATAAAGCCATCTTGGAGTAAGCTCGATATTAAAAACAGCTAAAAGCATGATGATTAAACCTAGCATACCTAAAGCAGTAGCAGCTTTTTGTTGATTGTTTAGCGCTCTTGGTGATTCTCCGGTTAACGATAAATTTCTATCTAAACTCATACAGCTTTTTTATTTTGGTGTTTTTGAAATGAATGTTGAATTTGTTGAGTATGATCTTTGTAAAATTCAGGATCAAAATTAGCCTGACTAAAGTTATTGATAACATGATCTACACTTTTAGATTCATTGAGCCATCTATCCATAACTTCATGTCGCAATCTTATCCCAAAAGCGTTGATGCCTTTGAATTTTCTAGAAGATTTTTCATAATGAATATGAATACAAATATTTTCATGAGGATGCTTCCAGTAAAAGTCATCATCTCCATGTTTCGGTTGATTAAAAACCCATCCATAAGTTTGGTATTCTATATCTAAAAATTTTGCACTGTTGAACCAATTACCCGGTTTATAGGCTGTTTTGTTCTCGCAAATAGTTTGAGCAACTACTTCTCCCATCATTCTACCGGTATACCAGACCGCTTCAATTGGCGGCCTATTTCCTTTAGATTCTTCTTGTTCAGCGCAATCGCCTATGGCATAGATATCTTTGTGATTAGTCTCTAAATAGTCATTTACGACTATTCCTTTGTTTATGCGGATACCTGAATCTTTCAAAAAACTTACATTAGGTGATACACCTGGTGTTAAGCCCACATAATTGCAATTTATGATTTCTCCGGTTTCTTTAACTTTTACTGCTTTAACTTTACCGTTACCATCGTCAATAATTGAATCTAGATTGCTTTTTAACCTTAAATCAATATGATGTGATTTGATATGATTATAGAGCATGCTGGCTTCTTCATCCGGTAGAACATTATTCCAAAAATGAGTTTCTCTTACTAACATAGTAACTGGAATATCTCGTGACCTTAGCATTTCTGCAAGTTCTATACCTATTAAGCCGCCACCTACTATAACTGCTCTTTGGCAAACTTTGTTATTCGGGGCAAAATGTTCCAATGCTTCCAAATCTTGTTTAGAGTAGAGACCACAAACACCTGATAAATCCTGACCGGGCCAACCAAATTTATTGGGTTTAGAGCCGGTAGCAACAACTAATTGATCAAAGCCTAATAAATAATTATCTTTAAGTTTTAATTGTTTCTTTTCAGGTAAAACTTCTACAACCACATCTTGAATTAACTCGATATTATTCTTAGCCCAGAAATCATTCTCATAAGGTTTAAGATGATCCCATTTCATATGCCCCATATAGACATACATTAGCGCTGTTCGTGAAAAGAAATATTTGCTTTCCGCCGATATGACTGTAATTTGATGATTAGAAAATTTCCTGATGTGTCTGGCAGCCGTAATTCCAGCTATGCCATTACCTATGATGACAATTTTTTTCATAATTAGAATTTAGTCGATATGGTCGAAATTGCTTACAATTTCTTTAATCTAATCCAGTAAAAAATGTCAATCTGTTGATATAATCGATCTAAAACTAAATATAAATCATTAATTTACAGCAGGACAGTTACATTTTGGTCTTGCTCTACTCTTACCAAATCTATAGCCTAATGTAACCTGATGAAAACCGGAATTAGTTAAAACCACAGAATTAGCTTGATAAGAATAAGTATAGGCAAATACAAAATCACCAAAGTCATAACCCAAAAATGGAGATATCGTTTGTAATTTTTGACTGTCAACCTGATCAGTTCCTGAAGCTGTAAACTCTGCGCCGTCTAAACTTCTACGGTAGGATAATCCGCCCCATAGCGTACCATTATTCAACTCGTAATAGCCTTTTAGATTAAAATCTAAATTAGTTTCCTGCGTTGCATCTTTATATTGAAACAAAGCTGATGGCTGAATACTAAACTTCCTACTTCCCGGTACCGAAAAAGTATACCCTAATGTCCCAATAAATTGCCTTTGATTATCGGTTTCAAATACTTCTGAAAAAATTTGCCTCTCTTGTGGAATGATATTTTTAGCTGTAAAGTAAGCATAAAAATCTAAATAATTATAAGCAACACTAACATCTACATTAAAAAAATTATCGCTTAATTGGTTGCCCCCTATAATAGGATCAGGATTATTAATTAAATCAATATCAGTCTCATCTAAACCTTCTTGAATCAGACCAACGTTAACACCAAAGGATAATTGATTTAGGTAAGCTGTACTTCTTGAAAACATCAAATGATAAGCAAAAGTGAAATAAGCACCCTGTTGCGAAAAGCGTCCATTAGAATCATTGAACAATATAGTCCCTAAACCTATATTATTATTTAGTCTTCCGTTAATACTTGCTGTTTGTAAACTAGGTGCATCATCAACGTCAAACCAGAGTTGTCTAGCTGTAAGCCTTACTTCATTCCTACTTGATACACCAGCCATAGATGGATGTAATAAATATAAATTATCTGTAAGATAGTCTTTGTAAACCGGAATTCCTCGCTCTTGTGCATTAGTGGATAATGATACAATTACTACACAAAAAAGGATTATAATATTTTTCATACGATGTTTTCTAATGTTCTTTTCTTACCGCTTTAAAGTAAAGTTATCTTTCAAAGTTCTTTTTGTGGTAG
>JAVLBJ010000089.1:0-7422 GCA_031581455.1 Psychroflexus sp. | reverse complement strand
TTGGGCGCCCAAGTTCGCGGATATCGGCTGTAAGGTAGTGGACAATTCCTCGGCCTGGCGTATGGAATCTTATATCAACCTGGTGGTTCCGGAGATCAACGGGGATCGATTATCAGAGAAGGACAGGATCATTGCTAATCCGAATTGCTCGACCATCCAATTGCTGATGGCCTTAGCGCCCATTCATCGCGAATTTAATGTAAAACGCGTTATCGTTTCCACTTATCAATCGGTTACCGGAACCGGCAAAGCGGCGGTGGATCAGTTGGAAAATGAAGAACAAGGCAAAAAAGGGGAAATGGCCTATCCTTATGCCATTTATCGAAATGCGCTACCCCATTGCGATGTTTTTCAGGACAATGATTACACCAAAGAAGAAATGAAATTGACCCGCGAGACCAAAAAGATATTGGATGACAACATCGACCTCACGGCTACCGCGGTTCGTATTCCCGTAGAAGGCGGTCATGGTGAATCGGTCCATATTGAACTAGAACGAGAAGCGGATGTCAAAAAGATCAAAGAACTGCTCAACAATACAAAAGGCGTTGTTCTTCAAGATCAGCCGGAGATCAATAAATATCCTATGCCGATCTACAGTCACGGGAAAGATGATGTTTTTGTAGGCAGGATAAGAAAGGATTTTACCAGGGAGAATGCCTATCATCTATGGATCGTGGCGGATAATTTAAGAAAAGGAGCAGCAACGAATGCCGTCCAGATCGCAGAAAAGCTTTTAGAAAAAGGATTGCTTTAAGCTACTTACTTTCTACTGTGCCTCCGGAGGTTGACTGTGAATTGATGTTATTAGAGGGATCATTGTGATAAGCTACATTTCCGCCACTTGACGCAATGGCTTGCAATTCATCTTCAGGATAGCAACTAATCTCTCCTGAGGAAGTAGCCTTAGCCACTATACTTTTTACTTTAAATCTTTTAGCATTAATATCAGCGCTACTGGTCGCATTAAAGTTTGCGATTTCTCCATTGCCGTTTAGTTTTACATCAGCACTACTCGAGGCATTAACTGTGGTTATTTTATGAGATCCGTCCACTGAAATATCAGCAGAACTCGTCGCATTTATTTCTAAGTTTTTAGAGTCAGCATCGAGGGAAAGTTCACCTTTGCTGGAACCTTCTATTTCTAGATCATCAGCTTTTAGACTTAATTCTACTTCTGCCTGGCTGGAAACATCAATGAGGATAGAGGTAAATTCCAAATCGTTTTCTGAGAAGACTTCTGTTTCATTATTAGCTTTTATCATTTTTAAGTCACCGGTAAAATATATTTTGATAAGTTTATCGCTTGCCCGACCAATAGTTTTTTGCGCACCTATATTTAATCTACTATCGTTTTGGTTAAGCATCACTAAGTCTATTAAATTTTCATCGGCTTGTATAACCACATTATAAGATTGTGAAGGTATAAGCTGAACCTCCCAGCCGCCACTAACTTCTAATTTATCAAAAGGGTCAATATCTATACTCTTAGTCATCATTTCACCATCACCTTTTGCTTTATTACTTTCAAAATAAGCGCATTGAGTGAATGCAAAGACACTTAATAGAAGTAAAATTGTAGTTAGATTTTTCATTTTGTTCCTATTTATAATAAGAATACAAATTAATTAAAAAATTATCAAATGTTAAAAGGAGGTAGGTTAATGATTCCTACCTTTTAAATGTGATGAAGTCATTCTTAATAAGTAATGTGAAGTATTTTCTGATATCAGATAAAAATAAAGTGGAATTAATCTTTGCTGACACTTCCACCTGAAGTAGATTTAGAAGCTACATTTTTAGATGGGTTATTATGATATTTAATATCAGCACCACTAGAGGCGGTGGCTTCTAAGGTATCTAAGGGATAGCAATCTATATTAGCTCCTGATGATGCCTCAGCGATAACATTTTTAGCTTCTAGATCTCTGGCATCAATATCGCTGCCGCTAGTAGCTTCAAAATCAGCCTTTTCACTAATGCCTTCTAATTCTATATCCGATCTGCTTGAAGCTTTTGCGGTAATCGATTTGTTATCACCTTTAATGGAAATATCCGCTGAGCTGGAGGCCTCTACTGAAAAGTCGTTGCTAGCTGCATCTAAGGTTATGTCAGATCCGCTGGAACCTTCTACTTCTAAAATATCAGCTTTAATGCTAAGGCTGATATCTGCGTCGCTGGAAGCATCAATGGTGGTAGATTCGAAAACCAGTTCTTCTTTAGCAGTCAAATCGCTGGCACTGCTGGCTTTTATCAAAGTCAACTTTTTATCAAAATAAACTTTGATCAACTTGCTATCGGCACTGCCTATATTGTCTTCGGCACTGATACTTAGCTTATCACCTGATTCGTTAACTTCCAGTAAATCCACCAGGTTTTCGTTAGTTTTTACCACAAGTTGAGGCGGTTGATTAGGAATTAATTGAACATTCCAGCCATTGCTAACATCGATTTCAGTAAAACCACTGATATCTATGTTTTTAGTTACTACCGGACCTTCGCCATCTACTTGATCCGTATTCATATTAAAACTGCACTGAACAAGCGTAACGGCGATAATTACAGATAAAAATTTACTTAAAATAATCATAGTTATTGATTTATATTGGTTTGAGTTTTCTTTTGAATTGTATCACAGTCTGTACATAGTACACTTCTTTTCTTAAACTGTAGGTGATGGCCAAATAGGCTATCACTTACACTATAGGCATCTTCATTATAAGATTTTAAATAAAATCTTGAGAGATTATCATCAAATTTAGCCAATTGATTTTCAGGTAGATAAAGATATAAACGTACTTTCTGATCTTTATTTTTATTATCGGCTGTACTGGTAAAATATCCATTTAACATAAGTTCGTTATCTTTAAAATCATATTCATAGTTAATAGCTGAAGCATTTTCTCTGGCGCGTTCCATAGAATAGCCTTCGCTCTTTTTTACAACAGACATCAGTGGCTCTTCATCTTGAGATTTGATGATTTTAAGCCCTATATCACGACTGAATAGTATTTTGTCTTGATCATCATATATTAGTTTTTCGCCGCCTTGCCTAAGGTGTTCTTCGTATTTAAGGTTAGCGAGCATTTTTACTTTTAGCGTATCATTTGGCTTGATATTTATTTTGCTTATCTCTGTAACTTCTGCTTCTGTATTTTCCTCGATACCTTTTCTTACACCCAGAAATGTGCTAAAAGCAATACTTACAACAAATAAACTAAGCATGGTAATATGAGCTGTTTTGCTTAATTGCCTAATAAAAGGATTCATCAGTTTAAGCCCCAATATAATAAGATAAAACATGATAATTCCTGAGGTTAAGAATATAGTTAATGCCTGAAGCCAATGCGGTATTCCAAATACAAATACGTCATTATCAATATCAAGATTGCCAAATATTTCCATCGCGCTGTAAGCAATAAAGCCTATTAGCAAACCCAGCAGACCAAAACCACCGATGATGATAAAAAATACACCCATGATTTTGCCTATCCACTTGACCAGTTTGGTCAGGAAGTTTTCACTCCAGTTGGCAAATTTTGAGGAGCCTGTTTTGATGTCTTCTTTATACTTATCATAATCTGCATTTTTTACCTTTTCTGATACCTTTTTATAATTGCTCTTGATATCTTCTTCTATGGTAGATAAATTAACCGGCTTACCCTTCATGGCAATTTTCTGAGCGGTAGTTTTAGCCGCCGGCGTAACAATCCATAGAATTACATAAATTAAAGGAAAAATACCATAAGAAAAAATAGTAGTTAACACCCAGAAAAGACGAATCCAAACCGCATCTATATTCAGATAGTGGTCTAAACCGGCTGATACGCCGCCTAAATAACCCCGATCTAAATCACGATATAGTGGTTTACGTTCCGTTCTTTGAGATTGACCTTTAGGTGTTTCTTCATCTTCTATTAAATAGTCCTCGGGCTTACCCATGATTTCGATAACCTGTTCTACTTCTTGAGAAGTGATTACCTGCCTTTCATTAATTTGACGCTCTAAGAAAAGCTCGGCAATTCTGGCTTCTATATCTTTGATGATCTCGTCTTTGCTTTCCTCTTTTCCTAATGAACGCTCAATAGCATCTAAGTAGCTTTTTAATTGGTGAAAAGCCGCTTCATCAATCTGGAAAAAGATTTGTGCTAAATTTATGTTGATTGTCTTATTCATTGTCTTTAGAGTTTTGTTGAGTAATAATGTTTACGGCCGATTGAAGCTCTTCCCAGGTGGTGCCTAATTCGTTTAAAAATTGTTTGCCGTCATCGGTTAATTGATAATATTTTCTGGGCGGCCCACCGGTAGATTCTTCCCATCGGTAAGCGAGTAATCCCGCGTTTTTTAATCTTGTAAGCAAAGGGTAAATCGTGCCTTCTACGACCAGGAGTTTCGCTTTTTTAAGCGAAGCTAGTATCTCGGCGACGTAAGCGTCGTTTTTAGCTAAAATGGAAAGTATGCAATACTCAAGGATGCCTTTTCTCATTTGTGCTTTTGTGTTTTCTACCTTCATGTTGTTTTTATTATAAGGCTATATGGCCATAACTGATGACAAAGATATAGGTATAATTAGTTACTTTGCAATACATAGTACTAAATTTAACTATTTATTAACATTCAAACCGATCCCGGTTTAACTTTTAGATACTTAAAACCTTACATTTGTTACAATTGTTTATCAAATGAAACCAGCTGCTATTCATCTTTTTATGCTTAAAAAATTACCGGCTGCCTATTTTGCCGGAGTAAGAGTAAGAGAGTTATCAACTAATAGCGCTAAGACAAGTGTCAGACATAAGTGGATCAATCAAAACCCGTTTAAAAGCATCTACTTTGCGGTTTTAGCTATGGCAGCAGAATTGAGTACAGGAATACTAGTGATGCAGGCCATACAAGCGTCATCAAATAAATTTTCGATGTTAGTCATAGAAAATCAATCTATTTTTCACAAAAAGGCGACAGGTAAAATTATATTTACATGTGATGACGGGCAAACATTATCAACTGAAATGCAAGCATGCGGACAGTCTGATGACCAAGCCAGAGCATTTTGGATGACCTCTGTAGGAAAAAATCAGAATGATGATATAGTGGCTACTTTTCATTTTAAATGGTCAATTAAACAAAAATCTTAATCAAATGAAGCTTAAACCTATCTTCAGTATATTAATGTTGTCTATGCTGTTTTCAACTTGCGAAATTAGAATTGAGGATAATAGACGGCTGCTGATTACCGGCACAATACAGGATCAAAACGGTAATCCTATACCTGATATAAATGTGATTAGCGGTAATGAAGACCTGAAATTAGGTAGCCGGACAACAGGTGAAAATGGTAAATTTTCATTGACTTCTCTAAGTATAGATAATGGCGAGTTTAATGAAGAAGATGAATTTGAAAGTGACAGGATAAGAGAGATTAATATAAATGCAACAGAATCAAATAACAATTTTAGCCTTATCTCATCAAACGATAACTTTAACAGGATCAGAATCATCAATGATCAGCCTTTTAGGGGTATAGAGATCAACTTAGGCACTATTATCCTTAACGAGATAAGTCAACTTGCATTAAATATCGATAAGGGCAACCTTGCAGATCAGGAACTTCAGGTGTTTGTGGAAGGTCAAATTCTGGCGTCTTTTTCTACATTTTGTAATTTCAGACTTGTAGAGATTATAGATAATGATGAATTAGCCTGTGTTAATTTGACGCCTTCTACCAGGAACTTTGATTTACCCAGCGATGTTGATAATGATTCTTTTGAATTTAAAGCATCATCAGGAACATCCATTAGTGTTTCTATAATTAATGCAGCTAATGAGAATGTATTTAATGAAGTATTTGACATAAATGACAATAATGAAACCATCGATATTACGCTATAATGCATTAGCATGGCTGCTTATTTTGCTCTTAGGTGTCGGGCAGTTGCAAGCTCAGGAAAACGATACTCAAGATGAGTCAGATGAAAACACAGTAAGATTTATCTCATATCAGCTTTCATTAAAAAGAAATTTAGCCTTTGGTGATAATTTTGCCGGTGAGGCGTTGTATCAAAAAGTAGGCTATAATGCAGCACTTAGGTTTTATGTATATCGCTCATTTTTTTTAGGTATAGAAGGTGGTTCTTTTACGGCTGAGGTAGACAACAAAACCTTAGTTGGCGATTTTGACTATTCAAACGCTAACACTTATGGGTTAACGGCGGGCTATTCTTTTGTTTTTAATGCACAACATGCGTTAGATATTTCTCTGGCTTACGGGTTTGCTAATTACCGAAATAAGAAAAACGATTTAGATGACCGTTTTGTAGATAACGGAACTTATTTTAAAGGCCAGTTGCAATACAATTACAAATTCAGCCCTCATTTTTCTTTATACGTATTTACTGCATTAAGATATGATTCTCTAACTATAGATGCTTCATCTCAGATAAGTGATTTTTTAAATGAAGCCCAATATTTTTCTTTTGGCTTCGGCGTTAAGGTAAATATGACAGCAGATAAATCTAAATTGTGGTAAGCGCTTTAAATTGTTAACTTACATTTAAGAACTGTATAGTATTTTTTATTTAAATTAGCTAATCTTAATTTTAAAACTAAACAAAATGCCAAGAGCAATGTTAGGTTACACCAAGAAAGTATTGCAAAAAGTGAGTTTTGATATTAAACTTTTTTGTGAAGAAATAAAAAAAGCAGTTAAAAGGCTGTTGCCTCACGAGATTGAAGAATTAAGAGAATATGTGATTAATCTTTCCCAAAAGAAACCTCAACTTAAAAAGGGTTTGAAGTACATCCCTTCCTATACCTGACATATAAGATATCTTTTTACAACGCCAGATGTTTTTTTTGCCAAACAATCTTAATTTTAATTTTAAACGTCATTTTTGTTATATATTTGAGCCATTAGCAGAAGATTATGGCGGAACAAACAATTAGATTTTCAAGAAAAGATTCAAAGGATTTTATAAGAACGCTCAACAAAAGAGTGAACTCTTATTTTAAAGAAAACAACATTCCTAAAACAGGCAACATACAGCTTTATATAAAATCAATTGTTATGTTTAGCTTACTCATATTGCCTTATATAGCTATATTTTCATTTGAATTTTCTGCGTGGTATAAATTAGGGTTGTGTATTGTAATGGGTATAGGTATGGCCGGTGTAGGCATGAATATCATGCACGATGGTAATCATGGTGCTTATTCAAAGCACAAATGGTTAAATAAATTTATGGGCGGTACTATTTATGTATTGGCCGGTAATGTTTACAACTGGCAAGTGCAACATAATGTACTTCATCATACTTACACGAATATTCACGGTCATGACGAAGATCTTGATGCCGGTAGAATTATCCGTTTTTCTGAAAATGCTAAATGGAAAAAAATTCACCGTTTTCAGCATATTTATTCTGT
>JAVLBJ010000010.1:0-43234 GCA_031581455.1 Psychroflexus sp. | reverse complement strand
AGGATAGTATTTATTTAGATTACACATCGAGTAGTATTACACCTATTGATGATTACACAATAGCAATAGGTAAAGTAAATAATAGCTGTGTGCCAGAATATACAGAAATAACAGTTTTAGAAGCTGTTCCTTGCACAGGGGCAGGGCATTATCCAGGAAGTACCGAATGTCAATGTGATGATGCTGATCCATCTAATTGTTCAGAAGCATATTATGAATTAGGAACACAAACACTAATAACATTTGATTGCGGTGGCGCAAGTAGTGGAGACGATTCAGGAGACAACGGTCAAAACGACGCCTCAGATGGACCATCCGATGGGCCTATCTCCGGTGGAGGTATGGGTACTTCTGAGCCAACTGATGAACAAGATATTATCACCAAGCCTGAAGAGCCGGAAAAGCTACTCAAACAACCGGTAAGAGAGTTTTTAGAGAATTTAGATGATGAGAAAAAAGATTGCTATGAAAATCCCGGCTTTAATCTAGGCACTGATGACTTTGGTCTATTAATTGATGATATAGCAGCCATAGAAAATTTTCTAAACAACAATGTAGAAGGTGAGACAATAAATCAAGAAGCCGCCGCTTTTGTTAAGGCTATCCTTGATGATTGCGATAGTGATCAAGAGGTGGATTTTGAGGAGTCTTTAATATATATACTACCTGAATGTTTGGATGATATCATAAGAGATTTGAAATACTCACAAAATGGAGAATTTTCTAAAGTAATGGATAAGTTTATAGGACATAGTCCAACACCCACAAATTATAACTGGATAATTAGATCTCAACAAGCAAATGGTACTGCAACTTCAACAGCATTTACAAGTCCACTTATTGATTCAGGAGATTTTGTCACCACTACTATTTATACAGACAATAACCAGGATGCAACAGATCTATCAATGGCTAGAACATTTATTCATGAGGCCTTTCATGCCTATTTAGTTTTTAAGTATAGGTTTTCAAATATAGACAAAAGCTATAGAAACTTATTAGATAAATATGCTCAGACTCATAACAATAATATTAATGATACCCATCATGCATTTTTTATTTATGAAAACCTAATATCAGAAATAGCTACCGCTTTACAAAAGTTTGGTAATAAGAATAATTACTCTTTACCTAGTCAGTTCTATCAAGATATGGCATGGGGAGGTTTAACACATTATAGAGACTCAAGTGGTAATTTAGTCTTAAACCCTGCTTTCGTTCAATACTTTCCAAATCAATCTGATAGGCAAAGAATACTTAATACTTTGGCAGCTGAATTAACTGGGCAAAATGGTGTTGGTATAGTCGTTCAAGGAAGTAAGGCTTGTCCTTAATTTAAAAACAATGAAATATACAATAGTTTTCTTGATAATTATTTTTTATAGTTGCAAAGCACAGGAGCCTGATCAAAAAGAATTAAGCTATTATACATTAAATGAAGTTGTATATGATATTACAAAACAAAAAAAAGGCTCAAAGTTATTTTTCAACCCTAGAATTGTAGATCTGAAAGATAAATTATCTAATGATTATTTTGGTAAAACAATCTTGACCTTTGTAGATGGTAATAATGTTGCGCTTGGAGTAAATTCTAAAAAATTAAAAAAGCTAGTTGTTAATACGGATATTGAAAATATAAAGATCACAAAACCTGAACAGGACTTTTTTGAGACAAGTAAATTTAATTTTCCTATTAAAATAGTCAATCAAATTGAGAAAGGTAAGTCGCTGTCAAACCCGATTTATAGATTTTCTAATCCGGTTTTTTTCGATAATAACAAATACTGTATAATTTATTATGAATACTACTGCGGTATTGACTGTGGCGAGGGAAATTTAATGATCTTCGAAAAAAAATCCGAGACATGGGAAATATATATGACACTTCCAATTTGGATTGTTTAAAAGGTTTTTTTAGTTGCTATATCTTACATTAGAATTTATTTTATGAGGTTATATAAAAACCTAAAGTTCATAAAACAATGTTTTATGTTCCGTCTTATTATTTGTGATAAAATGCCAATAAAAAAGTTCAAACCATTAGATATATAAATAGTTATAAAAATCCCGGCGTTAATCCAGGCACTGATGACTTTTGTCTATTAATTGATGATATAGCAGCCATAGAAGATTTTCTAAGTGGCAATGTAGAAGGTGACCAGATTAATCCTGAAGCAGCCGCTTTTGTTAAGGCTATCCTTGATGATTGCGATAGCAATCAAGAGGTGGATTTTGAGGAGAGAATAATCAAATAAGAAGAGTTCACTGAAAATGAATGCTTAAATTCACTTTATAACCAATTTTAATCTAAAGTTGGTTTCCATCATATTTGTTAAAATGAAAAACACATTGGTCTTCATAATATTTCTTTTAAGCTTCTTGGCTCATAGTCAAGATCAAGTTCGAAAATGTTCAGTGAAAAATGAGCTTGTTGAATTTATGAATGCGCACTTCGAGAAACTAAATAACCAGGGTAATTTGGTAGTTAGTGAAGTTTTATCCTATAATGAGTTAGAAAAAAGAGGTAATGGCTGGAATGATTTTTTGAAGCCAAATACATTTACCATGATGAGAAAACTCAATATTAAGAATAAAGCTGATCAAATAGATTTTACTAAGTTCTTTAGTGATGAAGATTTTGAATATATGAAATGTCAATTAAAAGAAAATACAATCGATAATTGGAAACAGGTCATGCCTAAAGGTGTTTTTTATAAAGCAGATTCAATTAGGGAAGTAATAAAAAAACACAATACTTTAAAAAAAATTAATGCTAGTGGAAACACTAATGAAATATTATCGGCGAGAGGGAAACTAAGATATTACTCAATACCGTTGTTTGACAAAGCTCATAATCATGCAATCGTTTATCAACAATCCTATGGCTCAGGTAGTCTTCTTCTTTTTAGAAAAGAAGATGATGGTTGGGATAGTTATGCATTACTTTTATTTTGGATACAATAACTATTTTAGCTAGCTTAGGAAAAATAATCACAAAAGGCTCAAAAAACAATTTTCATCTTGACACATTACCTTAGATGAGTATTACCACTTAAAACCGGAGTCCACAATTTAATCTTCCTTACTTTATTTTTATCCATATTGATGTGATTGATACCTATATTTTTCTAATTTTGAATACCTAAGTCAAATTCATTTACCTTGAGGTTAAAAAGTATTTTTTGTATTCTAAGTTTATTATGTGTTTTAACTTCATGGGCGCAAGATAGCTTGTCCTATCAATCGCCATTAGACATAACTTTATTACCATCAGGAAGTTTTGGGGAGTTACGCTCTAACCATTTTCATGCTGGTATAGATTTTAAGACCAAAGGACAAATCGGTAAAAAAGTCTATGCTACTGAAAGAGGTTATGTCAGTAGAGTCAAGGTTCAGCGTTTTGGTTACGGGAAGGCTTTATACATAGAACATCCGGACGGGAAGACCAGCGTTTACGCACATTTAAGCAAATTTGCACCTAAAATCCAGAAGTGGATAAAAGATCAGCAATATCAACTGGAATCTTATACCATTCAGAAATTCCCTGATAAAGCAACTTTACCCGTCAAAAAAGGCGAGCTCATCGCTTACAGCGGCAATACAGGTTCCAGCTCCGGGCCGCATCTGCATTTTGAAATTCGCGATGAGCAATCCAGGCCGCTTAATCCGCTTCAATTTACATTTGATCAACTTAAAGATAACCGCTCACCTAAAATTAAGGGCGTTTATTTATATCCAATAAGTCAGAATGCTCATATTAAAGGGGTGCAGCAAAAAACCAGAGTAGTTGCCCGAAGAATTAATAATAAGCAGATTAAAACCAACCCTGTTGAGGCATTTGGCAAAATCGGAATCGGTATCAATGCGTTTGATCAATTTGGCTTAACGGTTAACCGCGTAGGTCTATATAAAATAACAACTTACATCAACGGGAAAAAGCATTTCCAAATGACTTTTGATAGATTTTCGTTTGCCAAATCTCGCTACATCAACCGAATGATAGATTATGAACATTATATCAATCACAAAAAACGAATTAATAAATTATTTATACAGCCTAATAATCAAGTTCCTTTATATGACTTTGACGACAGAAAAGGCCTTTTTAATATTGAAGATCAACTTCATTACCAAATAAAAGTAGTGGTTGAAGATTTTAAGGGCAATAAAAAAGAACTTTTAATTCCAGTAGATGGTGAAAGCACAGACTTAAAACAAAAGCCAAAACTACCTAAAACACCGTATTTAGTTAAGGCTGATCAGGCACTATTGTACGAAAAAGGTAAAATAGATGTATATTTCCCTAAAGGTGCATTATATGAAGATGAATATTTAGATATTGATTTTCAGGGAGAAACCATAAAACTACATCATGATACAACACCAATTCATTATCCGGTTACCATAGGCTTTGATGTAAGTCACTATAGCGATCAAGACAAAGCTCAACTTTTTATAGCCCGCGTTATGCCATGGGGATCTAAGTATTATGTTGATACGGTTAAAGAAGAAAACAGATTTCACACCAAAATAAGAAAATTTGGCAAGTATACTTTAGCTTTAGATACGGAAAAACCCACAATAAAACCGCTAAATTTTCGTGATAATAAATGGATGTCTAACTACCGATACCTCAAACTTAAAATAGATGATGAGCTTACCGGAGTAGATAGCTACCGTGCTACTGTAAATGGAGAATTTATTTTGATGGAATACGATTATAAAACGGATACGATTACTTATGATTTTAACGATGGTCACTTTCAGGATGGCGAAAATAAGCTAAAGGTAGTGGTGACTGATAAAGTGGGAAATTCGGCTATATTTGAAGCCCGTATCAACAGAAAGAATTAAGCTGATCAATTTGAAGATATTATTTGCTATTGTATTGTTTTTATCAGGACTTTTTGGCTGGTCTCAAAGTGCCACCGTACAGGGTGTGGTTCTAAATCAACAAAACGACCCTATTCCATTTGCATCGATATCTTATGGTGACGTCAGCGGCACTTCTACAAATCAAAATGGATTTTATCAGATTAAAATTCCGGCGAATACAGAAATTGCATTATCCTTTAATAGCTTAGGTTTTAAAAGCACTACGGCAAGAGTCAATCTAGCTGCCGGAGCAGTAAAAGAACTCAATATAGTTTTAAAAACAGACATCGAGCAAATCAGTGAAGTCGTTATCACCGAAGAAAAAAGAACTCGTGTAGAAGGCATCACAACCATATCACCTGAAAAAATAAGACTGATGCCGGGGGCTAATCCAGGGGTAGAGAATATGCTAAAAACACTGCCGGGTGTAAGCTCTAATAATGAATTGAGCACCCAGTATTCTGTACGCGGTGGAAATTTTGATGAAAACCTGGTTTATGTTGATGAAATTCAGGTGTACAGACCTTTTTTAGTAAGAAGCGGTCAACAAGAAGGTTTGAGTTTTATCAATTCAGATTTGGTAAGGAATGTGGAATTTTCTGCCGGAGGGTTCCAGGCCAAATATGGTGATAAATTATCATCTGTCCTGTCTGTAGATTATCGCCGGCCGGTGAGTTTTAGAGCCACTGCAGAAGGGAGTTTCCTCGGCGGTCAGGTCTCGGTAGAAGGCGCTTCTAAAGATGATAAATTCTCCGGCATCTTAGGCATACGTTATCGTGATAACAGTTTATTTGTCGATGCCAGACAGACGGATGCTAACTTTAGACCGCGTTTCACCGATGTGCAGACCAAGCTCAGCTATCAGTTCAATGACAAATTCTCTTTAGATTTTCTGGGCAATATCGCCATCAATACTTATGACTACGAACCGAATACTCGACAAACCAACTTTGGTACGGTTCAAGATCCAAAAGCCTTGCTGATTTTTTATCAGGGTGAAGAGCAAGATCAGTTCGAGACCTACTTCGGTGCTTTAAAAGCAAATTATAAAGTATCGGATAATTTTACAGCCAAATTCATCGCATCAGCTTATCATACACAAGAGCAGGAACACTTTGATATACTGGCACAATACAGATTAGGCGCTGTCAATTCTAACTTTGGGGATGAGAACTTTGGTGAAGTGGAATTCACCCAGGGCGCCGGCGCACAATTCACCCACGCCAGAAATGACCTGGACGGCCTTTTTATCAACATCAAGCATATCGGCGAGATCAAAAAAGGCAAGCATAATATTGAATACGGATTAAAATATGCGCGTGAGGATATCCGCGATAGATTACAGGAATACGAAATGGTAGATTCTGCCGGTTTTGCTGTGAGACCGCCCAATGGTGGTTTTGTCAATGACCAACCTTATAATCCGTTTGAAGGACAAATTGAACCCTTTTTTAGCGTTCGCGCTTTTAATGAAACCCAGGTCGATCGCTTTTCCGGCTACGCACAATGGAGCTATAGAACCCATCTGGGAGATAATAAACTTTGGCTCAATGCCGGTGTTCGCGGTCAGGTCTGGCATCTCAATTCTGAAGCGGATGAGACTTCATCTACACAAACCATTATCAGCCCCAGAGCACAGATCAGCTTAAAACCGGATTGGGAAAAGGATATCCTTTTTAGGCTGTCCGGCGGTTTATATCAGCAACCACCAAGATATCGAGCATTGCGTGATACAACGGGAACGGTCATCCCGGATGTCAAAGCTCAGAAAGCTTATCATATCGTAGGTGCGATGGACTATAGTCTCAAACTTTGGGGCAGACCCTTCAAGTTTATCGCTGAGAGCTATTATAAAAACCTTACCGATGTAAATCCATATACCATTGAAAACGTCAGAATCCGTTACCGCGCCCGTAATGATGCAGAAGCTTATGCCTATGGATTAGACCTGCGTCTTAACGGTGAATTTGTGCCCGGCACGCAAAGTTGGTTGAGCTTAGGGGTGATGCGAACAGAAGAAAAGCTGGATGAACGGGGCTACATACCAAGACCCACTGATCAGCGGCTAAATGTAGGCGTAGCTTTTCAAGATTATATCCCAAATATCCCTAAATTAAAGCTCAACTTGAATCTGGTGTATAATACCGGCGTTCTGGGAGGTACACCGAGATTTGCCGATCCTTATGATTTTAGAAATCGATTACCGGATTATAGTCGGGTAGATGCCGGATTTTCCTATGTACTCAAGGAAACCGGTGAAATCGTCCCTAAAAGCAGCCTTTTTCATAGCTTTGAATACCTGGACATCGGCTTTGAGATTTTCAATCTTTTTGACCGACTCAATACTATCACCAACACTTTTGTTAGAGATGCGCAAACTAAAAATCTTTTTTCCATACCTAACTTCCTTTCACCTAGAGTGTTCAATTTAAGACTAAGGGCCAGGTTTTAATAGTAAAATTCGATTCTAAAATCATGCGATATCGCTCAAACCGGATTTTGCTCAACTATCGTCTTTAATTTCTTAACACAATGATCGATCTCTTCAAAAGTGTTAGAAGCATCAAATGAAAAACGCAAATTAGGCAGTAGGTCTTCCTGCGGATAAATTTCCTTTAATACATAAGAAGTCGTTTGCGCACCACTTTGGCAGGCACTGCCGCGGGAACACATAATGCCTTTTAGGTCCATTTGGAAAAGCAACATTCCCTCTTTGGTCTCTTTTACCGGAATACGGATATTGACGATATGCTCGGCACTTTTAGTATCGTCTAGACAATTGCCATTAAAAATAATACCGGGGATGGCCTCTTTTATTTGGTCGATAAAATAATGCTTGTGTTTCAAGACCTTCCGCCTCTTCTCAGACAAGTTATCGAACCTGATGTCCAAAGCTTTGGCCATTCCGGTGATCAGGGTCAAGTTTTCCGTTCCGGCGCGTTTTCCGCGTTCCTGTTCGCCACCCAGTATCATGGGTTGTAGTTGATGACCTTCTCTTATAAAGGCAAAACCTACACCTTTAGGACCGTGGAACTTATGTGCGCTGGCGGCCAGGAAGTCAATTCTGGTCTTATGAAGATCGATCGGTAGTTTACCAACGCTCTGTACGGCATCACAGTGGAATAATGCCTGATATTCCTGACACAGATCAGCTATCTCATCGATAGGAGACAGGTTCCCGATCTCATTGTTGACGTGCATCAGGCATACTAATGTTTTTTGATCGCTATCCTCAAGCAGCTCCTTTAGATGAGCTAGTGAAATTTCACCATCCGCTTCATATTTGATATGATCTACCTTTATATTCTGCCTGGACAATTGCTCCACATTCGCCAGAACAGCTTGATGTTCAATACTGGATGTGATGATCCTTTGAACTCCCAGATCACGCACTGCCGCCTGTAAAACCCAGGCATCAGCTTCTGTACCACAAGAGGTAAAAAAGATCTCTTTAGCTTGACAACCCAAATATCGAGCTATCGATCTTCGTGCGTTTTCTACTAATGCTTTTGATTTTCTCCCTACCGAATGGGATGACGATGGATTGCCATAAGCAGTTGCTAACTGTTCTTTCATCACATCGATAACCTCCGGATAAGGAAAAGTCGTAGCAGCATGATCGAAATAGATAGGATTTTGTTCCATATCGCAAAATTAGGCAATTTCACTTTCAGTTGATATAAACTGTTGCTTTCTCAACAAAATATTATACCAATTTTAATGAAAAATGTCGCTGTCAGTAAATTTGACTGATGCTGAAAAAATCTAATAGCAGATTGTTTTGAAACTTGAATTCAATAAATAAATGCAACTTTTAGATTTTAGATTATAGGATAATATTTCTTAAATATTACATTGTACTCATCTAAATAATCCAATGTTATTTGCCAAAATTTAAAAAGGTATTTATACTGTTAGTAGGAGTTGTGTTTCATACTGAAAAAAATCCCGTCTTCAAAAAAAGTAGTGAATTTGAAAAAATAATTGTAACATATTCGTTACATTTGTAATATGAGAGAAGTCGATATTACCGTAGAATGTTTAGAATTTATCGACAATCAAAACGAAAGAGTTAGATTGAAATTCTTCCAATTAATTGAAGTTATCGGAGAAATAAAAGTTGTTAATTCAAATTTTCTAAAGAAACTGCAATCGACACCATTTTTGAATTACGAATTAAAGCAGGAAATGAATATCGAGTTGTAATATTTGCTATTGACCATCTGAATTTTGCCGAATGTACACAAGCTGTATGTTTATGCGGATTTCAGAAAAAAGGAACTAAAGATTATAAAAAAGCTATTAAACAAGCCGAAAAAATATTAGAGAATTATCTAAAAGAAAAGTAATTATGAGAATATCAATAAACGCAAAAGAACTAATTGCAAAACGATACGGAAAAGAAGGCTCAAAAGAACGTGAGGAATTTAGAGATAACGCTTTTTCATTTTATTTTGGAGAAATTATTAAAAACCGAAGAAAGGAATTGCATTTGAGTCAAGAAAATTTAGCTAAAAAAGTAGGAAAGAAAAGACCTTATATTTCTCGAATTGAAAACGGAGAAGATATTAGACTTTCTAATTTTGCTTTACTTGCTAATGCTTTAGGTTTATCAATTCAATTAACAGCTGAATAAAGTAAGAAAACACTACAATGTTTATAAGTAATAGCGGTTTAAGTGATAAAACGAAAGTAATTATATAAAGCAAAACTCCGTGCTAAACCGAATGGTTTGTGAGTAGAAATCCGCTACTATTCATACACGGGAACGTAGTAACTTCTATTAAGATGATAGGAACATCTATTATTTTAACTCCATAATCTCTTGGAGTGTTTGAAAATTCCTTAAAAACGATAAGGTATTCGTAACCTTCATCAGTTGTTAAAGGAATTTCTTTTTCCAATGCTAAAAATTAATTATCCTGAAAATATAGCTTTCTATTTGAACGATATTCAGATTTTCGCTCTTGTTTCTTATAACGCAAATCCCTTACGAATTCAAGTAATTCCTTTGATGGTTTTGATATATAAAGTCTTTTTGCTTTCATATCTCAAATATATTAATGTATTTTTTATTAAACAAATTTCACTCTTTAAATCATAGTTCTTAACTTGCTTACAAATAGGAATGTACCAGCGATAAACACTATGATTAATACGTCCAAAAACGCAGAGCTGGAAAGTTAAGTTTGATTTTTCGTTCGTGATTGATAAAACTCAAATATCAAGATCATTGATCATTTGTTTACCTTAATAGGAAAATCATTTGATTAGTAACGTACCGAAAAAAAATCTTTGTGTCCGATGGCCAATTCAACATATATTCAGAGCCACTAATGATTCGAACGCTGCCGCAAGGCCTCATACATCAAGATACCACCGGATACGGACAGGTTCAATGAATCAACCACCTTTCCGGGCATAGGGAGTTGTATCGGTTGGAAACCTTCTTGCTGCCAGGTTTCGCTTAAGCCTTCAGCTTCTGTTCCCAGAGCGATAGCTGTTCGCTTCGTGAAGTCCTGTTTCTGATAATCGGCAGAATTTTCATTGATCAAGGCGGTTAACACCTGAAAATGATGCGCTTTTAAAAAATGGATCGCCTCTTCATTCGAACATAAAGCGATTTGTAGGGCAAAAAAGCCACCTAAGCTGGCGCGGATGCAGTTCGCATTATAAATGCTGGTCCCGGGATCGGTTACGATAAGCGCGTCAAGGTTCGCCGCTGCCGCCGTACGTAAGAGCGCACCGATATTTCCCGGTTTTTCCGGCGATTCTATCACTAATACCAGCGGTTCTTGTTTGGAAAAAGCGATATCTTCCAATCGATTCGACCGCATTTTTAGCGTCGCCACCAAACCTTCGGACTTTTGCCGATAGGCTATTTTTTCATAAACCTTAGCACTGACCTCGAACAATTGTTCCGATCGGATTTCACTGATGCTATCCTTTAGGAATTCCGGGCAATAGAATAATTGATGCACCTCAAATCCACACTGATAAGCTCTGTTTATCTCTCGATAACCTTCTACGACGAATAGCCGCTCTTTCTCCCGCAAAGCCGATTTCCGGCTCAGCAGGATCAGATGCTTGATCTTCTCATTAGCGGTACTGCTTATCTCAAGCGCTGAAGTTGCCATTGTTATACATGGATGACTTCGCCATAAGCATCGGCGACAGCTTCCATCACGGCTTCACTCATCGTAGGATGCGGATGCACCGATTTGAGGATCTCATGACCGGTGGTCTCTAATTTCCTGCCTACGATAGCTTCTGCGATCATATCAGTAACGCCCATACCTAACATGTGACAACCTAACCATTCGCCGTACTTGGCATCGAAGATCACTTTGACGAATCCGTCTTTTTGACCTTCAGCGCTGGCCTTACCCGAAGCACTAAATGGGAATTTCCCCACTTTGATATCATAACCTGCATCTTTAGCTTGTTGCTCGGTCATGCCTACGCTGGCGATCTCCGGATTAGAATAGGTACAACTCGGGATATTTCCGTAATCCAATGGTTCTACATGCTGGCCGGCCATTTTTTCCACACAAAGTATACCTTCTGCGGATGCCACGTGTGCCAAAGCTTGTCCGTGCGTACAATCTCCTATGGCATAGTAGCCGGGAACTTTGGTTTGGTAGTAGTCATTTACAGGGATCTTATCTTTTTCCAGTTCGATACCCAATTCCTCTAAACCGATGTTCTCCGTGTTACTTTTAATACCTACGGCCGATAATACGATATCAGCCTCTAATGTTTCTTCTCCTTTTTTGGTCTTGACCTTTGCTTTCACCTTTTTGCCGGATGTGTCCACGCTTTCCATGCTTGAATTGGTCATGACCTTAATGCCTTTCTTTTTATAGATGCGGGCGAATTGCTTGGTAACTTCTTCATCTTCTACCGGAACGATATTGGACTGGAATTCCACAAGGGTTACTTCTGTTCCCATATCGCTGTAAAAACTGGCAAACTCAGAACCTATGGCACCTGAGCCTACGATGATCATGCTATCCGGTTGTTTGTCCAATGTCATCGCCTCACGATAACCGATCACTTTTTTGCCATCCTGTGGAATATTAGGCAGTTCTCTAGATCGGGCTCCCGTGGCGATGATCACATGGTCCGCTTCATAGGTTTCCGATTTTCCTTTATCATCTTTCACCTCTACTTTCTTGCCTTTTTTCAAAGTGCCATGTCCATTGATGACATCGATCTTGTTCTTTTTCATCAGGAATTGCACACCTTTGCTCATGCCACCTGCTACATCACGACTACGTTTAACTACGGCATTAAAATCCTTATCCGGATTATCTGCTTTTAAACCATAATCTTTTGCATGTTTAAGATAATTGAAGACCTTAGCACTTTTTAGCAAGGCTTTAGTAGGGATACAACCCCAATTCAGACAAACACCGCCTAAACTTTCCTTTTCTATAATCGCTACTTTAAATCCTAATTGAGAGGCGCGGATCGCCGTAACATAACCGCCTGGACCACTTCCCAGGACAATGATATCGTATTTAGCCATATTTTTTAGTTTAAAAGCACAAAGTTAAGCATAAAACCATTACTGCCTTCAAGCAGTCTGGTTTTTTGAAGTTAAGTTCTGGATCTCTCTTCTTCTTTTGAAATAAGTTTCTTCTTGATCTGGTTGAGCTTCATCAAGGCTTCAATGGGAGTGAACTCTTCGACATCTATTGCCATCAGCTCGCTTTTGATCTCTTCTAAGCGCGGATCATCCAACTGGAAAATGCTCAGTTGCGTATCCTTTAAGGTGGCATCTTTTACATTCTCCTGATCATCCTCCTGATGGTCCTTTTCCAGCTTGCTCAGGATTTGCTCAGACCGGTTGATCACAAAATGTGGCATACCGGCCATCTTGGCCACATGGATCCCAAAGCTATGCCGGCTACCACCCTGCTCAAGCTTGCGTAAGAAGATCACTTTATCCTTGATAGCCTTAACCGTTACATTATAGTTCTTGATCCGTTCAAAACGCTCGGTCATTTCGTTCAGTTCGTGATAATGCGTAGCGAATAAGGTCTTAGGACGCGTTGGATGTTCATGTAGGAACTCACTGATCGCCCAGGCGATGGAAATACCGTCATAAGTGCTCGTACCACGACCGATCTCGTCCAGTAATATCAGAGAACGCTCGCTCATATTGTTCAGGATGCTCGCGGTTTCGTTCATTTCCACCATGAAAGTGGATTCGCCCATCGAAATATTATCACTGGCACCTACGCGCGTAAAGATCTTATCGGTAATGCCAAGATGGGCTTCCTTAGCGGGTACAAAACTACCGATCTGTGCCATGATGGTGATCAATGCGGTTTGTCTTAGCAGTGCGGATTTACCGCTCATGTTGGGTCCGGTGATCATGATGACCTGCTGGTTTTCCCTGTCCAGATAAATATCATTAGCGATATAATCTTCATCTTCAGGAAGTTGTTTTTCAATGACCGGATGCCGTCCATCTTTGATCATTAAATTGAAACCATCGTTCAGGTCAGGCTGAGCGTAATTCTCTTTACGCGCTAATTCTGCAAAACCGCAAAGACAATCCAAACGCGATACGATATAGGCATTTTGCTGTAAGGTTGATATGTACTGGGATAACCAATTGATAATTTCTTCAAAGAGCTCTTGTTCCAGCACTTGTAATTTTTCCTGCGCATGGACGATCTTGGCTTCATATTCCTTTAGTTCATCCGTTATATAACGTTCTGCGTTGACCAGAGTTTGTTTTCGGGTCCAATCTTCCGGCACTTTGTTCTTGTGCGTGTTACGCACTTCTATATAATAACCAAACACATTATTGCTGGCGATCTTTAGGCTGGGAATACCCGTTCTTTCGCTTTCGCGTCGCAACATATCATCTATGTAGGATTGCCCCGAATAGGCCATTTCTCGCCATTCATCTAATTCTTGTGAATAGCCATCAGCGATGACCTTGCCTTTGGCAATGTTCACCGGCGCATCTTCATGGACCGCTTCCCTGATCTTTTTGAGCATGATCTCACAACGGTTGATCTTTTCTGCTGTGGTTTGTAAGGGTTCGCAGTCCGTTGCTTGTAGTTGATCTTGAATAGGTGCCAAAGCTTCTATGGATTTGGCTAGCTGCAAGACCTCTCTTGGCGATATTTTACGAGTGGCCAATTTTGAGCTCAAGCGTTCTATATCGCCCATGCTTTTGAGTTGATATCTTAGTTCATCTAACAACTGTGGCGTCTTTACTAAATGATCAACGGTTTGATGTCTTTGCTTAAGCAGGTCCATACTTTTTAAGGGCATAGCGAGCCAGCGCTTAAGCAAACGACTTCCCATATTGGTCACACATCTATCTATGATATCGAGCAGGCAATTCCCCTCAGGTTGGGTGGTCCTGAAAAGTTCCAAATTTGCTACCGTAAAACCGTCCATCCAGACATATTGATCATCAGCGATAGGTGATAACTTGGTGATATGTGCCAGCTTATCGTGATTGATCTCCTGGAGATAATGCATAATAGCTCCTGCGGCGATAAGTCCCGCATCCAGATGGTCTACACCAAAGCCTTTCAGATTATTCGTCTGGAAATGCTTGAGCAATGTTTCTTCCGCATAGTCCAGGGTAAAGAGCCAGTCATCCAGGATGTAAGGATTGTACTGGTCTTGCGAGCCGGTGAGCACAGTCTTTTTATCACCTTTGGATAAGAGCAGCTCGCTAGGTTGGAAGTTCTGTAATAATTTCTCCAATTGTTCTTCATTTCCTTCTGCGCAAAGGAATTCACCGGTAGATATGTCGATAAAGGCAATACCTAATTGGTTTTTCTGCCGGGCAACCGCGGCCAGGAAGTTATTGGATTTGCCCTGAAGCACATCATCATTTAAGGCAACGCCCGGCGTTACCACTTCTGTAATGCCACGTTTGACGATCTTCTTGGTTTGTTTAGGATCCTCCAGTTGGTCACAAATAGCGACGCGTTCGCCGGCTTTGACCAGCTTAGGAAGGTAGCTTTCCAGTGAATGATGCGGAAATCCGGCCAATTCTGTTCTTTCGCTACCATTATTCCTATTGGTCAGCACGATGTTCAGGATCCTGGCCGCTTTTATCGCATCTTCGCCAAAGGTTTCGTAAAAATCACCTACACGGAACAAGACCATCGCATCCGGATGCTTGGTCTTAACCGCATTATACTGCTTCATTAAAGGAGTTACCTTATCTGACTTTTTACTTTTCACGAGATCATCAATTTAAAAACGAAAATACAGTTTTCTGTAAAGATTTAGAATACAATTTTGATAACTCCATTAAGGTAATTTATATTTCAGTTGATAACTTTGTAACCATTGACAAATACCCGTAAAATATTAAAAGGTGAGCCAACTCGATTTATTCGAAAATTCGCAGGAATATCATGAAGTTCATGATGGTGCTTTTTTACATGCTCAGGAATTCCTTAAAAAACATGAAAGCGACAGCTATTTTAAAGAGCTAAAAGATAAGATCGACTGGCAACAGGAAAAGATGAAGATCTACGGGAAAGAGCTGCCCTTTCCCAGATTAACCGCTTGGTATGGCGATGAAGGCAAGACCTATTCTTTTTCAGGATTGACCTTAAGGCCCAAACCCTGGACGGATAGTTTGCGAGATCTAAAGAATAGGGTAGAAGTAAAGACAGGTTCTATATTCAACAGCGTACTATTAAACCGATACCGAGATGGCAATGATTCTATTTCCTGGCATCAGGACGATGAAAAGGACTTAGGGAAAGATCTGGTGATCGCTTCTCTGAACTTTGGGGCTACACGAACCTTTCAATTAAGGCATCTTCAAACCAAAGAAAAGATAAATATAAATCTCACGCATGGCAGTTTGTTCGTGATGTTAGGTAGGCTGAACCATCACTGGCAGCATCAAGTGCCAAAAACGAAAAAGGCAGTGGGAGAAAGAATTAATCTCACTTTTAGGTATATTCAATAAAGAAAAAGGACTGATAAAAGGTGTAAAGAATTAACTTTCATCTATAGCCAATAATATAACCTATTCAATGTCTGATGTTTATTGGGAAATATTTTTTTTAAATCAACTAAGAAACAAAGCTGTAATATAATTACTAACGTTTAGAAATTTTATTGCCTGAAATATGTTTTTGCCGACTTGATTTAAACTGAGTTTTATCAGCTGATCTTTTCATTTTATGTTTAGTAGCGCGACCTTGAACGCGCTTGCGCCACATTTTAAAACTGCTTTTTTTCATATTGCGCCGCATGATTTCAATGACTTCATCTTCTTGAACGCCAAACTGAAATTCAATGGCGCCAAAAGGCGTTCTATCTTCCCAGGCCATTTCTATGATACGGTCTAATTCTCTGTCGTTAAATTTTTCTTCTATCTTATTATTGGCCATAAATCAACTGTAATACTGAAATGCCCACCAAACCAGTACTGCCTGAATGGGTATTCTCAAAATTAAAATCCATATAGGAACTCCCGCCGCATGCTTTCCGCCGCGTAACATATTTATATGAACAATCATAAAGATCACCAACATGGCGACAATGCCGATAATTGCCCAGTTCTTTAAATCAGGCACCAGTAAAAATCCACCCAAAATAATCTCAGCTATACCGCTTAGATACACCATTAATTTGGGTTTTGGCATAAAATCAGGCATGACCCTTAAATAGGCTTTTGGCTTGATAAAATGCATGCTACCGGCAAAAGCATACATGGCTGCCATCAAATAAAAATCCCAGGGATATTCCATATTTTGTAAATGTATTAACTTCAGCGCTTTCTCCACCTACATTAATAATGTCTTAACCTAACTTAGGAATTAGTTTTGCGACCGATATTTCATCAGTCCATTGTTAAAGCGGGTTTTTCACTTATTTTTGCCAAATGAAATTTATAGAAGAGATCAACAGAAGGCGGACATTTGGTATTGTGTCACATCCTGATGCCGGAAAAACTACATTAACAGAGAAATTACTGCTTTTTGGTGGCGCTATTCAGGAAGCCGGTGCTGTAAAATCTAATAAGATTAAAAAAACCGCTACCAGCGACTTTATGGAGATAGAGCGTCAGCGAGGAATTTCCGTTGCTACTTCAGTGCTGGGTTTTGATTATAAAAATTATAAAATCAATATTTTAGATACCCCAGGGCATAAAGATTTTGCAGAAGATACGTTTAGAACCTTAACAGCGGTTGATAGTGTTATAGTTGTGATTGATGTGGCTAAAGGGGTTGAAGAGCAAACTGAAAAACTGGTTGAGGTTTGCAGAATGCGCAACATTCCTATGATTATTTTTATCAATAAATTAGACCGTGAAGGGAAGGATGCTTTTGAGCTTTTTGATGAAATAGAAGAAAAGCTTAATCTTAAACTTTGCCCGTTGAGCTTTCCTATAGGTATGGGTTATGATTTTAAAGGGATTTATAATATTTATGAACTAAATATCAACTTGTTTACTGATGATCCTAAGAAAAATATTGAAGATACGATAGAAATTACAGATATTAATGACAAAGCATTAGATGACTTAATAGGCGAAGAGCCAGCGATTAATCTAAGAGAAGAAGTAGAGTTAGCGCAAGGTGTTTATCCTGATTTTGATCAACAGGACTATATCAGCGGGCATCTTCAACCGGTTTTCTTTGGCTCTGCTTTACATAATTTTGGCGTTCGCGAATTGTTAGACTGCTTTGTAGACATTGCGCCACCGCCATTAGATAAAAAAAGCGATCAGCGGCTGGTGAAACCTGATGAAGATCAGTTTAGTGGTTTTGTATTTAAAATTCACGCCAACCTTGACCCTAAGCATAGAGACCGTCTTGCGTTTGTAAAGGTAGTTTCCGGTAAATTTGAACGTAATAAGCCCTATCTTCATGTAAGACAAAACAAGAAATTTAAATTTCCAAGTCCTAATGCTTTTTTTGCTCAACGTAAAGAGGTGGTAGATGAACTTTTTCCCGGTGATATTGTAGGGCTACATGATACGGGAAATTTTAAAATAGGCGATACACTGACAGAAGGCGAAAAAATGCAATACAAAGGTATCCCTAACTTTTCACCTGAGCACTTTCGCTATATCAATAATGCAGATCCTATGAAATCTAAGCAATTAGAAAAAGGTGTTCAGCAGCTGATGGACGAAGGTGTAGCACAGCTATTCACACTGTCTTTAAATAACAGAAAAGTTATAGGGACGGTAGGTGCGCTGCAGTACGAAGTTATTCAGTACAGATTAGAACATGAATACGGCGCTAAATGCACTTATGAACCGATCAATATTCATAAAGCACTATGGATTGAAGCTGATGAAAAAGACCATCAATTTGAGGAGTTTAAACGCGTCAAGCAACGCTATCTGGCACATGATAAAAGCGGTCAACTGGTTTTCCTGGCAGATTCTAAATTTACTTTACAAATGACAGAGCAAAAATTCCCGTCTATCAAATTCCATCACGTATCGGAATTCTAATCGATATAGCCTTGTTCACGCATGTAATCATCATTGTAGATTTTGTTGATATACCGGCTACCATGGTCATGGAAAAGTAGTACAACAACATCATCTTTATTAAAATGATGTTTTAATTGAAGCACTCCTTTTATGGCTGCACCAGCGGAGTTGCCCAGAAACATCCCTTCTTCCTGAGCTAATTTTCTGGTGTAAACGGCAGCATCTTTATCGGTGACTTTCGTAAATCCATCTATCACTTCAAAGCGAACATTTTTAGGTAATATGTCTTCACCAATACCTTCTGTTTTGTAAGGGTAGATTTCGTTTTCATCAAAAATGCCGGTCTCGTGATATTTCTTAAATACAGATCCGTAGGAATCAACGCCCCAAATCTTTACATTAGGGTTTTGAAGTTTTAAGTAGCTACCTATGCCTGAGATAGTGCCGCCGGTTCCAACGCCTACCACAAAATGCGTTACTTTACCATCAGTTTGTTGCCAGATTTCGGGTCCTGTAGTTTTAAAATGCGCTTTACAATTAGACGGATTATCATATTGATTAACATACCAGGCTTTAGGGGTTTCCTTAGCTAATCTGGCAGATGTTGAGTAGTAAGAGCGAGGATCGTCTGGTGCTACATCATTAGGGCAAACCACAACTTCGCAACCTACACCCCGTAAGACATCAATCTTTTCTTTACTTTGCTTATCGCTGATTACACAGACCACTTTATAACCTTTGGTAATCCCTACCAGTGCTAATCCCATACCCGTGTTACCGGATGTTCCTTCTATAATAGTACCGCCGGGCTGTAGCCTGCCATCATTTTCAGCATCTTCTACCATTTGAATGGCCATTCTATCTTTAACGGAGTTCCCGGGGTTAAAAGTTTCATATTTAGCTAATACGGTGGCTTCTATATCTTCAATGATACGATTCATTTTGATAAGCGGTGTATTACCAACCGTTTCAAGTATATTTTCAGCGTAATCCATGTATATTGATTAAAAACGCAAATATAATCAGTTGATTTGGTAGAAAAAGGCTTTTATCAGCTTATTAGGAAATGTATTGATGTAATTTGTTTTTAGGTATCTCATTCAAATTTATCAATTTGATTATAGCATATGCTTTTGATGAGTTATATTGATTAAACATCAGGTAAACTTGCTTAAAACCATTCCCTTTGTTTATTTTTGTCTAAAATTTATCAGATGAAAAAACATTTAAAGTGGATTATACCCGTTGCCATTATAGGGATACTGATCTTAATTGTATATTCCTCTATGAAGGGCTTCAATAATAAAGCTGTTACATTACAGGAGGATGTAAAAACCCAATGGAGCAACGTGGAAAGCTCCTATCAAAGAAGAACAGATTTAGTAGGCAATTTGGTAAATACTGTAAAAGGAGCGGCAGATTTTGAACGTGGTACTTTAACGGATGTGATTGAGGCGCGCTCTAAAGCAACATCGGTAAACGTAAATGCAGGTGATTTAAACTCTAAGCAATTGCAGAATTTTAGTAAAGCCCAATCGGGACTAAGTTCTTCACTTTCTCGTTTACTGGTAAGTGTAGAACGCTATCCTAAATTACAGGCTAATAAAAACTTTCTTAATTTACAAGCCCAGCTGGAAGGCACTGAAAACCGAATCAATATTGAAAGGAATAAATTCAATAAGGTCGTTGGCGAATACAATAAGCATATTAAAAAATTTCCAAATAGCATCTTTGCTTCCATGTTTGGTTTTGAGCCTATGACACGTTATCAATCAGATGATGGTGCAGAAACAGCCCCTGAAGTAGAATTTTAAAACAATATTTATGAGTCAAGCTACAGAATTTTTAAACCAATCAGAACAAGAAGAAGTGGTTCAGGCCATTAAAAAGGCTGAATTAAATACTTCTGGCGAGATCCGTTTGCATATTGAAAACCAATGTCCGGAAGATGATGCCTTTGACCGGGCACTGGAAGTGTTCCAGGAGTTAGAAATGCACAAGACAGAACTTCAAAACGGTGTTTTGATGTATCTCGCCATTGAAGATCACCAATTCGTTATTGTAGGCGATAAAGGCATCAATGATGTAGTCGAGAATGATTTCTGGGAAAGCACGAAAGACCATGTCATCTCTAATTTTAAAGAAGGCAAATTTAAAGAAGGTTTGGTTCAGGGCATATTAGAAGCAGGTGAACAACTTAAAAAGCATTTCCCTTATCAATCTGATGATGAAAATGAATTATCAGATGATATTTCTCACGGATAAAAGACCTTTTTTTAACCATACAATAAACCGCGAAAAGAAGTTTTAAATATAAATTCATCTTCTTTTTGTAACATTTTAAAAATTTAGAAGACCTATACAAAAAACAATTTATGAAAAGAATAGCCGTGCTCATCATGATGAGCTTATTTATTGTTTCCTGTGGTGTGAAACCAAAAAAAGACGATAATCTTAAAGTTACCTTAGATCTGGTAAATGTAAATGAAGACCGCGTTATGGTAACCCATAATCCCGGGGTTATAGAAAAAGATGCTATCAAATATTTTATACCTAAAACCATTCCGGGCACCTATGCGATTAATGATTATGGCCAGTTCTCAGAAAACTTTAAAGCCTATAATTACGATGGTGAAGAAATAGATGTTGAACGTATAAATGACAATACCTGGCAAATTAAAAACGCTCAGGAATTAGATAAAGTCACCTACCTGGTAAACGATACATTCGATATGAAAGGAGAAGGCGGTACATTTTCGCCAGCGGGAACAAATATTGATAAAGATGAAAACTTTATGCTTAATCTTCACGGATTTGTAGGTTACTTTGAAGGCATGCAAGAAGAAACGCACGAGTTATTGATACAACATCCAGATCATTTAGTAAGCGCCACTACCTTACCATTAGCTAAACAAACCGAGAAAGAGAATTTTACAGTTGATCAATATGTAACTGATCGTTATTTTGGGATAATCGATAATCCTATCATGTATGCAGAACCAGATACTACCAGCTTTGACATTCAGGGTATGAAGGTACAGTTAAGCATGTATTCACCAAATGATACTTATTCAACTAATGATTTAAAGTCTACTTTAGAAGAGATGGTTCAGGCTCAAAAATCGTTTCTTGGTGAAATAGATAATACACCTGTTTACAATATCATGTTATACTTATCAGACCAGCAAAAGCCGGACGCCAGAGGTTTTGGCGCATTAGAGCATCATACCTCTACATCTGTGGTTTTGCCTGAAAGTATACCTAAAGAACGGCTTAAGCAAAGTATGACTGATGTAGTGTCTCATGAGTTTTTCCATATCATCACACCGCTGAATGTTCATTCTAAAGAGGTGCATTATTTTGGCTATAACGACCCTGATATGTCTCAACATTTATGGATGTATGAAGGCGTAACTGAATATTTTGCCAATCTTTTTCAAATTAATCAGGGATTAATTAGCGAAGACGATTTTTATCAAAGAATAAATGATAAAATACAAACCGCATCAAGCTTTGACCGTAGCATGTCATTTACTAAAATGAGTAAAAACATTTATGATGATCCTTATAAAGACAGCTATTATAATGTTTATCAAAAAGGGGCGCTTATCGGTATGTGCCTAGATATCCGTTTGCGTGAATTAAGCGATGGGCAAATGGGCATTTTAGATTTGATGAAACAATTAGTCAACAAATATGGAAAAGATAAGCCATTTAATGATGATGCACTTTTTGATGAAATTCTGGCCATGACCTATCCTGAAATAGCAGATTTCTTTGATAAACACGTTAAAGGCACAACGCCATTATCATTTGATAAGTTTTTTGCTAAAGTAGGTTTAGAGAAAGAGACTAAAATGCAAAAAACCGGCTATTTTCTAGACGGCCAAAATCCTTTTATTAATGTAGATCAAAGTACAGGAGACATCTTTTTCAGAAAGTCCTACCCTATGAATACCTATTTCAAAGATTTAGGCCTTCAACCCGGCGATGTGATTAAATCTATCAACGGAGAGGAGTTTTCTATGCAAAACGTAAGGAGTATGATAGGCGCTTCTATGGGATGGCAGGCAGGTGATGACTTTAAAATCGTAGTAACAAGAGACGGAAAAGACATGAGTTTTAAAGGTGAACTTGAGCAACCTATGCTCAAAAAGTCCACTTTAAAAGCAAAAGAACTTGATGAGGAAAGCAAAGCTTTTAAGCTTAGACAAGCCTGGTTGAAATCATAAAGTTGCTTTGAAGACTTAAATATTAAAAGAAACCGTTTCTTAAAAAAAGAGACGGTTCTTTATTTATTAGCATAAGATAATAGTCTACTGAATTAATGTAGCAGAAAATACCTTAAATTGGTTCATCTGATGTTGCTTTTCAAAACTTATCAAAATGCTATTATTTGTCTTAGATTTGTAAATTCAAAAAATCAACTAATTTTTTTAATATATGCTTCACTTCAAATATATACCACTACTTTTCATCATCTTTCAAAGCTTATTTGCATCAGCTCAACGCGAAATCCCACAGCAGCCGGAAGAACAAATGCCGGTATATGATTATGCTGATATGTTAGATGAGGCAGAAGAAAATCAACTAAATAGCAAACTTAAAAAATATGCTGATTCTACATCTACTCAGATTGTTATAGTCACTATTCAAGATCTTAAAGGAGAATATATTGCCACTTATGCAGCAGAATGGGCAGAAAAGTGGAAAATAGGCCAGGAAGGAAAAAACAATGGTGCCATTATTATGATATCAAAAGAAGATAGAAAAATGGCCATACAAAACGGTTATGGATTAGAACCTTACTTAACAGATTTAAATAGCAATGTTATTATCAATGACATTATGCGCCCGGCTTTTAAAAAAGCTAATTACTATGAAGGTATAGATAGAGCTACTGATGCTATGTTTGAAATACTTGCCGGTCAATTTAATGCTGATAAATATAAAGGTAAGGGTAAGAAAGATGTGTCCTGGTCATTTGTGATTTTTCCTTTATTCATTATAGTGGTATTTGTTATCCTGGTATTCCGACGTAGAAAAAACAACGGTAAAGGCGGCGGTCAAGGCGGGAGAAGAGGCTCCCCTGATTTTCTGGACATTCTTATTTTAAGCAGTCTTGGCGGTAGTCACTCCAGTGGCGGCTTTGGAGGCGGTTCATCAGGTGGCGGTTTTGGCGGCGGCGGATTTAGTGGAGGCTTTGGCGGTGGTAGCTTTGGCGGAGGTGGTGCCGTTGGTGGCTGGTAATATTAACAGAATTCAAACGGTATAATTCTAAATTCAGTTTTTAATGTATATATTAGTATCGATATTTATTTTTAAGTTCCTTTAACTAGCAATTTATGAGCAAGCTAAAATATTATTACGATACTGAAACTTTATCTTATAAAAGAATAGAAACGAGTAAATCCAAGCGCTTTGGTTTAGTCGCTCTATTTGCTTTAAGTGTCATAATTGTCTCTATTGTACTTTTGCTTGTCTATCTTAACATTCCGGGTTTTGAGACGCCTAAAGAAAAAGCTTATAAGCGTGAGCTGAGAAATATGGAGCTTCAATATGAGTCTTTAAATAAGCAAATGGATCAAATGGTAAGTGTTTTAGAAGATATTGAGCGTCGTGATAATAAAATTTACCGTGTTTATTTTGAGGCAAATCCTATACCTGAGGAGCAAAGAAACGTTGGTTTTGGCGGTGTTAATCGGTATAAAGATCTCGAAAGTTTTAATAATTCTGACTTACTTATCAAAACAAACAAAAGACTTGATAAGCTTAAAAAACGAATGGTCATTCAGTCTAAATCTTTAGATAAGATTAAAGAAATGGCTAAGAACAAGGAGGACATGCTTAAAAGTATTCCTGCTATTCAGCCGGTACCCAATAAAAACCTCAAGCGGATTTCTGCTGGTTTTGGTTATAGGATGCACCCTATATTAAAGTATAAAAAAATGCATGATGGTATAGATTTTTCTGCGCCTACAGAAACACCGGTGTACGCAACTGGAAATGCAATTGTTGAAAAGGCAAGTAGAACGGGAGGTTATGGTAAGTTATTGGTCTTAGACCACGGGTTTGGCTATAAAACATTTTATGCCCATCTTAATAAATTTAAAGTCTTTAAAGGTCAGCGCGTTCAACGTGGTGATATTATTGGAGAACTTGGTAACACAGGCTTATCCACAGGGCCACACCTTCATTATGAAATACATAAAGACGGTGATGTGATCAATCCTATTAACTTCTTTTATGGTGACCTCACACCTAAAGAGTACACCATACTTAGAAGACGTGCCTCTATGCAAAGACAATCACTAGACTAATGCTAAAGAAACCTCTAAATAAAAAAATGTTTTATACCATCGGTGAGGTCGCTGATGCTTTTGAGGTTAACCCATCACTCATCAGGTTCTGGGAAAAAGAATTTTCAGCGATTAAGCCTAAAAAAAACGCCAAAGGGAATCGTCGGTTTTCTCAAAAGGATATCCAACTCCTGGAAAAGATTTACTTCCTTGTTAAAGAGCGTGGCTTTACCTTAGATGGCGCAAAAACCTATCTTAGAAAAGAAAACGCGGCTAAAAAACCTACTTTAGATACCATTCATAAATTACAATCTATTAAAACTGAATTACAGCGTATTAAAAATGAACTTTAATCGTTTTTTAATGCTTCTGTAATAACCTGTCCAATGTTAGCATTAGGCATTGCAATGCCTAATAAGTTAGCTATCGTAGGCGCAATATCTGTGATATTTCTCATTTTTAGACTTTCGCCCTGTCTGATGCCTTTGCCATAGAAAATAACAGGAATTTGAGTATCGTAATTCATCGAACTACCATGAGTAGATCCTTTTTGTGGATAGCTTATTACAGCAGGTTCTAAAGCATAAATGACATCACCACTTCTTTTTTGATGGAAGCCTTCTTGCACTAATCTCCCTACACGATCAGATTGATGCCCATGCATGATCATCTCACGCGTAAAAACACGATTTATTTTAGGATACTGAAGTAAAAACTTTGTGATCATCTCTTGTAAATCATCGCTTTCTACATCTAACTCGTCTAACTTTTTATGGTTAAAAAATATTTGCTGATTAGAAATATTTTTAATCAGACTATCAGAAGATAAGGTTTTAACCAAGTAATTATCAAGCTTGTCTTTTAGCTTGGATGTGTTAAAATAGCCCGCTTTTATTTTTTTTGATTTTAAGTAATTAGGTACATGAACAGCGCCATGATCAGCTGTTAAAAATAAGGTAAACTGTTCCTTACCTACTTTTTCTTCCAGATAATCAATCATTTTTGCAAGTCTTCTATCTAATCTAAGATACATATCCTGTACTTCTTTAGCATTTACCCCAAAATTGTGACCTGCATAATCAGTGCTGGAAAAACTGACCAATAAAAAATCAGTATCATCATCCTGACCTAAATTTTCATGTGACACCGCTTGCTCAGCAAAATCAGCAACGATGTCATTACCATATGGCGTATACTTTAAAATATCTAAATGGTCATTGCTTTTGGCGAGTTGTTTTAAATCATAAGGAAATGTTGCTTTTTCTTTTCCTTTAAATCCAAACTCAAAACTGTTATCATCCCTGCCACTTTCTGTATAATTATCTATGGGTAATAATGTAGACCAATTTTTTAAATATTGTTCCACTTGATCCGATTCATTAAAATCTGACACCCATTTAGGCAATTTATTAGCATAATAAGAACTGGAAATAAAATGACCTGTTTGTCCACCTTCATACCAGTAAGCTGCATTAGCTGAATGTCCGCCGGGCAATATAGCAGCACGGTCTTTAATAGAAATAGAAATGGTCTTGCCTCTAAATTGAGTGTGTAGTCTATTTTGATCAGCTATAGTTGTAGATAAAAGCCTATGGGGTGACATTTTTCCATTATCAGATGTCGTACCCAGACTTTTTCGCGATGGATCGCCTACACAATAAACGCTTTCTCCGGTTGTTCTGTTATACCAGCCATTACCTATTATTCCGTTATTAGCAGGTGTAGTTCCCGTGTAAACCGCGGCGTGTCCTGGTCCGGTATAAGTTGGCACATAATTAAAATGAGCGTTTTTAAGCAAAAACCCCTCTTGCATTAATTTTTTAAATCCATCTTCAGAAAAATCATCAAAAAAACGACTTAAATAATCATATCGCATTTGATCTACAACAATTCCTACCACTAGTTTAGGTTGCTTATCTTTTTCAAATTGAGCAGAGCTTTGAAAAGACATGAAAAGAAAAAGAAATGTTAGAATAGAAGAAAGTCGGCACATATTTTTTTATTACAAAATTAATCTTTGATTATCAATAGATATTACGTTTACGTTAAAAAAGTGAACAAATAATTTTCTATTTTAGCAACCTTACTATGAACTACGTTTCGCACATCGGTCAATATTTTATTATGTGGAAAGAAATTTTCCGCAAAATGACTAAGTTTTCTGTTTTAAGAACACTTATCGTTCAGGAGGTGAATGATTTAGGTGTAAGATCGCTGGGTATTATTATTTTCATATCCTTCTTTATTGGAGCTGTAGTAACTATTCAAACAGCGCTTAATTTTAATAACCCTTTTATAGAAGATAGCCTGATAGGCTTCGCAGCTAGACAGTCCATAATATTAGAATTCTCCCCTACGCTAATTTCTATTATAATGGCAGGCAAAGTGGGTTCTTATATAACATCAAGCATTGGGACGATGCGAGTTACGGAACAAATTGATGCTTTAGAAGTGATGGGCATTAATTCGCTAAATTACCTTGTTTTTCCTAAAATTGTTGCCATGTTTATTTACCCTTTTTTAATAGCGATATCTATGTTTGTAGGTATAGGGGGTGCTTATTTTGCTGGTGTTTATGGTGGTTTTTTAGGACCTGAAGATTTCTTCTCTGGCCTAAAGGAAGAATTCATCCCCTTTCATATAGTTTATGCTTTTATCAAGTCATTTGTTTTTGCACTTATTTTAGCAACGGTGCCTTCCTATCACGGCTATTATATGCAAGGCGGTGCATTAGAGGTAGGGAAAGCTTCTACAACATCATTTGTATGGACAAGCATCGTTATTATAGTAGCCAACTATATCATCACACAATTATTACTCAGCTAATTTATGATAAAAGTAAATCACGTGTATAAGTCTTTTGGAGATAATCATGTTTTAAATGATATAACCGCTCAGTTTCAAAAAGGGATTACTAATCTTGTTATCGGGCAATCTGGTTCGGGGAAATCTGTTTTTTTAAAATGTTTAATCGGTTTATTTGAACCTGATTCGGGTGAAGTTTATTATGATGATTATCAATATGGCAAACTAAGTCCTAAACAAAAAAGAGAGTTAAGAAAGCAAATGGGTATGGTCTTTCAGGGTGGTGCTTTATTTGATTCTATGACTGTTCAGGAAAACACAATGTTTCCACTTAGGATGCTTAACCCAATGTCACAACAGGAAATGCTTAAACGTGTAGATGAGGTGTTAGAAAGAGTGAACTTAGAAGGGGTTAATCAAAAAATGCCGGCAGATTTAAGTGGAGGTATGAAAAAAAGAGTGTCTATAGCTCGTGGAATCGTTAATTACCCTAAATATCTTTTTTGTGATGAGCCTAACTCCGGTTTAGACCCCAGAACCTCAAGCGTAATAGATGAGCTTATCCAAGAGATTACTAAAGAGAATAATATTACAACCATTATAAATACACATGATATGAATTCTGTCTTTGAAATAGGAGAAAACATCATTTTCCTTAAAGATGGTATTTTAGAATGGAAAGGCGATCGAAAAACCATACATAAGTGCGACAACGAAAACCTGAATAATTTTGTTTATTCATCTAACCTTTTTAAACAAGCTAGAAAGGCTAATTTAAAAGGTTTGTAATCATTTCATTTCTTCGCCAAATTTTTCTATAGCCTGATTTCTTTTTTGTTTGATAGCTTGTTCTTTAGACATTGGCGTGATCATTAACACATCATCACTATCTACCACGATATAATCTTTAAGACCGTCAAGCACTACCTTTTTACCAGATTTAGCGCTTATCATATTTCCGTTAGCATCTTCAGCTAAGAGATTAGAATGCACAACCACATTATCATTTTCAATTTTTGGTAGCTGATTATAAAGCGATCCCCAGGTCCCTAAGTCGTTCCAATCAAATTCTGCTTTGACAACGCTGATTTTTTCAGCTTTTTCCATTATAGCAAAGTCGATAGAAATATTTTCCGCTTTTGAATAATGGTCAGCTAAAAAACGATTTTCATTTTCAGTATTCAATTCATTAAAACCTTCGTTAAACAGTTGATACATGCTATTAGCATGCTGTTTAAACGCATTGACTATAGCATTGGCTTGCCATAAAAACATCCCTGAATTCCATAAATAATCACCGCTATCATAAAACTTTTTAGCAGTAGGGTAGTCTGGTTTCTCTGTAAATCTAACTACTTTATGAACATCAGCGTCATAATTAAAATTAAATTCTATATAGCCGTATCCAGTATTAGCAAAAGTTGGCGGTATTCCTATGGTCATTAATTGTTCGTCATCGCAATTTTCCCAGGCGGTTTTAACATTTCTCAAAAAGGCCTCTTCGTTCTCTATCCAGTGGTCTGACGGAGCTACGATAATCTTAGCATTAGGGTTTTGTTTATAGATTTTTAAACCGGCTAAAAGCAAGCATGGTGCGGTATTTCGCATGGCAGGCTCTAAAATAAGCTGATTTTTATTTATTTCCTCAAGTTGATCTAAGACCAGATTTTGATACATTTCATTTGTTAAAATGTAGATGTTTTCTGCCGGCACTAATTGTTTTAAACGACTAAAAGTTGATTGTAACAGTGATTGACCGCTGCCTAATAAATCATGAAATTGTTTTGGGAAAGATTGCCGACTTACTGGCCAGAAACGTGAACCCACGCCGCCGGCCATGATTAAAGCATAATTTTGATTTTTCATATTATCCGATTAATTCTACAGGTGTATTAGGTTGAAATATATACATTCTTCCTGAACTTACTTCCTTACATTCATATCTTTTCACGCGTTTCTGGCCTTTAATAAATATTTTACCGTTGTAAATTCTAAATTTACTTCCAGTTCTTAGTTGATAAACAAAAGTTTTATCCTGATGTTTATCAAATTTTTGTAAAGCCAATGATAAATTAGCATCTGTATCACTGCTAGCTTTTGGGTTTTTAAAATGATGAGCAATAAAAGGGAGCAAAGCTTGAGGGAAAACCTCAGGTCTTATTAAAGGCAACATGAGCTGTCTAAAGCAATGTTTCCATTCCTGACCGTGTGGTTTAATGCGATGCCCGTATTTCTTAATAGCCACTAAGTGAGCAATCTCATGGATTAAGGTGATTAAAAATCTATATTGGTTCAGGCTGGAATTAACGGTGATTTGATGTCTCCCATCTGGCATTTTTCGATAATCGCCGTGACGGGTTTTTCGTTCATTAACGATTTTTAAATAAACCCCTTGACTCTTGATTAATTGAACAACCGGTTTGATTGAGCGTTCAGGTATATATTTAGCAAGAATGTCATTCATAACATGCTAGGGTGTTGAACTAGACACCTGTAGTAATTTACCGTTGTAAAATTTGTGTCCTGTTTCTGAAAAATGCTTGATATAGTCTGCCATCTCTTCAGCGGAATTTGGCGCTTGAACGCCGGGGAAGGCTTCTTCAAGCATTTCTGTCTGAACAGCACCTAAAGCTAATACATTAAAGGCAGGACCTTCTTTTTTATATTCTTCTGCTAATAACTCAGTTAAAGTAATGACTGCCGCTTTACTACTACTATATGCAGCTAAACCCGGGAATTTCACACTACCTTGCACACCTCCCATGCTTGAAATTGTCAGCACATGAGCATGACTTTGCATGTACGGCATCAATTGATGCGTAAGATTAAATACCCCAAACACATTAGTCTCATAGACTGATTTTACGTCTTTTAAACGTGTTTTACTAAAATCTTGTTTGAGAAACTTTCCGGCATTGTTGATCAGAATATCTATACTATCCCAATTAAACTTAATGTGCTTTACGACATCTTTGACTGATTTTTCATCAGCTATGTCGCAACTCATAGCTCTAACTTGTGGTGAATTAAGTTGTTGTAAAGGTTCTATATTTCTAGATAATGCTACTACTTGATGACCATCATCAGCAAATTTTTTCACAAGCTCAAATCCTATGCCTCTGCTGCTTCCAGCAATAACTACATTCTTTTTCATCATAGCTACAATATTGCTTAGGCCAGCATTGTCACCGGATTTTCTAAATAGGTTTTTAAAGTTGCTAAAAACTTAGCTCCTGTCGCTCCATCAACGGTACGATGGTCACAGGCTAATGTCAATTTCATGCGATGACCAACCACAATCTCACCATCTTTAACAACGGGTTTTTCTATGATAGCACCAACGGATAATATACAGGAATTAGGTTGGTTAATAATACTTGTAAATTCCTCAATTCCAAACATGCCTAGATTGGAAACGGTAAATGTGCTACCTTCCATTTCATCAGGCTGTAGTTTTTTTGTTTGCGCTTTTTTAGCTAAGCTTTTTACATTATTGTTAATTTGACGTAAACTTTGCTGGTCTGCAAATTCTAAAGTAGGTACTAAAAGTCCTTCTTCTACAGCAACGGCTACCCCTATATGTATATGTTCCGCAACTTTAGTGGTATCGCCATTCCAACTGGAGTTGACCTGCGGATGTTTTCTTAAAGCCATAGCCGAGGCTTTAATCACCATATCATTAAAAGAAACCTTAGTATCCGGCAGCTCGTTAATTTGCTTACGCGATTGCATAGCTTGCGCCATATCAGCCTCAATAGTCAAGTAGTAATGAGGCGCGTTGTTTTTAGATTCTAATAGACGCTTAGCGATGGTTTTACGCATCTGCGAATTTTTATTTTCATGGAAAGACTCTTCACCTGCCGGCTGATAAATCTCTACTGGAGCTTCTGCTTTTGGTTGAGCATCAGTTTCAGCTGTTTTAGGCTCATCTACTGATTTAGCCTCTTGTGCAGGCTTTTCTTCTTGCGTTTGATAAGCTTCTACATCTCTCTTAATAATACGACCATTTTCGCCACTGCCTTTGATTTTGCTTAGGTCATACCCTTTATCTTTTGCTAAACTCTTAGCTAGTGGAGACGCAAAAACACGTCCTTTTTCATCTGATGTTTCAGATGTGGCTTCTTCTTTTAAATCTGGAGCAGAAGACTTTTCATCTTCAGATTTTGACGCTTTGCCTTCTTCTTTTTTATCAGTTTTGTCGTCAGAAGATTTTCCGCTTTTTAAAGCTTTAAGCACCTGATCTTTATCAGTACCTTCAGGACCTATAATAGCTAATACATCATCAACCGGAGCTGATTCGCCTTCTTTTATACCTATGTGAATCAACTGACCACTAAAGAATGATTCAAATTCCATTGTAGCTTTATCAGTTTCAATTTCGGCTAATATATCACCTTCTTCTACTTCAGCACCCTCATTTTTAAGCCATTTGGCGACAGTTCCTTCTTCCATAGTGTCGCTCAACCTTGGCATAGTGACCACTTCTACATCATCAGGCATCTCTGCGTCATCATCTCCATCTGAGGCCTCATCATTAGATTTTTCTTCAGTTGTTTCCTTTTTTTGTACAGAATCATCGCTTTCAGAATCATTTGAGCCTTTATCGATGAGGTTTTGAATATCTTCACCTTCTTCACCTATAATGGCTAAAAGTGAATCAACTGGGGCGCCATCACCTTCTTTAATGCCCTGGTATAACAATACACCATCATGGAAAGATTCAAATTCCATGGTAGCTTTATCGGTTTCTATTTCAGCTAATATTTCGCCTTCTTCTACTTGATCTCCTTCTTGTTTTAGCCATTTTGCGACGACACCTTCTTCCATAGTGTCGCTTAGTCGCGGCATATTTACAACTTCAGCCATAGGTTATAGTTTGTGGGGTATAAATGGGTAATCTTTTTGTTCATAAACAACATCATACATCACGTTGATATCAGGGAATTCTGACTCTTCAGCAAATTTTTCACATTCTTTTACGCGTTCTTTAACCCTTTTATCCATGGCTTTGATGTCGTCTTCATTAGCGTATTTGTTATCTAAAATAGCTTGTTTAACCTGTTTAATCGGATCTATTTTTTGGTATTCTTCTACCTCTTCTTTAGTCTTATAATCTTGGGCATCACTCATAGAATGGCCTCTATATCTGTAGGTTTTTAAATCTAAGAAAGTTGGCCCGCCACCGCTTCTTGCTCTATCCATGGCCTCGTCAAGCGCTTCAGCTACATTAACAGGATTCATAGCATCTACAGGACCACAAGGAATTTCATAGCCTAAGCCTAATTTCCAAATATCTTCATGATTAGAGGTTCTTGATACAGATGTTCCCATGGCATAACCGTTATTCTCTACGCAGAATACAACCGGTAAATTCCAGTTAGCCGCCATATTAAGTGTTTCGTGTAAAGCACCTTGTCTGGCAGCGCCATCTCCTAAAAATGTAAGCGTTACATTATCTCTATCATTATACTGGTCCGCAAATGCTAAACCGGCGCCTAATGGTATATGACCACCTACAATACCGTGACCACCATAGTAGCGGTGTTCTTTTGAAAATATGTGCATTGATCCACCTAAACCTTGTGATGTTCCAGTAGCCTTACCATAAAGCTCAGCCATAACTCTCTTAGGATCTACGCCAAGACCAATAGGTAATACGTGATTTCTGTAAGCCGTAATCATACGGTCTTTTTCATGATTCATCACGTGTAAGGCACCAGCAAGAATGGCTTCCTGACCATTATACAGGTGTAAAAAGCCTCTTACCTTTTGCTGGATATATACTTGTGCCAGCTTGTCTTCAAATTTCCGCCAGAACATCATTTCCTCGTACCACTCTAAATAGGTTTTCTTAGTGATTTTTTTCATAAATCAAATGCTTATTTTCAGAAAAGCAAAAGTAATATAATAAAATAGAAAATCTAAATACTACTCAGAATAGATTGTCAAAAATCACACAAATTATAAAATGTTGAAGCCTGTGATATTTGTAAGCTGTTTAAATTAAGTGCTACTTTTGCTAACTATGTCAAGAAAGGAACAAATAGTAGTACAGGCGGCTAAACTTTTTCACAAAAAAGGCTTTCAGTCTACTTCCATGCGTGAAATTGCGGCACATGTAAATATTAAAGCTTCAAGCTTATACAATCATATTAAAGCCAAAGAAGATTTACTGGCTTTAATTGTGTTAGAACTCGCGTATGAATTTGTCAATCATATTCAAACTACTGATCAACAGAATATTTCTTCAATTGAAAAGTTAGAGATAATTATTCAGCATCATATACAGATAAATTTGCATCAATCAGACGCACTGGCTACTTTAAATAACGATTGGTTCAATCTTTCTACTACTGATAAAAACAAGTTTATAGAACTACGCAATTCTTACGAAAATCAACTTAGAAATATTATTCAGCGAGGAATTGATCAACAAGAAATCAAAGCCATAGTACCTGATACTATAATTTTCTCAATGCTTTCCAGTTTAAGAAACTTACATCAATGGTATAGAAAACAAGATATTGATGAGCATAAGTTAAGCCTGGAAATGGCAGACCTGCTTATTTATGGATTTAAATATCAAAGTAAAGATTAAACAGATTTAATCAATAGATACATTTTTAAAAACAGGGATTGAGCTTTTAGCGTTTAAATCATCTCACAATTATTAGTAATTTTGAAAATTCATAAAAACTGGAAAATTCATTCATGACATCACAAGACATCCGCCAGCAGTTTATTGATTTTTTCAAAGCAAAAGCTCATCGTCACGTCGCTTCAGCACCCATGGTTTTAAAAAACGATCCAACGTTGATGTTTACAAACGCTGGCATGAATCAATTTAAATCTTTTTTTTTAGGTAATGAAATCCCTAAGCACAGACGTGTTGTTGATGCGCAAAAATGCCTCAGGGTAAGTGGTAAACACAATGACTTAGAAGAAGTAGGAAAAGATGGCTATCACCACACCATGTTTGAAATGCTGGGTAATTGGAGTTTTGGCGATTACTTTAAAAAAGAAGCCATAGAATGGGCTTGGGAATTTTTAACCGATACTCTACAAGTAGATAAGGATAGATTATATGCTACTGTTTTTGAGGGTGATAAAAGTCAGGGGTTATCTTTAGATCAGGAAGCTTATGATATCTGGAAGAAAATAGTGCCTGAAGCACAAATTGTACTAGGCGATAAAACAGATAATTTTTGGGAAATGGGTGCTCAGGGACCTTGTGGTCCGGCATCAGAAATACATATCGATCTGAGAAGCGATGCAGATAGACAGGCAATATCCGGTAAAGATCTGGTAAATCAAGATCATGAGCAAGTTATAGAGATTTGGAATTTGGTCTTTATCCAGTTTAACCGTAAAGCAGATAACTCGCTGGAAGAATTACCTGAAAAGCACATTGACACCGGCATGGGCTTTGAGAGATTAACGCGGGTTTTACAACACAAAGCATCAAATTATGATACTGATATTTTTACGCCTATTATTCAACAAATAGAAAGCATCACTCAGATCACATACGGTAAAGAAGAATCGCAATCTATAGCCATTAGAGTTGTTGCAGATCATCTTAGAGCGGTTTGTTTTGCTATAGCTGATGGTCAGTTGCCATCTAATAATGGGGCAGGTTATGTCATTCGCCGCATCTTAAGAAGAGCTATTCGTTACGGTTTCACTTTTTTAAACACGAAACAGGCTTTCATCCATAAATTAACTACCACATTAGTTGATCAGTTAGGGCAATTTTATCCTGAATTAGAACAGCAGCAAGATCTATGTATTAACGTCATTCGCGAAGAGGAAGAATCTTTTCTTCGCACGTTAGATCAGGGTTTACACTTATTAGACGATCTGCTGTCAAATACAAATGGCAGTCAACTATCCGGCGAGAAGGCTTTCGAACTTTATGATACCTATGGTTTTCCGATAGATCTAACCGCTCTAATCGCTCAGGAGAAAGGCTATACCTTAGATCAAAAAGGATTTGAAGCTGCTTTACAGCGCCAGAAAAATAGATCTAAAGCTGATGCTGAAACCGATACAGATGACTGGCAGATTGTTAGAGATAATGACGGAGAAGGATTTATAGGATATGATCATCTGGAAGCTCAACTAAAAATCACCAGTTATAGAAAAATAACCCGCAAGAAAAAAACCTTATATCAGTTGGTTTTCAATAAAACACCATTTTATCCTGAAGGCGGCGGACAGGTAGGTGATTGTGGATTCATAGAAGATGATGAAGGGGAACGCACACTGATAAAAGACACCATTAAAGAAAACAACCAAATCTTACACATAGTTGATAAACTTCCTCAAAATGTAGCAGCAGATTTTAAAGCTTTTGTAGATATAGATCGCAGATATCAGGCAGCAAAGAACCATACGGCTACTCATTTGCTACATCAGGCTTTAAGAGAAATACTCGGCACTCATGTAGAGCAAAAAGGCTCACTGGTGCATCTTGATTATTTAAGGTTTGATTTTTCGCATTTCTCAAAAGTGGATAAGACTCAGCTACAAGACTTAGAAAACTTTGTAAACACCAGAATTCATGATCAATTAAAGCTGGAAGAGACACGAAATATACCTTACTATAAAGCGATAGAAAAAGGAGCCATTGCGCTCTTTGGTGAGAAATACGGTGATGCTGTTAGGATGATAACATTTGGGAATTCAAAAGAACTTTGTGGCGGCACCCATGTCCAAAACACCGCTTCTATACGCCTGTTTGTGATTAAAGAGGAAACTTCTGTGGCATCCGGCATAAGAAGAATAGAAGCTTGCACCGATCAAAAAGCGATTGATTACTTAACAAGCAAGGCCTCACAATTTGACCAGATACAAGCCAAGTTACAACACCCTGAAGAACCCGTTAAGGCTATAGAAAAAATTCAGCAGCAACAGAAAATGCTATCGAAAGAGGTTGAAAAGCTTAAAAAAGAACAGGTTATACAACTCAAAAACCAACTGAAAAACAAGATTCAATCTAAAGATGATTTTCAACTATTAATCGATCAGGTTGATTTAGACGCAGGCAGCATGAAAGAAATTTGCTTTCAGTTAGGAGGTGAGATAAACAATTTAGTGGTATTGCTGGGTAGTCAGCATCAGGGAAAAGCTCTATTAAGTTGTTATGTAGCAAAAAATCTAACCGATAAAATACAGGCCGGACAGATTATTAAGCATCTGGCAAAGCATATTAAGGGCGGCGGTGGTGGTCAGGACTTTTTTGCAACGGCCGGTGGCAAAAATCCAGACGGCATTAAAACAGCCCTAAATGAAGGAGAAAATCTGTTGGTGAATTATGATATCTAACTCCTAATAGTATCGGTCGTTTTTAGTTGTTTGTAGTTAATCATTAAGTCACTCTTATTGGTTTTGATGCTTTAATTGCCAACTTTTGAGGTTACTTTAGTCAGGTTTATAATTGGACGCTTTATAGATTTTTTCAGCAGGCATTAACATGATGTCTTTTAAGCTTTTATCAGGATGCTTATCTGCATAACTTTTGATGATTTCTCTTCCTATAAACCTTCCTAAACGTGGCGGACTGTCTTTGTCAAACTTTAAATAAAATTTGCTAAACGGCGCGTTGAATAAAAATCTATTGAGCAGGCTTTTTTCAGTACTAAAAATCAATTCATTTTCAATAAAGTATCGCCAAATTTGTTTCTCGTTACTTTTTGCCCATTTAAATTGCCCTTCTCTATAACCTAATCTATGGTGTTCCTTTACAAAAGGAATCAACTTGTCTTTTAAATAAAGCGTTTTTCCGTAATTGATCATTTGTGCTACAAATGACCTGTCTTTTTTTGTAAAAATAATACCATCGCTTAAGGTGTTAACCACGTCAGGTAATAATTGGTCTCTGGTTTGTAAATTTGCGATATAATCTTCAAAACCACTGTAAAACCTATGATCTTTGCCTAAATAATTATCTAATGATATCACCAAGTTATCACCTTTTTTTACTATTTTATGACGATAATCTACGTATTCAGCCACTGTATAAACATCAGGAATTTCCACTTGAGGAAAATAATAGCGGTAATGCTTAAATAGCTTTTCTAACTGATTTTTTAGAGAGTCTGTTGTCGGATACTTCTGTTTTACTTCTTTATAAATGATCTGCATCAGCGAGTCCTGCCGTTTATTAATCCAGAGACTATCTGGTGTGTTTTCAGGAAAAAATTGTGGATATTCTGTTTTTAACTTTAACAAATTTTGCGGCCTTGTTGACATAAAAATGGAATCAAATCTGATTAATTTAAAATCAACATTTATAGCTTTGATAGTTTCCTGACGGTGTTCCTTATCAGACTGACAGCTAAAGCATAAAAGCGAAAGAATGATCAACAAATAATAAGAGCGCATACTTTTTTTCACCAAAAATACAATTTAGTATCTATTATGCTTCTTAGTTTATGGTGGCTTTTGTAACAAATGGTAAATTCACTCTAATCCAATCCCATCTTCCTATGCATGATGCTTAAATTGAATATATTTGAAAAAAATGAATGATGCAGACAGACTTAGTAGTTCAACACATCAACGATTGGCTCACAAATTATTTGACAAAAAGCGGCATGAATGGTTTCGTAGTAGGTATTTCCGGTGGGATAGATTCTGCGGTAACATCTACATTATGCGCTAAAACCGGATTAAGAACCCTTTGTGTAGAAATGCCTATTTATCAGGCACCTGATCAGGTTTCACGTGCGCAAAAACACGTTAAAATCCTTAAAGAAAAATTTGCCAATGTGAGCGCTGTAGAAGTAGATTTGACCAAAACCTTTGAAACTTTTAAATCATCAGTTCCTCAGGCTGTTTCTAATAAAAATGAGGAAATAAGCTTAGCTAATACCAGAGCCAGACTTAGAATGACAACGCTGTATTATTTTGCGGCATTACATGGCTACTTAGTGGCAGGAACCGGCAATAAAGTAGAGGATTTTGGCGTAGGTTTCTATACCAAATATGGTGATGGCGGCGTAGATTTATCACCTATCGCTGATCTTATGAAGACTGAGGTCTTTAAATTGGGTAAAGAATTGGGCGTTATTGAAGATATTCTCCAGGCTGAACCAACTGACGGTTTATGGGAAGACAACCGTAGTGATGTAGAGCAAATGGGTTCAACCTATGAAGATTTAGAATGGGCTATGGCTTTTGAAGAAAATGGAGGTGATGAATCTTCATTAACTAAAGATCAGCAAAAAGCATTAGCGACTTATCGAAAATTTAACAAGGCTAATCAACATAAAATGCAGCCTATTCCGGTTTGCGAAATACCCAAAATGCTTAAAAAATAATAACTATATGAGCGAATTGAAACATCTAGAACCCCGATCGATCTGGAAGAATTTTGAAAAAATTAATGCCGTGCCCAGACCTTCAAAAAAAGAAGAACGCATCATTGAGTTTATGTTAAATTTTGGCCGTTCGTTAGGGCTGTCTACAGAACGCGATACAATAGGAAATGTCATCATCAAAAAGCCTGCTAGCAGCGGAATGGAGAATCGCAAGAGCCTTATTTTACAGTCACATTTAGATATGGTACATCAAAAAAATAAATCTACTGATTTCAATTTTGATGAGCAAGGTATTCAAATGACAATAGATGGCGACTTTGTTAAAGCAAAAGGCACAACCCTGGGCGCTGATAATGGTTTAGGAGTGGCTACCATGATGGCGATTTTAGAAAATGAGGAAAATATAGTACATCCGCCTATTGAGGCGCTTTTTACCATTGATGAAGAAACCGGCATGACCGGTGCTAAAAAATTAGATGCCAGTAAGCTGTCTGGTGAGTTGCTGATAAATTTAGACACAGAAGAAGACAACGAAATAGGTATAGGATGTGCCGGCGGTGTTGATGTTACTTTTAACAAAAGCTATGCATTAGAAGTTACCAACTCCGGTTGTACAACTAAAGCTGTAAAAGTAACCGGCTTAAATGGCGGGCATTCCGGTATGGATATTCATAAAGGCTTAGGCAATGCTAATAAATTGCTAACCCGTATTTTGTATGCTATAGATCAAAATGTAGCTCTACAACTGCATGCGTTTGACGGTGGCGGACTGCGTAACGCCATTCCCAGAGAGGCTGAGGCGGTAATCAGTTTTGATACTCAGCTTAAAAGTGCATTAGATCAACAAATAGATCAACTGAAAACGCAATTGCAAGAAGAATACGCTGCTATTGAGGAAAAACTACTTATCGAAGTTTTTGATGTCGATCAACCTCAAAAGGCATTGTCATCTTCAGATAAAAATCAATTGTTAGCAACTTTATATAGTATACATCATGGTGTTTACCGGATGAGTCCTTCTATAAGCGGTTTAGTAGAAACTTCAAACAATCTGGCAAAAGTTTTTGCTAAAGATGGAGAAATAGAGCTGTTATGTCTTACGCGTTCTTCTGTAGAAAGTGGTAAACAAGACCTGAGTTACCAAATGAAAGCTATAGGTTATTTAGGCGATTTTAAGGTAGATTTTTCAGGTGATTATCCGGGCTGGACACCGAATCCCAAATCAACTTTATTAAAACTTACAGAAAGGAACTACCGTGCGAAAAATACAGACGAGCCTATTGTCGCAGCCTGTCATGCCGGCCTGGAATGTGGTATTTTAAGTCATCACATGCCTCAGGTAGATATGGTGTCTATAGGACCCACCATTCGTGGGGCACATTCACCTGATGAAAGAGCAGAAATTGCCTCTGTCCAAAAATTCTGGGATTTATTAAAAGCGGTGTTAGCTGATATCCCTGAAAAGTAGTTACTGTTCCCGATCTATAACGTAATCAATCATCAATTGCAGTGAAGATTTGAATTGAGATTCTGGGTAGTCGCTCAGTATCGTTATTGCATTCTTTTGATAAGCATACATTTTTCGCTTAGCGTAGTCTAAACCGCCGGTAGTTTTCACATGTTCTATGACCTCGTTCACTCGTTTCTTGTCTTTGTTGTGATTTTTGATGGAGTTGATCAACCATTTTTTTTCTTTTTTATCTGCTTGATTAAGGGCGTAAATCAAAGGTAAGGTTAGTTTCTTTTCTTTGATATCTATACCCGTAGGTTTCCCAATCTTCTTATCGCTATAATCAAAAAGGTCATCCTTGATCTGAAATGCCATGCCGATCTGTTCGCCGAACTTCCGCATTTTTTCCACATCTGTACTATGCGGTTTTACTGCAGCAGCGCCAAGGCTACAACAAGCCGCGATTAAAGTAGCGGTTTTTTGTCGGATGATTTCATAATAAACGTCTTCTGTAATATCTAAGTCTCGCGCTTTTTCTATTTGAAGCAGCTCTCCTTCACTCATCTCACGAACCGCGACTGAGATAATTTTTAATAAATCAAAATCATTATTATCGATAGAAAGCAATAAACCTTTACTCAATAAAAAATCGCCGACGAGCACAGCGATCTTGTTCTTCCATAAAGCATTGACCGAGAAAAAACCACGTCTTCTGTTGCTGTCATCCACGATATCGTCATGGACCAAAGTGGCGGTATGGATCAATTCAATGACCGAAGCACCCCGATAAGTACGGTCATTGACCTCTGAATCCCCTATCATCTTAGCGACCAGGAAGACGAACATCGGCCGCATTTGTTTGCCTTTTCTATTGACGATAAAATGGGTGATTTTATTGAGTAGAGCGACTCGAGATGACATAAAAAGAGAGAATTTTTTTTCAAAGACCTCCATTTCATGCTCGATAGGTTGTTTTATTTGAGCTATTGTTTTCAAGATACAGCAAATATATTAAAATGGAAGATTGTAGGGTGTATATTTGTGAATTGGTTTAATATTCTTAGTTTTGAAAGAAAATATACATTATGAAGAAAATTTTACTTTTAATTACTTTAGTGTTTTTTAGTTATATGACTAAAGCACAAACGGTAGTCTTTCAAGATAATTTTAATGATGAAGACATTTCAGATTGGACACTTTATGACGAAGATGGAGATGGCATTCCCTGGGGGGCAGTTCAGGTTACTGATGATATGGGTAATCCTGAGGGAACCCCTGTTTTGAGATCTAGCTCATGGAATGGTGATCCGCTTACCCCTGATAATTATGTGGTTTCACCAGCCATTGATTTGTCTAACGCCAGTGGGAACATTACCTTAGAATGGGTGGTAACTGCTGCAGACGAGAATTTTGCTGATGAAAACTATACAGTTTATGTAACTGATGCTGGTAATGCTGTTTCAGATGTTAATTCAGCTTCTATTAGTTTTAATGAATTGGTTACTGATAATGGTCCTGGGGGATTGGATAATCCATATACAAAAACATTAGATATCTCAAGTTTAGCAGGAAGCTCTTCTGTTTATGTAGCTTTTAGACATCACAATGTAACTGATCAATTCACCATTGAAATAGATGATGTGACCGTCACGGCTGATAATCTATCCACTGATGAATTTTCTCGAGTGAACTTTGAATTCTTTGTCAATAATGACCAATTGAATTTATCTGCTAATCAAAGCTTTGACAATATTAACATCTTTGACCTTTCGGGAAAACAAGTGATGAGCCAAACATTATCATCAAATGACGAAAACGTGTCCATACAAAATTTTGCTAACGGACTATACCTGGCCAAAGTAAAAATTGGTGAGCAAACGAAGACATTTAAGTTCGTGAAGTGATTCTTAAGTTCCCTTAAGTTTTATGAACAAAAGGCTTTAAATTTATTTTAAAGCCTTTTTTTATTTCCGAATGCTTTCCCCAGCTGGATTCATATCGATGAGAATTATAATGTGTGGTGGAGGACTTTTACTGTTTTTATCTTCTTGATATTGAGTTCAAGTGTTCTATGAGAAAGTTATAAGCTCTATTGAATTTTATAAAAAAATCATACTCTTGGTAATTATTATGTTTTATTGCTCATCACATCTAGCATCTTGGTTAGACTAAGCATTTATATTTTAACATACTTGACTATGCCCAATTTTAAATTTATTGTTTAATTTGTAAAAAAATACTAAAAAAATGAAACATTTTACTTTATTATTATCTTTATTGTTTTCAGTCTATGCTTTTGCACAGTCTGACTGTTCTAACTCTCAAAACGTGAGCTTACAAGTTGACGGAACAACAACCGTCAATTCAAGTGGCGTAAGTGGAACTGCTCCGACATCTACTTGTAACTCAATTTTTTATACCGCTTCTGATGTATCTGCTGGTGATTGGTATACTTTTACGCCATCCCAAGACTTAGTGGTTACGATTACAGCAGCTGTTCCAGGGAGTGTTACTAATGACTATATAGCTTCTGCTAGCGCTTATGAAGGTTCATGTGGAAATCTAATTTGTGTTGGAGGAGACCTGATAACTGTTGATGGACAAGATAATTTAGTGCCAGTTGAAATTCAGTTTATAGCCTCAGCTAATACAGCTTATTATATTGCTTTCGATGATTATTATGCGAATATTCCAGCACCTGATGGACCATTGGGTACAACAGCAGCATTTAGTTTTGATGTATCTACTAGTACGAACATACCAACAGCACCAAACGCTGCTACAAATCCAACTCCGACTGATGGTGCAACCAATGTTGATGTTGTAGAAACAACTGATGATAATGGAGGTCCTATTGAGCAAGTAGCAATTCAATGGAATGAACCTACAACGGGTCCCACCCCAACCGGCTATGAAGTTTATTTAGGAACAGATCAAAACAGTTTAAACTTTTTAGGTACAGCACAATCTGATGCAGCTGGTTCTCCGATAAATATTACTGGTATGCAATACGATACAACTTATT
>JAVLBJ010000009.1:31778-43557 GCA_031581455.1 Psychroflexus sp. | reverse complement strand
AAGATTCTAAAATCTATACCAGAGGCAACCAAAAAGGCAACAAACAAACCAAGTATGATTATTGGGCAGTTTATAAAGTAAACCTTGATGAGGTAGTTAAGCTGGCCAATAATTCTAATTTAGGCTTTGAGGTTACTAAAGACGATTTTTAAAATGGATAAAATACTTCTTGTAGTTTTACTGCTTGTAGGGGTCTTCACTTTTGCTCAAGAAACAGTTACTTGCCAATTCGATGAAAATTTTGCTGAAGAGAATTATTTTTATTCTAGTAATATTAATGAAAAACTAAAATCCAGGCAACTCAAAAAAAAGCTTGTAAGTAGAATATTTAGTCTTATAAAGACGGAGTCTAGCCTTGAGCTTACTAATGAAGATGGCCAGAGTACAAGTAAATTCATTCAACAGTCGATGGTCAAATCCAGAGCTTTTTTAATTAATCCAGAGCTATGCAAAAAAAAAGATGGAGGTCTAGTGGTTTTCGTGAACAAAAACCAATTTAACACATCTTTTTTAACAAGTTATCGTTCTGATATTGTTTTATTAAAAAATCGAATTAAGGATTTGCAATCATCAGAATTGAGTCGAGCCTCAAAATTCTTGAAAGAAGATATTGTCAGTGTCAAAAAGGAGTTTGAAAGACTTAAATTTTTCTTGCCTTTTGCTAATTCTATTTCTGAGTCTAATTATGATAGACAGATACAAGACCTTTATACATCCTTAACAGAACTCGAAATATTTTCACTTTCAGTAGACGACCGTATCTTAAAGATTGAGCAGAACTGGATAAATATGGAATGCAAAGAAGCCCTGCAGAGGGTAAGTTCTATTTTTTCTGTTGAGCTCTCAAGACGTCAAAGCAAAAGACTAAAAAAAGTGAGGAAGAATATAGAACAAGCTTGTAAACGGGATTATAAAAAAGATTTAAAACTGGCTAAAGAGGAGTCTAGTTTGTTTAATAATCTTGAGTTTTCATTATATCTTCAATCTTATCCCATGAACACCTCTAGCGACATACCTAATTCCAATGAATTTAGCCTTGAAACACCATTTATCACTGGTCGTTTGAATTATTTTTTAGGTGTATCGAATTCTGGTCTAAGAATAGGGCCTTATTTCAGGTATTTTTACCTAGGTGGTAGCCTTGGTGAAATTGATAAAACTTTAGAGTTTTCAGATAGTTTCTCAGACGCTGGTCTCTCTGTTAGGTATAGATTTATTAAAGATTATCTTCAATTTGAAATTAGTGGTGGACGTTCCATTAATGAAATCACCCCAACTGCTAATTCTAATCTTGAGCCTTTTAATTTTATTGTAATATCAACGGGACTTATCTTAGGATCCTCTAAAGGGATATCATTTTCAGCAGGTTTGGATTATTTCGCTTCAGATGAACCCTCAAACTACAAATACCTTACAGCAAAACTTGGCGTAAATTATAATATTCCGTTTAATAAAATCAGTAAAAACGAGAGAAATAATATAAAAGGGAAGTATGAAATTAAAAATTAGTTGTCTAATTTTATTTACAGTAGTTCTGTCTTGTTCTATTCAAAAACCACTTACTGAACAGTCTACAGTTGAATTAAAATTACCATTTAATAAAAAAGATTTCCCAGATACCCATCAATCTTTCTCTGTTATCGTTAATGCTGTAGGTACAAACTTAAATGCAGTAAAATCTCAGGCTCTTGCTGATGCACAGTTCAATTTGGCACAGCGAGCTACGAGCATCATTGAGTCTCATTTAGAATTAAAGCTGTCTAATGCTGATGAGCAGTCTAAAAGTATGTCAAGATTGAACTCGGTCTCAAAATCTGATGTATTTGCCAATAAAATAGTGCTAGTAGAAAATAAGACCTTTATTAAAGACAACGGTAAATACGACTATTGGGCGGTATTTTCAGTGAGTATGAAAGATGTTACCAGAATTATCAATAAAAAAGCTGATTTAAGTTTGGAACAGGATTTTTATAAATCAGCTATAGATAAAGATTTCAAGCTATCAGTTGAAACAGACAAAAGCAAAAGCCTTACAAAAGACCAAACCTACGGAGCTTCTTTGAGTGTAGAAAACATAGATAATAAAATTATTGAAGAATCAAAAAAGTATATTGGTGTTCCTTACGTTTGGGGTGGTGAAGACCCTGAAACTGGTTTTGACTGCTCAGGCTATGTACAATGGGTCTTAAAAGAATCTATAGATCTTTATATACCACGAACCTCTATACAGCAATATGATTTTTTAAAATCGAAAACTGCTAAAGGTCTTAACCAAATAAAAGCTGGAGATATTTTATTCTTTAAAACACTGGGCTCTACAGTATCTCATGTTGGTATAGCTTTAGATAATGAAACCTTTATTCACGCTCCAAATTCAGATAGCTTGATTAGAGAAGACAAATTGGAAGGCTATTGGAAGGATAAATTTGTTTCTGGATTCAATATTTAATTAAGTACGAGAACAAAAATAACTTAATTTATTGCAGATCATATTTGTCAGGAAAAACCAATTCCAGATTAGACCGTACAACTTTTTTTCTATAACCCAAGACCTTATATATCAACACATAAAGAACATCCGATACAAAATATAATCCCTTAAAGGGAAGACTTGATACGAGCCAAATGATCGGATAGGTTAAAATGTAGGAAATCAATTGCATAAAAAATCTTCAAATTTGCCTTTATAGAAAAAGGTCATTTAAAAAGTGTTCGAATATAGGAATTTATAAACTAGTTTTTTTAAACTATTGATTTGCACAATAATTGTCATAACCAATTAATTGACAAACAATAAATCTCCCTTACCTTAGTGACAAGATTTGGGACACCTTATTTTTTCTAAAGACCAGTATAAATTGTTTTGGAAACTTAATAAAAAATGTAATAGTAAAAATCACTTTAGCATCTATTTTTCACATACGAGTTCAAGCAAATGAATTAATACAAGGTTTAAGCTTAGTTTTATTTTCTTTAGTCTAACCAAGTCTAAATTTTGAAGAGTTTGAATCAGTTATTTTTTGTAAAGTTGTTACTGATTATTTATAAGAATTATACAACTTTGTTTTTTTGATTGAGAATCATTCTCATAAGTTTTTAATATTTTCACAGCCTAATAAAATTTAGATGAGAGAAGCTGCATTTGTAAAGAACAATAAATCTAAATGGCAGTCGGTAGAAAAGAAGCTTTATTCTACAGTGATTAAAGATATAGAAGAATTAAAGTCTATTTATCTGGATATCACGGAAGATTTGAGTTATGCTCAAACCCATTATCCTAGTTCAACAACAACGCAATACCTCAATGATATTGCGGCAAGAGCCCATCAGAAAGTTTATAGAAGTAAACCGGCTTCTAAAAATAAAATTCTTAATTTTTACAAATACGAATTTCCTTTAATGTTTAGCAAATATCATCCGCAACTGATATTAGCTTTTACTGTTTTTCTGTTTTTTAGTTTGATAGGCGCTTATTCTGCTGCAGTTGATGATTCTTTTGTCCGATTGATATTAGGTGACACCTATGTGAATATGACCTTAGAAAACATAAAAGAAGGCGACCCGATGAAGGTTTACAAAGAAGCTAATCAAATAGATATGTTTTTAGGTATTACGGTAAACAACATTAGAGTAGGTTTAATCGCATTTGCATTTGGGATATTAGCCGGGCTGGGCACATTTTTTATAGCTATGCAAAATGCCATTATGTTAGGTTCTTTCCAATATTTTTTTGCGGAAAAAGGCTTATTATGGGAGTCTGCTCGCACCATTTGGATTCATGGAACTATTGAGATTTCAGTGATTATCATTTGTACTTGTGCTGGTTTTGTTATTGGTAAAAGCATGCTAATGCCAGGGACTTACAAAAGAATGAAAGCTTTTCTAATCGGCGTTAAAGATGCGCTTAAAATTGTAATGAGTACCATTCCTTTTTTTATAATTGCCGGTTTATTAGAAGGTTTTGTAACCAGGCTAACAGGTATGCATGATATATTAGCTATATTTATCATTGGGTCATCATTATTTATCATCATATTTTATTACGTTATTTATCCTATTCAACTTAAAAAGAAATACCATGCAGGACAGCTATAAAGAATTTAAAAAAGTTAGAGAATTTGGTGATTTATTTACAGATACCTTCAACTTTATTTCACACAACTACAAATCGTTTTTTGGAGGATTCTTAAAGTTGGTTTGGCCGTTTCTAGCTTTTGGCTTAATCGCCTCCACTTATTATCAAATTAAAGTAACGGGAAGTTTCTTTAGCGGGGCATTTGCTAATCCGGATAACCCAATGGCTTTTTTCACAAATTTTAGTATTGCATTTATATTTTTGATTATTGGGACATTTTTAATTGGCGTTGCGAGTTATGCCTATGTTAATTTATATATTAAAAACTATATAGAAACCTCTGGAAATGTACAACTTAGTGAAGTGAAACAGCAAATGTATGATCGTTTCATTTCAATCACAGGCTTACAATTTATAGTAGGTCTATCAATTTTTGTTGGACTGATGATTTGTCTGTTTCCGGGTATTTATTTATTAGTTCCATTATCTTTTGCGGTGAGTGTTTATGTGTTTGAAGACAAATCTGTGACTGATGCTTTTTCACATACCTTTCGGCTTATTCGCGATAATTGGTGGATCACATTTGCTGCCTTAGTAGTTATGTATTTAGTAGTCACATTTGCCGGTTTTATTTTTCAACTCCCTATATTTCTCTACACGGCTATAAAAACAGCTTTGAGTATACAAGACACAAGCCCACAGCAATTTATGCAGGGAATGTCTACTGATTATGTTTTATTAGCCTTAAATGCTATAGCGACATTTATCTCATTTTTATTTAATGTAGCATTTATAATCATGACGGTTTACATCTATTTTAATTTAAATGAAAGACATTACGGTACGGGAAGTTTTGAGCAAATAGATGAATTAGGAACTGATTAATGCTCGCTGATGATTAAAATATTGACATTTCTTTTTTATGCACTTTCATTTTCAGTCGATCAAGACACTACGGCATTAAAACGAGCTGATAATACCCCGGTTCAAACTATTCAGATTGACAAAACAATGTTAGATGATTTTAAGGATGATAATGACTATGCTTACAGACCCAGAGATATTAAAAAGAATTTTGTAGAAAAGTTTTTCGATTGGTTATCTCAAAAATGGGATGAATTCATAGACTGGATTTTTGGTGAACAAGAACTCGGTGAGTTTATGGAAATATTGATTAGGGTTTTACCTTACATGCTCATAGCCTTAGGTTTATTTATCATTATCAGGCTTTTATATAAATATGACGTGTTTAAAACAGCTAAATCTAAACCACAACAACCCAGCATTCAATTATCTGATGATGAAAAAATTGTAAAGAGCAATAATATTGATGATTACTTAAAACAAGCTATTCAGGAAAAAGATTTTAGAATGGCTGTCCGTTATTTGTATTTAAATGTATTACGCCAATTAGAAATCAAACAATATATCAGGTATACAAAAGATAAAACCAATAATGATTATATCAATGAAGTAGAAAAGACGCCTTTAGAAAACGAGTTTAAAAGGTTAACCTATTACTACGACTTTATATGGTATGGCGAATATCCTATTAATGAGACATTCTACTTTAAATTAGAAAATGAGTTCAATGATTTTTTAATTAAAATCAATCCTAAAGCTGCATGAAAAAATCTCAATACATTATACTGGGCTTCCTGATTTTAATTGTGACCTTAGCTATATTACAGGAAACATTAAAATCTAAACCTATCAGCTGGTATCCCAGCTATGCAGATTTTGACGACAGACCTTTGGGCAGTGAAATATTTTATGACCTTCTATCGTCAACAGAAGTGGTTAAAAACAAAAAAAATATCAGCCAGAATCCCTATTTGTTTTTTGAAAAAAATGAAGGAGGTTATGGCGACATCATCTTCTTTAATAGCTACGTCAATTTTACAGATGCTGAAATACAATCAGCTATAAAATGGGTAGAAAAAGGCAATAATATTTTAATTGCCAGTAAAGGTTTTCCTAAAAAATTAAGGGATACACTTGGTGTTTACAATACGGCTAAGTATTCCTATGATAATGTAAATTTTGAAGCGACAGAATATGATATCAACTGGTATCACGACAATAAGGACGGGCGCTTAAATTATAGATTGTGGAAGGAGTTAAATTATTTGTATTTTGATAGTATTCAGCCTAATACAGAAGTCATAAGTCAAATAAAATCTTTACGAGACTCTACCGATCAAAAACTCACTTTTCCTAATGCTGTAAAAGCTGACTTTGGAGAAGGCAGTTTTTATCTGGTGAGCACGCCTGCTATTTTTTCTAACTACTTTTTAGTTAATGATGATAATTACCAATATACATTTGAGTTGCTGGAGTTTTTAGACTTGTCTCATACTTTTTATGTTGATAAATATCATAAGAACTTTAAGAATGAAATTAGCAGTCCGCTTTACTATTTGCTCACCAATAAGTATTTAAAAGCCGGTTATTATTTTTTGATTTTTACATTAATCGTATTTGTAATTTTTGAAGGTAAACGCAAACAAAAGCCTATAAGCGTGATTGAGCCTTTAAAAAACAAATCGCTAGAGTTTGCATCTACTATAGCAGGCTTGTATTATAAGGAAAAAGATCATTTAAGTATTGCTAATAAACGCATTAAGCACTTATATCTTTATATCAATAAGCGTTATCATATGAATACTAATCAAATTGATGAAGAATTTATAGAAGAGTTATCACGAAAAAGCAATACAAAGATATCTCAGGTAAAACATCTATTTATGTTGATTAAAAAAATAGATAAAGAACAGAACGTTCAGCCTGAAAAGCTAGAAGAATTAGATAGATTTATAAAAATACTAAAACAATAATATGGAAGATCAGAATAAACATACCCCTGAAGAAAATCAAAATCATGATGATAATGATAAGTCTCAAAGTCACCAATCTGAAGGTGAAACCTTTGAAAACAGATTGCCCTTAGACGATGTAAAAGAAAAAGTTGACGCTATAAAACTGGAAATTAAAAAAGTCATTTTTGGTCAGGATGATTTTATAGATATGCTTATTGCATCATTATTTGCTCGTGGACACATTTTAGTTGAAGGTGTGCCGGGCGTAGCAAAAACCATTACAGCTAAGTTGTTTGCTAAAAGTATTAAAACAGAATTTAGTCGCATTCAGTTTACGCCTGATTTGATGCCAAGTGATGTTTTAGGAACCTCTGTTTTTAACGAAGCCAATCGAGATTTTGAATTTAAAAAAGGGCCAATTTTTTCAAATATTGTTCTCATAGACGAAATTAACAGATCACCAGCTAAAACCCAGTCCTCATTATTTGAGGTCATGGAAGAGCGACAGGTAAGCATAGATGGCAGGGTGTTTAATTTTGATGATCCGTTTATGGTTTTAGCGACACAAAACCCTATAGAACAGGAAGGCACTTATGAACTGCCAGAAGCTCAAGTAGATAGATTTTTATGTAAAATTATAGTGAAATATCCGGATTTAGAAGATGAGATAACTATGCTTAACAATAAGCATAATGAAAATGAAACTTTGGCTTTAGATCAAATTAACCCAGTGCTTACCCCGGAAGAACTCTCCAAAATACAGTCTAAAATCAATAAAATTCAAGTAGAAGAGAAGGTCATCAAATACATCGCACATATCATACATGAAACCAGAAATCATCAGTATTTATTATTAGGCGGTTCTCCGCGAGCTTCTATAGCCATACTTAATTTGGCTAAATCATTTGCCGCGATGAATGGCCGCGATTTTGTAACGCCGGAAGATGTAAAAAGATCGCTGCACCCGGTTTTAAATCACCGACTTATATTAGCTCCTGAACGTGAGATGGAAGGCATTACAATAGATCAGGTGATAGAACTTATACAGAAATCAGTTGAAATACCAAGGTAGTGAAATTATTTAAGGAACTATTCTTTACCAATGTGTTGTACGCACTTTTGCTTTTAGCATCAGTCTTATTTTTTACGTCCTATTTTTTACCGGTTTTATTTCCAGTGGCGACCTTATTTGTCTGGGGTATTTTGATAATTATTATCATAGATTTTATCACACTTTTTAAAGGCAAACCGGTGTATGCTCATAGAGTTTTACCTGAAAAACTATCTAATTCTGATGCTAATCAAATATCGATAGACATCCAAAATAATTTTTCAATAAAGCTTCATATACAATTAATAGATGAGCTTCCGGAGCAATTCCAGAAACGCGATTTCAATATAGATTTAACTTTAGATGCAAACGCCTCAACTGTAAAAAGCTATTATTTAACACCCAGAGAAAGAGGTGTTTATCAGTTTGGTTATCTGCATTGTTTTTGTATTTCCCCATTAAGACTCATCAAAAGGAGAATAAGTTTTGAAAGCAGTGGTACCGTAAAGGTGTATCCATCGTTTATACAAATGCGTAAATATGATTTTCTATCGCTCGCCCCACAGCAACAAGTAGGAATAAAAAAAGTGAGACGCATAGGCCATACCATGGAATTTGAGCAAATTAAAGCTTATGTAAAGGGTGACGACATTAGAACCATTAACTGGAAAGCTACCTCTAAACGAGCGAAATTAATGGTCAATCAATATCAAGATGAACGCTCGCAATCTATTTTTTCTGTGATAGATCAGGGTAGAGTGATGCAAATGCCATTTAACGGCTTATCATTACTGGATTATTCGATTAATGCGGCTTTAGCCTTCAGCAATATTGCGCTAAAAAAGAAAGATAAAACAGGTTTAGTCAGCTTTTCGAGTAAAATTGATCAAATGCTAAAAGCCAGTGCTACCAAGACGCAGCTAACTAAAATCATGGAGTCGCTTTATAATATTGATACCGATTTTAATGTGACAGATTTCGGAAACTTATATGTGCAGCTAAAGCGTCAAATCAGTCATAGGAGTCTGCTGTTTATCTACACAAATTTTGAACATTTAGAGGGCATGCGTAGACAATTGCCTTATATTAAAGCCTTAGCTAAAAAACACTTAGTGGTTATTGTTTTGTTTGAAAATGAAGCGCTTAAGTCGGTTCAACAGCAATCTGCAGAAAAATTATTTGATGTTTACGTTAAAGCTATTGCAGAAGAAATAGACCATGATAAACAGGTGATGGCTCAGGAACTTGAACGTAACGGGATTTTTACATTACTCACAAGACCTGATCAATTAACCCTTGATGCTATTAATAAATATCTGGAAATCAAATCTCGCAGCATATTATGAAACAGCTTGTCTTTGCTACACACAACCCCAATAAACTCAAAGAAATACAAAAAATCTTAGCACCAGATTTGAAGCTTTTATCTTTAGATGATATCAATTGCTATGAAGACATTGCCGAAACTGCTTCCACAATTGAAGGCAACGCCCGACTAAAAGCTGCTTATGTTTTTAAAAACTACAACATAGCTTGTTTTGCAGATGATACCGGGTTAGAAGTTGAAGCTTTAGACGGTAAGCCGGGCGTTAAATCAGCCAGATATGCCGGAGAAGCAAAAAACAGTGAAGCTAATACCCAGAAGTTGCTACAACATTTAAGTCCGCATACTAATCGGAAAGCCAGATTTAAAACGGTGATACATTTGATGAGTCATGACAATGACCATTCGTTTACAGGTATTTGCCCAGGTACTATCACTAAAGAAAAAAGAGGAAAAGGCGGCTTTGGTTATGATCCTATTTTTAAGCCTGATGGCTATGAGCATACTTTTGCAGAGTTAGACTTATCGGTTAAAAATAAAATAAGTCACCGCGCCTTAGCGGTACAAAAGTTGGTAGATTTTTTAAAATAGCAATAAACAATCCATTAGTTTATACTTTTTTAATCAGTTGTGTTCTACAAAAATTTTAAAGACGGAAACCTAACATAAGAAATACTGCTTGTTTTTTGCATCAAATTTTCATATAATGGAAAAAGTCTAAATAGCTTTCGGTATTACTTTTTTTATCACAAAGCAAGAACACAAAATATCCTACTGTGAAGCAAATTGAAAGTCAATCTATAAAATATGTAAGGATACATCTTATTGATACGTTAAACCTCAATTGTTCGAATATCAAAGTAGGTCGAGGTTCACATGCTCGGAGATCAATTCTTCCGCTCGATGGATTTTCCAGGGTGTTCTTGGATTGATCTTCACCTCGATTCTGGAGATCTTCATTACCGCGCCGTAGGTGTCCATTTGTGTATGGATGACTGGGATTTCGCGCTCATCAATGTATTGCCGGGACTCCTCATCGATGAACTTATGATAGGTCAGGATGATGCCGGAAAGCGGTGATTTTTCAAAGTTGTTTTTGGCTTCAAATTCTTTCATCTTTTTTAGGGCGCCAGCTAGTTTGCGCGAACTAATAATCAACATCAAATGTTCATAGTTGGTTAATTCTTCCAGTTCCATCAGGGAAGAGTCAATCGTATTCGCCACTTGATTATTAAGATTATGCGCATTCGCCATCACTTCGCCGTAGACTGCGCTTTTTACGGTATGCAATAAAGGGTAGGCCATTGTTTTATCGTAAGGGATGACGCCTAATAGTGGCAAGTTTTGTTTGTCTAAATACATTTTGATGTACTTTTTGACCTTATCCAGTTTTTCAGGGCGAACCTTATTGACGATGATGCCCAGTATAGGAATGTCTTTAGATCGGAACAAAGACAAGCTCAAGTTGATCTTATCAATGGTATTACCGATGCCGCCTTCTACAACTAGAATCACCTTAGCGCCAATAAGCTCAGCTACATCCGCATTGGACAGATCGCAAACACTACCAACGCCGGGATGACCGGTTCCTTCATAGACCACCAGTTCATAGTTGTCTTCCAGGACTTCCTTGGCCTTGCGTATCTTTTCCGGATACTTTTGTTGGCTTGGATCATCTAAATAATTCACCGTTGCACCTTTACCCAAAATTACCGGGCTATGGATATCAGAGACCAATTCAAAATCCATCACACCGGAGAATAAAAAGGCATCTTTATCCACTTGATGGTTCTCCAGGTCTAGAAATTGTTGTCCTACGGGTTTACAGTAACCTACGTTGATATCTTTCTTTCGCAAAGCATGAACCAATCCTAAGGTAGAAGTTGTCTTACCAATGTGTTGACTTGTCGCAGCGACATATATTCTTTCTATCATTCGACTTTATTTTGGTTCCTGGAAATCAAATAGCGCATTGCCTTTTTTTCTGATCGGTCGATAACTGACTTTAATTTGATTGATTTTTCAAATGTAGAGAATGCCATCAGTTTATGAAAACGATTTGGTTTAAATTAAGTAATGTCTGAACTTGATGATGGATATTGGATATAGATGTTTGACGAGTGCCCTTCCGTTAATAGGGTTGGCCGTTTTGATATTTGAATTAATAATAAAACCACCCAGAAGCCTAATCAGGGAGGTTTTGTAATTATCGTGATCGCGACAGGATTCGAACCTGTGACCGTCTGCTTAGAAGGCAGATGCTCTATCCAGCTGAGCTACGCGACCTATATTTAATATTTCAATTTACTTCCTGTGACCGTCATGCCGTTGGCTTAATACTTTATCCAATTTTAATCAAGCTAAAAGCATGATGAGCTACGCGCATGTGCCCATTCTTACATCGGTAACCATGTTTAATATTTCAATTTACTTCCTATGACCGTCATGCTGTTGGCTTGACACCCTATTCGGGGAGCTTACATTAATGTCAGTTAATCGAAAGTCAAACG
>JAVLBJ010000009.1:23098-31678 GCA_031581455.1 Psychroflexus sp. | reverse complement strand
CTTGACACCCTATTCGGGGAGCTTACATTAATGTCAGTTAATCGAAAGTCAAACGAATTTCAATAGGTCTACTTAAATGGATTTTATTAGCACACTATCATCTAAATTGCTATACGCTTTCAGGTTGTGTTATAAATAATAAAAATCAAAGAACTTTATTTTAATGAAAATTGTAATTTTCTTTAAAACGATTGCAAAAATAATAAAATATTGGTTTTATCAACTACATTCAGTTATAAATTATAGTATCTATAAAAAAAGCTATCTTTTTTAAGATAGCTTTTTTTATAAACAAATATTTTGTTTACTCCATGTCTTTCATGCTGTCTTCAATCATACCAAAAAATTGATCTAATTTAGGCAACACAATAATTTTTGTTCTTCTATTTTTAGCTTTCCCTGAAGCATTATCATTTGACGCAATAGGTATAAATTTACTTCTTGCCGAAGCTGTCATTCGCTTAGGATCTACATTATATTCATCTTGTAATAATCTAACTACCGCGATAGCTCTTTTAGCACTTAAATCCCAGTTATCAGAAATGCAACTGGTTGCAATTGGATCAGTATCTGTATGACCTTCAACCATAAATTCAAAGTCTTTTTTATCTTTTACAACTTTGGCAACTTTTCCTAGTACATTTTTAGCATCTTTAGACAAAGAATACTTACCACTGTCAAATAAAAGTTTATCAGATATTGACACAAAAACAGCACCCTTATCTACACTGATTTCAATATCGTCATCGTTAACATCACTTAATGCGCTTTTCATACTGGTTACCAAAGCTAATGTTACACTATCTTTTTTATTAATAGCATCACGCATAGTTTTGATTTGCATATCTTTTTCTTGTAAACTCTCTAAAGAGCGCTCCAAATTTTCAGCACCTTTTTGAGAAATAGTTGCTAAGTTGTCCTGACTATTGATCAAAGCATTATTAGTATTTTTTAGCGTTTCAATCTGACTTTCGTAAGCCGCCTTCATGTTCGATTTTTCTTCTTTACATGCACTAAGCTTAGTTGCTGTTGTTTCTAAATTATTTTTAGTGTCTTGATAATCCTCTTGTAATTGGGAAAACTTTTTTTTAGAAACACAACCTGAGGTCATGAGTCCAATACTTACAATAGATAATAAAATTATTCGCTTCATATTTATATTTTTAAATAACAAAAATAAAACAATAAATATCCTTAATGATTAAATTATGTTAATTTCTTAAGATCGATAAACCTTTTTTTGCCCATTATAAAGAAATCTACGAGAATATTTTTTTTGTAATAATATTGTGTAATCTTAAACGAACTATCCCTTTTAATTTTCGATTTTAATTTATAAAAATCCTTATGAGCTTTAAGAATCATCACAGCATGTTTAAGTTTAAACTGAGAAATAAAAAAGAAAAAAGCAACACCATCTAAAATCATCCTTATGAATATCAGTTTTTTATATTTGTTGTCAGGGGCATTTTTAAACAAGTTAAAAAGGGAGTTTCTAAAATTGTAAAATGTTTTTTTAGGGTCTAAAGTGTTTAAAGTACCACCTCCCAGATGATATACAACTGATTGCGGATTGACGATAATATTATAGCCGGCATTTTTAATACGCCAACAAAGGTCAATTTCCTCCTGATGTGCAAAATAAAGTTCATCAAATCCACCAACCTCTTGAAATACTTTTTTTCTTACGGCTAGACAAGCACCTGATGCCCAGAAAATATCAACTACATTATCATATTGCTGTTGATCATTTTCCAGATGATCAAACAAGCGTCCTCTACAAAAAGGATAACCTAACTGGTCGATATAACCACCACAAGCACCGGCGTATTCAAATTTTGTTCTATCCTTATCTGCCAGTATTTTAGGTTGAAGTGCTGCCAAACTGATGTTATTTTTAAAACTGTCTTGAATGGGAGTCAGCCAATTATCAGCAGGTGCAACGTCATTATTCATCAATATTTGGATTGGCTCATCTATTTGGGCAACAGCTTTATTATAGCCCTCGGCATATCCATAATTGTCTTTTAACCTTATGAGGTAAATATCAGGAAAATTTCTTTTTATATAATCTATTGAATCATCAGTAGAAGCGTTATCTACCACATATATCTTTGCCTTTGAACTGTTTTTTATAACGGCCGGAAGATACTTTTTTAATAAAGCAACTCCATTCCAGTTTAATATGACAATGGCAATTTTCATCGGAAAGTTTTTTCTGGTAAATCTCTTAAAAAATGATAGGTTTGATGTTCATGATCCATCTGACAAAAATAGTGTTCTATACCGTTTGTAAGCATCAAATAATCAGCTTTTAATACCAAATTATAACGCGCGATTTGATCAAAAGTAGATTGTTGAATTTTTACATATGGCGCTTTGCACTCAACAACAAGATCTATAGATGCATCTTTAGCAAAGCTAACGATATCATATCTTTTTTCCAGTTGATTAATAGTAAAGCTTTTCTCTACATTTAAAGAGGTGCTTTTGTAATTTTTCTCAATCATCAAAAATTTAATACAATTTTGCCGCACCCATTCTTCTGGTGTTAAAACAAGAAATTTTTTCCTGAGTTCACAAAAAATATAGGTTTTGTTTTCTTTATATTTGAACTTGAATTGGTAAGTCGGGAAATTAAGCCTGGCTAACTTCATTGATGTTTTTATGGAATTTGACCAAATTATACAAAATCTTCGTTCTAAGAAATTTTCACCGCTCTATTTTTTACAAGGTGATAGTGAACCTTATTTTGTTGATTTAATCGAACATCAGATAGAAAAAAGTGTTTTAGCAGAACATGAGAAGAGTTTTAACCAACGTATCATTTACGGTAAAGATATAAAAGCTGATGAATTAATAGGATTAGCCAAAAGCTTTCCCATGGCTTCAGAATATAAAGTCATTATTATAAGAGAAGCACAAGATTTTGCCAGAGAATTACCCAAAATGGAGGGGTATTTTAAAAGTCCCCAACCTACCACGGTTCTTGTATTTTGCTTTAAATATAAAAAAGTAGATAAGCGTAAAGCTTATTTTAAAAGTTTAAAAAAGAGTGGGGTCATTTATGAATCTAAGCCGGTTTATGAAAACCAAATGCCACAGTGGATTACCAAAAGATTGAAATCTAAAGGTTTAAGCATAGAGCCTAAAGCTACGCAAATGTTAGTTGATTTTTTAGGCAATGACCTTTCTAAAATGGACAATGAATTAATCAAATTAGAGCAGATAGTTGATCAAAGCCAGACCATAACCCCTAAAATTATAGAAGATAATATTGGGATTAGTAAAGACTTTAATAATTTTGAGCTTACTAATGCCTTAGGTAATCGTCAGGAAGTGAAGGCTCAACAAATAATTCAATATTTCGCATCAAATCCTAAAAGCAACCCTATTTTACTAACTATCGGTCAACTTGTAAGCTATTTTTCAAAACTTATCATTTATCATTCAATGGAAAATAAATCATCTCAGGCGGTAGGTCGAAAGTTAGGAATACACCCATTTTTTACGAAAGAAATAAGTCAGGCATGTAAGAATTATTCAATGAGGCAGTGTGTTAACGCACTTCATATAATAAGACAAACTGATGCTCAACTTAAAGGAATCGAAGCCAGGCAAATCTCACATAGCGATTTATTAAAAATGCTTGTGGTAAAAATTGTAAGGTCTTAGAAATTATTTTTTTAAAGCCTGAATTTTCTTATCGATAGCATCAGCTTCAGCGGTTTTTTTATCTGATTCTTTGCGATTTGTTTTTGATAGCTCAAATGCTTCTTTGAGCAGTTTTTTCTTTTTTTCCTGTAATTTTTCCTTTTCTGACTTTTTCTTAAATAAATTAAACATAAATTATTTTTTATTAGATTTTAAAACTTCCGGCATTTTTCTGGCAAATCGCTGAAATCTGGGGTTAGATACATTTTGTATATAACGGTTATTCGGGTGTTTTTTCTTGTAATCCTGATGATAATCTTCAGCTACCCAGAATTTTTCAAATGGTTTGATTTCAGCAGCAATAGGTTGATCGTATTTTGATTGTAAGCTTTTTACTTTATTGTCTATAATCTCTTTTTGTTCATCGTTTTCATAAAACAAGATTGATCTGTATTGCGAGCCACGATCCGGACCTTGCCCATTTTGCTGGGTTACATTTTGTGAAGCAAAGTAAACATCGATTAAAGTTTTAAAATCAACTATTTCAGGGTCGTAAATCACTTTTACTGCTTCAGCATGGCCGGTTCTTCCCGTATTTGATGCTTCGTAAGTAGGATTTTTAGTATGTCCACCGGCATAACCTGATATAGATTCTTTTACACCTTCCACACTTTCGTAGATAGCTTCTACACACCAGAAACAACCGCTGGCAAAAACCGCTGCTTCGTAGCCTTCAGGTGCCGGAACGCTTGTGGGTTCAACATTTTCTGCTTTATTGTTTGTCTCATTCTGATTGCCCTGTGCACAACTAAGTGTCATCACTAATAAAGCAATTGCTGTGAAAAATTTCATAACCTCATTTATTTTGTTCAAATGTAATTGATGAAAGTATAAACAAATCAGCATTTTAGATAACATTAATGAAAAAATCTATCCTAGTAATTAAATCATTTTACAATTCTAGCCTTTTAGCTTTACAGATATAAAAGTTTTGTAATTTTAAAGAGATACTTGATTATCTAAAATAACCAATGATGAAAATTGCCTCTCACAATGCTTTAGAAGATATTAACTTCCGGTTGTAAGGCGATTCCAAATTTTTGATCAACTTCTTGCTGTATTTTTTTACTCAGCTCAAGTATTTGCATGCCAGTTGCATTACCATGATTGACCAGCACCAAAGCTTGTTGATCATGTACACCGGCATCACCATCGCGATAACCTTTAAGACCGCAGTGTTCGATTAACCAGCCGGCAGGGACTTTTACGGTTTTTTTATCAACAGGGAATGATGGAATATTCTCAAAATCACTTTTTAACTGATTAAAATCTGACTGAGAAATGATAGGGTTTTTAAAAAAACTACCGCTGTTACCTATCTTTCTGGGATCAGGAAGTTTAGATTGTCTTATAGCGGTTACAGCATCAGCAATATCTGCAATGTGTGGTTTTTTTATGTTTTTATCTGCTAAATAGAGTTTAAGCGACCTGTAATCCGCCTTAATCTGATGTGGCTTTTTAGTCAGTTTAAATCTAACACGCGTTATGATATACTGATTGGCCAACTCATTTTTAAAAATCGAATCCCTATAGCCAAACTGACATTCGGCATTTGTAAAAAATCTCTTTTCGCCGGTTTGAATTTGAATGGCCTCACATTGTAGAAACGTATCTTTTAATTCAACGCCATAAGCCCCGATGTTTTGAATAGGCGAAGTTCCCACACAACCCGGAATTAAGGCTAAATTTTCTATACCTCCATAATCACGATAAACCGCCCAAAGCACAAAGTTATGCCAGTTTTCACCGGCTTCTACATCAACTAATACATGATCTTCGGTTTCTTGATGTATATCTATGCCTTTTGAATTGATTAAAATCACCGTTTTATCTAAATCTTTTGTCAAAAGCATATTGCTGCCACCGCTGATAATAAACAACTCATCAGCATAGACTTGTCTTACTAGTTCTCTCAACTCATCTTCATCTGAAATAGAGATAAAATCGCGGGCTTTTACATCTATGCCAAATGTATTATATGGTTTTAGCGAAACTTGGTGTTCAGTATTCAAATATTATAGTTTTTGATAAGCTTGTAAGCCTTCTTTTAAAATATGAATGGCTTTTTGGATTGATTTTTGTTCTAAGACGTAGGCTAAACGAATTTCGTTTTCACCTAATCCAGGAGTAGAGTAGAAGCCGGCTGCAGGAGCGACCATCAATGTTTCACCATTGATATCAAAAGATTCTAAAAGCCACTTGGCAAAGTCTTCAGCGTCATTAATCGGCAATGCAACCGTACAATAAAACGCACCCTTAGGCTGTGCTATGGTAACGCCATCAATATCTTTTAAACCTTTTATTAGCGTATCTCGTCGAGATTGATATTCTGCTATAACTTCATCAAAATAGGTTTCCTCAACTGATAAAGCTTCTTCTGCCGCTATTTGAGCAAAAGTTGGTGGGCTTAGTCTTGCCTGAGCGAATTTCATCGCAGCTTTGATGACCTCATCATTCTTAGTGACCAAACAGCCAATTCTAGCACCACACATGCTAAAGCGTTTAGATACAGAATCTACCATAATGGCATGCTGCTTAAGTTCTGGAAATTCTAAAATAGAATGATGCTGATGCCCTTCGTATGCAAATTCCCGATAAACTTCATCTGCTACTATAAATAAATCATGCTTAAGCGCTAAATTGGCTATCGCCTGCATCTCATCTTTGGTATAGATATAACCTGTCGGATTACCCGGATTACATAAAATTATCGCTTTAGTTTTATCCGTAATCTGCGCCTCAAACTCTGAGATAGGCGGAAGGGCAAAATTCTCACTCAGTTTAGCTGTTACGGCTTTTACAGTAACATCCATTGCGGTGGCAAATCCATTATAATTGGCATAAAAAGGCTCTGCAATAATCACTTCATCGCCGGCATCTGTGATACTTCCCATCACAAACATCAAGGCTTCTGAACCTCCGGTTGTGATGAGTAATTGGTTAGCCTCTATATGTATATCGTGTTTTTTATAATAGTTCGCTAATTTTTCGCGGTAACTTTCAAATCCCTGTGAAGGGCTGTAGGCCAGAATATCTAACTTATTATTTTTAACTGCATTCAGTGCATTTTCCGGCGTTTTAATATCCGGCTGACCTATATTGAGTTGGTAAATATGTTTACCGGATTTTTTAGCATGGTCTGCATATGGCGCCAACTTTCTAATCGGCGATTCCGGCATGTCTAATCCTTTGGTTGATATACTGGGCATAAGTTTTTATTAAGTTTTGCAAAAATGCAAATTAAGGTTAAGACCTACACGTAAATTTTACATATTCACGCTTATTTTAAGCATTATTTTTGATGGTTTATCACTATATTCAGATTAAATACAATTTCAACTACAGAATACTAATCTAACAACTCATTAGTAAAAATATCATCTGCTGAGAATTGTTGCGTTTCTATGTGATGCTCATAAATCCAATCTAAGAATTTATTAACTTCATCTAAGCGCATCTTTCCCCAATTTTTAAAATCTATAAACTCTGCTGAGTAAATAATAGACTCTTCCAGATTGATATCCTGATCGTCATCAGGAATGTATTTTGCCAGAATCTCACTGGCTTGTTGAGGATGCTGCATAGCCTCTAAAAATCCTTGTTTTGAAGCTTGAATAAATCGCCTGTAAAGGTCTTTATCGGTTTTGTGTTTATTTTCATCTATCGCAATAACCGGCGAATAGCTGTATGGAATGCCATAATCTGCCATGCGGATAAAATTTAGCTCTACTTTTTTGTTTTTGGCCTGAATGCCTTCCCAGTTTGAAAAAATCCATGTCGCATCGGCTTTTTTACTAAGCAAGGTGTTCCAAATGCCCAGTTTATCAGGGTAATCGATTTTTATATGGCCTTCACCGCCGTCATTTTTAATCATCTGCCTGACGATTTTATCCTCATAACGTGCATGGTAAGATGCATATATCTTACCATCTAAATCTTTAGGTCTCTGTACGCCACTACTTTTTAAAGTACAAATAGCACTGACATCAGACTGATAAATCGCAGCAACAGCTTTTAATGGAAATGGCTTGCTTTTACTTCTATAGCTGATTAAACTTTCTGTTGGACAAAGTGCCGCATCAGCCTTATTTAACTCTACTTTCTTGGCCGGTGTTTCTGCATAATCATCATCTTTTGGATTGATGATTTTCAGGTTGATATCATGTTGTTTATAAATTCCGTTTTCAAAGGCCATTAAAAATCCAATATGGTTTGTATTTGGCGTCCAGTCTAATGCTAAACGAAAATCTTTAATCATAAATTAAATTTGAATGTTTGAGGTTATAAATCAGCATTATCTAAATAAAACCTGAATCAATATTCTATTCTAATAAATCTAAAAAGTTAATTAGGAATATAACAATTACTGATTAGCCACTGGTTTAGGCATAGGTGGGTATTCCTCTAAAATCTTTTGAACGATGAGCTTAATTCTTTCTATTTTATCTTCCCTGTTTTCAGATAGATAAGCTTTACCCATACCTTGCCAAACCAGCTCACGACTTTCTTCGTCTATCACATCTATAAATAAGATGCCGTCTACACTGGTAGATACATTATTAAATCCGGCACCGCCCATAAAGAATGGATTCCATCCCCATCCCCAACCAAAGTTGTTTTGGTACACATTGACGTTTTTTTCAGCGTCTGTAATAATGCTGATTAAAACATCTGGATTTTGAGATTTCATCATCCCTTTTTTGGAAAGCTCATTTTCTATAGCTCTCAGAATACGTCTTTTATCTAAATCTGATATTTCAGCTTTATCAATACCCGGCTTGTAAAAAGCGAAGGTATTGTAATCTGAAAAATCTACATTTTCTGCATAATCTGTGGACACATCTACACTTGCACAAGAACTCATCA
>JAVLBJ010000009.1:20630-22998 GCA_031581455.1 Psychroflexus sp. | reverse complement strand
TTCTGCGCCCAGGCGCGTCTGGAAATACCGTTGGATACATCCCAGAACAACATCGACCTTAAATTATCATCGGCTAATTTACTACCATCCAATAGCATACCGAAACCGCCGTTGATGACTTCGCCCCAGCCAACGCCGCCGCCGTTATGGATGCTGACCCATGTCGCTCCGCGGAAGCTATCGCCAATGACGTTTTGGATCGCCATATCCGCGGTAAATTTGCTACCATCGTAAATATTTGATGTTTCCCTAAAGGGCGAATCCGTTCCAGAGACATCATGATGGTCGCGTCCCAGGATGACCGGTCCTAATTCGCCGTTCTTGATGGCTTCATTAAAAGCAGCCGCGATCCTTATCCTGCCTATGGTATCGGCATAGAGGATACGTGCTTTAGAACCTACGACCAATCGGTTTTCCTGCGCACCTTTTATCCATCGGATATTATCTGCCATTTGTTGCTGTATCTTTTCAGGCGCTTTGGCCTTGAGTTCTTCTAATACGCGCGTGGCGATCTCATCGGTCTTTTTGAGGTCTTCCTCTTTGCCACTGGCACAAACCCAGCGGAATGGTCCAAAACCGAAATCAAAACACATCGGTCCCATGATATCCTGAACGTAGCTCGGATAAGCAAAATCATCGGTATCACCGCTAAAATGCGATCGGTCCACGAATTCACCCTTGTCATTTTTATAGATGAATGCACCAGCGCGAGAAGCTTCTAATAAAAAAGCATTTCCGTAATCAAAGAAATAAGTTCCTTTTTGGGTATGCGCATTGATCGCATCGGTTTGTCGTCTTAAGCTTTCTCTGACCTTTTCCTTAAAGACCTCAGGTTGTTTGGCCATTAGCTCATTAGACTCTTTATAGCTCAATCCCGCCGGATAGTAGCCACCAGCCCAGGGATTGTGTAGTGAGGTCTGGTCGCTTCCCAGATCGATCCTGATATCTTCCTGGTCGAACTTATCCCATACATCCACCACATTTCCCTGATAAGCGATAGACACCGCTTCCTTGTTATTTCTAGCCTGCGTTACTCTGGCGCACAGCTCGTCAAGATCTGATATAACTTCATCAACCCAATGCTGCTCATGCCTGGTTTGCGTGGCTTTCGGGTTGACTTCCGCACAAACGGTAACACAGCCGGATATTTTTCCGGCTTTAGGTTGGGCGCCGCTCATACCGCCTAAACCTGCGGTAACGAACAATCCGCCTTCCGGTGCTTTCCCGATTTTTCTAAATCCGTTCAAGACAGTAATGGTCGTCCCATGAACGATGCCTTGCGGACCGATGTACATATAACTTCCGGCGGTCATTTGACCGAATTGCGTCACGCCTAAGGCATTATATCTTTCCCAATCGTCCGGTTGGGAGTAATTAGGGATCATCATACCATTAGTAACTACCACACGCGGTGCTTTTTCATGCGAAGGGAACAATCCCATCGGATGGCCGGAATACATGACCAGGGTTTGTTCATCGGTCATTTGCGCCAGATATTGCATGGTCAATCTATATTGCGCCCAATTTTGGAAAACACCACCATTGCCGCCGTAAGTGATCAGTTCATGCGGATGTTGGGCTACCCTGGGGTCTAAATTGTTCTGTATCATCAACATGATCGATCTTGCCTGCTCAGAATTTCCCGGATAATCTTCTAACGGCCGTGCGTACATTTCGTGATCAGGACGTAATCTGTACATATAAATGCGACCGAACTCTTCTAATTCCCGTCGAAATTCAGGAGCGAGTTCTGCATGATGCTTAGGATCAAAATAGCGTAAGGCGTTCCTGAGCGCTAATCTTTTCTCCTCATCGTTCAATATCTCCTTGCGCTTGGGCGCGTGATTGACCTCGGGATCGTAAGGTTTTGCTTCGGGTAATCGATCCGGGATGCCTTCCAGGACCTGTTGTTTAAAATCAGTCGTTGTAGCGTTCATCATCAGTGAATTTTCTTGTTAAAACCATAAGGGCAATGTCTGCAACCGCTCTGGCAGCAATAGCCGCGCTTAAGGTGATATTGTTCTGTAAAACATCTATAGCCTTTATCCGTTATATAATAATCGCCTTCTTCAAGTGGAATTCGTTCGTAGTACATATTTTGATTTCCTTTTATAACGCCTTACAAAAATAAGTTTTTTAGGGATATATCATACCGCATTTAAACTTTGTTCGATCATCAGGAAATGGAAGAAAGAGCCGATCAATACAAAGACATGCCAAATGATATGATGTACCGAAAGACGATGCCAACGATAGAAGATCGTGCCAATGCTATAAGCCAGACCTCCCAAGACAAGATATACAATGGTGGACGTGGATGCCATTTCTAAAAAATAGCGGATATCGATAAGGATCAACCAACCCATGG
>JAVLBJ010000009.1:13435-20530 GCA_031581455.1 Psychroflexus sp. | reverse complement strand
GTGGATGCCATTTCTAAAAAATAGCGGATATCGATAAGGATCAACCAACCCATGGCGATGTATAAGAAGAGCGATAATTTCTCGAACCTACCGGCGTATTTCAATTTCAGCAAACTTCCCAGGCCGGCTATTAACCAAACTAACGATAGGAGTAATCGCCCATGACTTTCCCAAAGTAAATTGACACAAATAGGCGTATAAGTGCCGGCGATAAGCAGATATATGCCAATATGGTCGAACTTCTGGAGTGTTTTTTTTCGATTGATCGATCCCACTGCATGATAGATCGTAGAGGCTGAATAAAGAAAGATAAAACCTAAACAGTAGACCAATAACGCCCATTGCACTTTGTTTTCCAGCCGATTAAATTGTAAAAGGAAATACCCCGAGATGATAAAACCACCTACAATACCGATGCCATGCGTTATAGCGCACCAGAATTCAGCTCGTTGACTTTGATAATTTCCCATAAAACCCGCAAGCTAATCTAAATAAAAAATCTATCTCACTGTATTATAATAAAGATAACGAATGAGGTTTGAGGCGAGACAACACTTTATATCTATCCGTTAAAATGGGGTTTATTTGTTAAACTCAATGATCATAAATTTGGAATTATTGACTTTGATTATTTGCTTTTAAAGTCAACTTTTTTTACCAATATCAACAACGCTTCTATTATATAAATTTGATATTAATATAGTTAAGTTATATTTCATATCCAGCATCCATAATCTAAGATCTTAGTCGGATACGACTAATTTATATTAAGAAACTTATTGATATCATCTTATTTTTAGATACTTTGCGGTGTTTCTCTTTTAATTATTCTTAGATGATCAGATTGAAGTTTATATTTTTGGTGAGTATTTTAATGTTATCCTTAAAAGGAGTTCAGGCTCAGCAATTTGTAGAAAGTTGGGATGGTACGCCTAATTTGGAAAGACATCAACTAACGCTTAATTTTTTAACTCCCGGCATTCGCTATGAACTGGGTTTATTTAAGAATGTTAGTGCATCCTCGAGCTTTACGCCGGGTTTGGGTTATTATGGAGAAGGCTATGCCTTTGGCTTTGTCTGGAATACCCGAGTTAGATATTACCTTAACTTTCAAGAACGATATCGGGCAAATAAAAATGTCAAATACAATTCAGCAGATTACATAGCCGCTGCGCGAACTATGTTTTGGGAGCCACTGAATATCAGCGATAACCTGGATGGTTTAGGTGAATATTCCCTAGCGTTTTGGGGCGGCGTTTACGGTATACAACGAACTAATGAAAAAGGCTTTAATTACAATATTGAGATGGGTTTGGGCTATTATGAAGGTTTTGGCATACAGGGTGGTTTTGGCACTTTATTAAATTTTACTTTTGGATGGGTAGCCACCAATAGAAAGGTAAATAAGCTACTTCATACAGATTGATAATAACGTACGCAAAAAAAATAACCTACTTAGAAAGTTATTAATAAATTAAAGAGTAAAACTTATTTATTAATTCTACCCAAAAACATTAAATCTGAATAGCTCCACCATTGGTCAAGATGCCTGTGCTTAATGCTTTTCCCTGAAAGTTCAACTGAAACTGCGGATCTTGTAGGATCCTACCCAGGGAAAATTGAGCACAATAATAGGCTAAGGCTGACCTTTGTTGCCGCTGATCGTTTAGCGATCGGATGGCATCGTATTTTTTATGATAGATCCAGGTCATCACTTCTTCCGCCTTTGTTTCCAGATTACGCTGTGGCTGTATAAGATTTTTGATGAACATGCAATCCGCATTGGCGATAACGCTTAACTTTTGGATACCTTCATTCTTGATCGTATGGACCAATTGATCGATAAATAATTCATCCTCTATATATATGCCGCCTAATGTATTGATGAAATAGCAATCATCTTTTGTGTTCTGTATTTTTTGTTCGATATGCCAGGTGGGACAACTTATAAATAATCGCTTTTTCTTCTTTGATCTGAACATGCTATGGTTTTGGACAAATTTGATAATTATAAACATTTACTTTTATAAATATTTTATATTTGGTGCATAAACTTTAATTATGGAATACACGCTTCATCAACTCAAGGTATTTTCCAGAGTAGCAGAGCTCAGATCGGTCACAAAAGCATCAGAGGATCTTCATCTCTCGCAACCGGCGGTATCCATCCAACTCAAAAACCTGCAGAAGCAATTTGACATACCCTTGATGGAGATCATCGGCCGGAAGGTTTATATTACGGAATTTGGCAAGAATATCGCTGAAGCTGCACATCGCATCCTGGAAGAAGTAGATGCTATTGATAATAAGACATTGGCATTTAAAGGGAAATTGGTAGGTCAACTCAAATTATCCGTGGTTTCTACCGGTAAGTACGTTATGCCTTATTACCTGAGTGATTTTCTCAATGCGCATCCGGGTATTAATTTGAACATGGACGTCACCAATAAATTAAAGGTCATCGAAACATTGGAACAAAATACGGTAGATTTTGCGCTGGTTTCAACCTTGCCAAAGCATATTGATGTTCATCGAGAACCACTTATTTCTAACACCTTGTTCTGGGTTTGTAATCACCAGTCAAATTTCTCGGACAAGGACAATACGGCGGTACTTAAAAAACGTCCGTTGATCTTTAGGGAAAACGGTTCTGCTACCCGTCAGGCGATGGAAACCTTTCTCAAGAAAAGGAACATCACAGCTTATAAAAGACTGGAGCTTACTTCGAACGAAGCTGTGAAACAGGCGGTTATTGCCGGAATAGGTAACTCGCTGATGCCGATCATAGGCTTAAAGAATTCCCTCAAGAACAAAATCATCAAAATCATCCCATTTAAAGAAACGCCCATTACTACGGAATGGAACCTGATCTGGTTGAAAAATAAGCGACTTTCCCCATTGGCAGAAGCTTACCTGGCTTATGTAAGGAACGAAAAGGAAAAGATCAAAAAGGAAAAGTTCAGCTGGTATAGTGATTTTAGTAATTCTTATCAGAACCTGTTGAACTGGGAATAAAATACTTATAAAAGTATCATTAATATAATAAATATAATCATTAAAACTTATAAATAAGTTTGATTTTTAATTGGTTATGTATTTGTTTAATTCATAACCTAATGAGCAAAACGATCACACTTGCCAAAGGCGTTTGAACAGGTCCTGAGATTTGGACGCTATTTTTAATATCTTTAATATAGTATCCAACCCATTACTTTAGTCGGACACGATAAATATGTACCATCATACATGCTGCCGGAAGTTTTGACTATCGGTAGTTTTATTTTGGTTGTAACTTAGGTTACGGATACAGCAGCATTATATACCTACTTTTGTATTAAATATTAAAATGACCTATGAAAAAATATTGGCTTTTAGTTTGCTTACTACTTAGCATCATGATCCATGCTCAGCAAGAACGAGAAATTTCTGAGGCCGAACTCGTCGATGCCGTTGTAGGTAACAACTTATCGCTTAAAATAAACGAAAAAGGGGCTGATGTCAAACAAGCGCAATATCGCCAGTCTAATGCCGCTTTCTTACCTCAAATTCAAGTTTCCCATGATTATTATCGGACAAATAATCCTGTTTTTGCTTTTAGTGCCAAATTGAATCAGGGCGTTTTCACCCAAGCTGATTTTGATGTAGCGAAACTCAATGATCCGGATGGAATTAGCAACTTCACCACGACGCTTCAGGTGCAGCAACCTTTATTGAACCTGGATAAGTTGATCCAACGAAAATCTGCGCGTTATGCAAAGGAAGCACAGGAATTAAAAAATCAATTCAAAGAAGATGCTTTGATTGTAAAGACCAAAAGTGTCTTTATGCAGCTCAAATTAGCCTATGCCTCAGAACAGGTGCTGATGGAAGCTAAACGAACAGCTGAAGAAAGCTATAAAGTAACAAAGGATTTTTACGATAACGGTTATTTGGACAAGTCCGATCTATTGAAAGCAGAAGTGAGGTCATCGACCGTTGAAAACCAACTAGAAGCCGCGAGAAATGGCATTTATAACATCTCCGATCAATTGAACTTTTTGATGCAAAGTGAAACTTCAAAGAAATTGGTTCCCAGGGATTCGCTCCAAATAATAAATCTTTTTGAACAGAAAGAAGAAGGCATCAACGTAGATAATACCACTGATGTTCAAGCCATGCGGAAAAAGCAATTATCATACAACAAACTCTACGAATCTAAAAAGTTCAATTTCCTGCCACGCTTAAATGCTTTTGGCAATATTCAATATTTCGATAATGATGCTTTTCAAACCGGTAATGATAGTTACTTCTTTGGTGCTTCCCTACAATGGGACCTTTTCAAAGGTTATCAAAATATCGGCAAAGTTCAGGAAACGAAAGCAAAGGCCGATCGCGCCCAACTTGAATACGAAGAATATTTAGACGATAAACAGAACAAGATCAAGTCGGTCTTACGTGCTTTAAATCTGGCCGAGAATAAGATCAGTCGCAATAAATTGGCTAAGGAGCAAGCCGTTGAGTCATTGCGGATCATCAAGGATAGATATGATGAAGGTCTGGAGAAAACAGCGGACCTTTTGCAAGCGCAAAGTTTAGCGGCTCAGAAAAGACTGGCTTATTTACAAGCTGTTTATGAATATAACTACAACTTACTTTACTATCAATTACTTACAGAAAAATAACAAAAAATGAAAAGAACAATAATACTTTTAAGTGCCTTTATCCTGTCCTCGTATAGCTGTTCAGAGAAAAAGCAATCAGAAACGGCGGCCGATGAACCTGTGATAGATGTAAAAACACAAAAAGTTACGACATCTTCCACGAGCAGCATTCAGGCAACTGGTAAAGTTCAGTCGGTATCTTCCAGCATGATCACCACACGCCAGTCCGGTTATGTGAAAAGAATAAAAGTAGATGTAGGCGATCAGGTGAAAGCCGGTGAAGTGCTTATTCGCCTTGATAATGCTCAGTTAGCTTCAAAGCAAGCACAGATCAAATCCAAGATAAAAACCGCGCAAACAGCATTTAATAATGCGAAGAAAGACCTGGAACGCTACAAAGAACTAAGAAAGAAGAACAGTGTATCTAAAAAGGAGTTTGAGCAGGTTCAATTGCAATTTGATAACGCTAAATCCAACTTAGAAGCAGCCAAAGAGCAATTAGGTTCGATAAAAGCAGAATTGGACTATATCAATATCAAAGCACCATTTGATGGGGTGATCACGAACAAGTTCATCAAAGCTGGCAATTTGGCCATGCCGGGAAAACCATTGCTCAATATGAGCGGTGATGGTCAACTTGAAGTGGTCTCTAAAGTTGGGGAAGAGCAGATCAATCAGATAGAAAATGGACAAACAGCTAATGTGCATATCGCATCATTGAATGTTGACCTGGAAGCAAAAGTGACGGAAGTAAGTAGCTCATCTTCCGCGTCCGGTGGTCAATATATGATCAAATTGATCATTCCAGATAATCGTGCCGTTAAATCAGGAATGTACGCGGAAGTTAAGATCAATGCTATATCGAGTGATCAAACTTCAAGTATTCGTATTCCAAGGTCTGCTTTGGTACATACCAACGAGCTGATAGGTGTTTATACGGTCAGTAAACGCAATACGGCCATTCTTCGATGGTTAGAAATAGGAAGTCGGAATGCGGATAATGTAGAAGTATTATCCGGTCTTGATCAGGGAGAAAAAATTATCATCGATGCGCAAGGTAAGCTCTACAACGGCGCGAGGATCAACGTTCAGTAAACAAAAAAATAAAGAAAGTGAATAAAGGATTTGCAGGAAAAATAGCTCAAGTATTCATAGGTTCTAAGCTCACCTTATTGCTGATGATAATATTTCTTATCGTTGGTGTGTGGAGCTCGTTCTTGATACCAAGAGAAGAAGAACCACAAATAGATGTTCCCATGGCCGATATTTTCATCGGTTACCCCGGAGCATCACCGGAAGCAGTGGAATCCCATGTCATCAAACCCTTAGAGAAAGCGGTCTCTAACGTTACCGGAGTGGATTATGTCTATTCTACCTCTATGAAGGACCAAGGCATGCTGATCGTGCGCTTTGAAGTAGGCGAAGATATAGAACGGTCTTATGTGAAACTCTACAATGAGTTGATGAAATACAGCGACCAATTGCCTGACCGAGCTACCATGCCGATGGTAAAAACACGATCGATAAACGATGTACCGATATTGAACTTCACACTTTGGAGCGAGAATTATAGCGACGTGCAGTTAAGGACGATGGCGAATACGCTTAAGGATAAGATAGAGAATATAGAAGATGTTTCAGAGGTCAAGACCTTAGGCGGCAGGAAAAGGGAAGTGAACCTTGCGCTGCAGCCTATGAAATTAGCTAACTACAATATCAGTTTACCGATGATCGCGCAGCAACTCAAAGCTAATCATGCTCAAGTAAGCAGTGGTCAGATCAGTCAAAACAATGAATCTATTCTTATTTCCACCGGTAATTTTTTCAAATCGGTAGAAGATGTGAAGAATCTTGTCATCGGTACGCAGGATCAGCAACCGGTTTATTTATCACAAGTAGCTGATGTTTCGCTGACCGGTGAATCGCCACAACAGTATGTCTCCTTTGGTTATGGGCCGGCCAATGAAGCTAAAGCGGATTATCCCGGTGAATATCCGGCGGTTACCTTATCCGTGGCTAAGCGCGAAGGTGCCGATGCCATGAACATTGCCGATAAGATCATCGCACAAATACCGGATTATAAGAGATCGGTCATCCCGAACGATGTTCATATAGAAACCACCAGGAATTACGGGGAAACCGCTTCTCATAAAGTATCAGAACTTCTCTTACATCTCATCGGTGCCATCATTGCGGTAACTTTAGTGGTGATGCTTGCCATGGGTTGGCGAGGCGGACTCGTTGTGTTCATTTCCGTACCGATCACTTTTGCATTGACATTGCTCAGTTACTATTTATTGGACTATACCTTGAATAGGATTACGCTTTTTGCATTGATCTTTGTAACAGGAATTGTCGTAGACGATGCGATTATCATATCCGAGAACATGCACCGGCATTTTAAAATGAAACGGATGCCGTTCAGGAAAGCAGCGCTGTATGCGATCAATGAAGT
>JAVLBJ010000009.1:2981-13335 GCA_031581455.1 Psychroflexus sp. | reverse complement strand
TTAAAATGAAACGGATGCCGTTCAGGAAAGCAGCGCTGTATGCGATCAATGAAGTAGGTAACCCAACTATATTGGCCACTTTTACGGTCATCGCATCGGTATTGCCTATGGCGTTCGTTACCGGATTGATGGGTCCTTATATGAGCCCGATGCCGATTGGTGCTTCTATCGCGATGATCCTTTCACTTTTCGTCGCATTGACCATCGTGCCTTATTTAGGTGTGATCTTCCTCCGTGAAAAGGACAGCCGTAAAGATGAAGAGGCAGAAGATGACGATACGTCCATCAAGGAAACGCCGGTTTTCAGGATCTACAAAAAGATACAATCTCCGCTCTTGAACAACAAGAAGAAAAGATGGGCATTTTTACTGATCACGGTCGCTGTGTTGTTAGCTTCATTCAGTTTGTTCTTTACCAATTCCGTGATCGTAAAGATGCTTCCATTTGATAACAAAAATGAATTCCAGGTCGTTATCGATATGCCGGAAGGTACCACTTTAGAAGAGACTTCTCGTGTGACACGGGAGATCGCCCAGTATATCAGAACAAGGGATGAAGTTGTGGATTATCAATCTTATGTAGGTACAGCTTCACCTATTACTTTCAATGGTCTGGTAAGGCATTATGATCTAAGATCAGCCGATTATCACGCGGATATTCAGGTGAACATCAAGAATAAGGATGATAGAAGCAAACAAAGTCACCCAATAGCCAAGGACTTCAGACCCGGCATTAAGAAAATAGCTGATCAGTTTGGAGCCAATGTCAAAATCGTGGAAGTTCCGCCGGGACCACCGGTCTTATCTACCATCGTAGCTGAAGTTTATGGACCGGATTACGAGCAGCAGATCCAATTAGCGGATTCCATTAAGAATATACTTCATAATACAAAAGATGTAGTGGACATCGATTGGCGAGTAGAAGCGCCCCAGCAAGAATATCAATTTGAAATAAAGACCCAAAAAGCTCAGGAGTATGGCGTTAGCACGAATCAGATCGTGCAGACCATGCGGATGGCCTTGAGCAAGGAATCCATCGTAGACCTGTATGTGGAAAATGCCAATGAGCAGGTAGGTATCAACTTAGATATCGCCAATGCGCAAAAAACCTCTGCAGAAGATATCTTATCAATTGAAGTGGTTTCCCAGCAAGGCCTCAGCTATCCAATCAGGGACCTGGTCAATGTGAAAAGATCAACTATTCCAAAAACAATCTATCGGAAAAACCAAAGGCGTGTTGTTTATGTGACTGCAGAAATGGCAGGAAAGTTGGAAAGTCCGGTCTATGCAATATTAGGTATGGAAGATAAGCTGAAATCCATTGATATGCCCAAAGGTTATGCGATCAATGAATCCTATCTGGGATTACCCAAGACCAACGATGATTTTACAGTAAAATGGGATGGCGAATGGAAGATCACGCTGGAAGTGTTCAGGGACTTAGGAATCGCATTTGGTGGTGTTATCATCATCATCTATATGCTGATCGTCGGTTGGTTCCAGAGCTTTAGGACACCTATCGTGATGATGATCGCCATACCATTGTCGCTTATTGGTATCATATTAGGGCATTGGTTATTAGGCGCCTTTTTTACCGCAACATCATTTATCGGTGTTATTGCGCTTGCGGGTATCATGGTGCGGAACTCGGTCTTGTTGATCGATTTCGTCAATCTGCGCTTAGCCGATGGAATTCCATTGAAACAAGCGATCATTGAAGCCGGCGCTGTCAGGACCACGCCGATATTGCTCACGGCCGGAACGGTTGTCATCGGCGCGTTCGTAATCTTGTTCGATCCGATATTCCAGGGATTAGCGATATCGTTGATGGGTGGATCTATCGCATCGACCTTCTTAACTTTATTGGTTATTCCGCTGATCTATTATCTCATTGAAAAAAAGAATCATAAAGACGAATAATATGAAAATGGTCATTATAACTTGTGTATCTGATTACGAGGAGGATATCATGAAATTATTAGAAAAAGCGGAAGTGAATGCCTTTAGTGCCTTCAGTATAGATGGTTACAGGAATGAAAAGAACGAACTCGATTTTCAATCCTGGTTTCCTTCCATGAAATTAGGTAGCGAATCCTTGATGTTCTTTTCTTTTGATACCTCTGACAAGATCAGGGACCTCTTTGATCATATCAGAGAATATAATAATTCATTATCATCAAATCCTGTAAAAGCGGCGGTTATGCCCATAGAGGAGAGCATTTAACCAGTTTGTAATTTGTTTTATAAAGTATTTAACCAAGGTTTTTGTTTATCTCGATTAAAAGAGGGATAATTTATTTTGTAATGGAGTTTTTTTTATTGGCAATTTTTTAGATTTATAGTGCTGAACTAAATAATTATATTCCAAGATATTTTGTTTTCTTTTGCTTAAAAAATTGAGATGGCAACAGCAATTGTACCGGTTCGATCATCTGATATTGATCAACTTTCCTGGGTCAGTAAAAGGACTTTTACAGAATCACATGGGCATAGTGCTTCAGCTTTTGATATTCAAGAATATATCAATAGAAATTTAAACACAAGCGTCTTACGACAACAACTGCGATCATCAGGAAACCATTTTTATTTCATCCTGAAAGACCAAGAGCTTGCGGGCTACTCAAAAATAATATTGGATCAACCTCATCCATCCATCGCATGGCAACCGGTTGCCAAGTTCGAGCGGCTTTATTTGCTAGGTGAATTTTATGGGCTGGGATTAGGCGATGAATTGTTTGCTCACAACCTTGATATTGCCCGGTCAAATCACCAAAAAGGGATGTGGCTTTTTGTTTGGGTTGAAAATGAGCGAGCATTGCGGTTTTATCATAAGCACGACTTCCAGATCATCGATCAACAGGATTTTAAGATCAGTGAAAATCATGCTAATCCTAATCATTTAATGTGTAGAAAATTTAGTTGATCTATGATATTAAGCTTAAAAGTATTTAAAGCCGAATGAAGCTATGAAATATCGGATATTACTATTGAACACTAATTCTCTACCACCGATGGCTCTCTGGGTTCACCCAGGATATTGACATTGATGATCTTGTCCGCTTTGATCATTTTTTTATGACTGCTGCTGGATAAGTTCTTAATATAGATCTTCTTTCCATATTTATGATAGCGCTCGGTCAATTTGTTCAAGGCTTCTATGGCGGACATATCAGCTACCCGACTTTCGGTGAAATCAATTAGAACTTCATCCGGATCGTTAACAACATCGAACTTACTTTGGAAAACCGCCGTGGAACCAAAGAACAAAGGTCCGTAGATCTCATAATGTTTGATGCCTTTGTCATCGACATGTTTCCTGGCGCGAATGCGTTTCGCGTTATCCCAGGCAAATACAAGGGCGGAAATGATCACACCAACGACCACGGCAAGCGCGAGATTATGAAGGAATACCGTAACCAGCGTAACCAAGACCATAACGATGATATCGGATACCGGGAATTTATTGATCGTCCGTAAACTAGCCCATTCAAAGGTGCCGATCGCCACCATGATCATCAATCCCGTCAGTGCGGCCATAGGTAATTGTTCGATCAATCCGGAACCGAAGAGGACGAACATCAATAGCATGACAGCGGCAACAATTCCAGATAATCTAACGCGCGCACCATTAGAGACATTGATCAGACTTTGACCCAGCATTGCACAGCCGCCCATACCGGAGAAAAATCCGGATAGGATATTGGCCGTTCCTTGCGCCACAGCTTCTTTATTGCTTTTTCCGCGTGTTTCCGTAAGCTCATCTACGATGTTTAATGTCAATAAACTTTCGATTAGCCCAACACCGGCAATAATAGCAGAGTAGGGCAGGACGAGCATTAAAGTGTCTAGAGAATATTCTACATCAGGGATATTGAACGGCGGGAAACCTCCTTTTATCGAAGCGATATCACCGACCGTCCTGGTATCTATACCGAAAAAATAGACGACGCCGAACACAACCAGAATAGCCGCTAACGAAGCTGGAATCACCTTGGTCAACTTAGGTAGTCCCCAAATGATCAAAATCGTCAGTAGGACCAAGCCCAATATCACATATAGGGAAGTTCCGCTTAACCAATCGCCATCTGCATTCTTGAACTGGTCCAATTGGGACATGAAGATGATGATTGCCAGTCCATTTACAAAGCCAAATATGACCGGATGTGGCACTAATCGCATCAATTTACCGAGTTTTAGCACGCCGGCGGCAACTTGTATAATACCTCCCAGAATGACCGCGATGAAAACGTATTCTACGCCATGCGATTGGGCTAATGAGACGATCACGACAGCGATCGCTCCCGTAGCTCCGGATATCATTCCCGGACGACCACCAAAAATAGAAGTGACCAATCCCATCACAAAAGCAGCATATAATCCGGTTAATGGAGATAATCCGGCGATCATCGCAAAGGCAACGGCTTCAGGAACTAAGGCCAGCGCAACGGTGAAACCTGATAAGATCTCCGTTTTATAGTTGACCTTCTTTGAAAAGTCAAATAAATTGAGGTATTTTTTCATCTTAAGAGCATCTTGAAATCAAGCGCGCGAAAGTAAGGTAAATATCGAAGCCAGGGAAATCAATGCCCGTTTTTATTTAGTCGTTTCCGATATTGATATTGATTATTGCAACCAAGTTGTTACAAAAAAACTTAAATAATTAAATATCAAACTTTTGTAGATGTTTATTTCTATTGATCACAGTTGACCATATAGCAAGGTTCCATAAATGTAAAAAATGATCTATTGACTTAGGCATTTAAACAATATAAAGTAATTTACTTTTATAAAAATTGTAACAATTACATTATTAGTCGCTTCGAACTCTTGAAAATTAAGAAATTTTATTTAATACAAAGTGACGTTTTTAAGTATAATATTGAGCTTCCCGCTATTTTGAGCGGGACGGGAGAAGGGTGTTTATCAAGAGCTTTTAATAAAGAAATAACACCCTTTGCCTATCGGCATTTCCCACAAGGGAAAACACAAAAAGCACGTTATCAAGCACAAAAAAAAAGTCATTGGTAGTATTTTTAAACTTTCTTGAAAAGAATATTTAAAAATTTATCGAGAAGTCTTGTGTAATGAGAGCCAATCTCGATACATTTTTTGTTTCCTTATCAGCAAACAAAAAACACTCGATTTGACGTATAACCTTTATAATCTAAAATCTATACTTATGAACTATATTTTTTTAGTTTTAATTAATAGCCTAAATCAAATGATCTATTCGTGATTTTGGCACTTATTTCCGGATTCATTTTAATTTTATACGGAGATAGACGTTTTTTACTCAAAACCTGCCCATATTACTAAAATTATTTAGACATATTTGCAAATAATCACATTGATAATGAAAAAAATATTACTCGCTAGTTTTGTTTTCTGTATTCTTTCCTGTAGTTCAGGGAATGTTGTTTTTGTACCTGAACTGAACAAACGCGTCAAAGTGTTCAAGAATGATACTTTTCAATTTTATTATCCTAAAAAATGGGAGACCTTTGAAATGGGTGAGCAATTTAATGATCTGCCTATCGTAAGTCTCGCTCCTAAAAAGAAGATAGAAAAAGTTTACAGAATTAAAAAAAAGATTTATGGTAAAAATAGAAAAATAACACTCGCTGAATCTATGAAAAAAAAGTATCCGGACTTTGATTTTAAAAATGCCTTAAAAGGTAAGGATTCATACTCAAAAGTCATGATTTATATAAACGAAGGAAAGCTAATTGATGAGATAGTAACAAATTACACTTCGCAGAATATCAATAGTAATCGATATAAAAACTTTGAATTAACCAAGGTGAGCGGTGATTTTTATATCATATCCTACAGGAAGGAAGGAAGAACAAGGAATGTAGAATATTCCTTTGGTTCAACGATCAACAAAATATATATCAAGCAAAAAGGCGACGACGTCTATGAGATAATTTACAAAGCAGGTCAGTATTCGTACAATGACCATAAAGAAGATGCGGGTCTAATATTCAGGTCGTTCAAATTCTTAGCGGATTAGATCAAGTTGATCATCTTCTGGTCTTGGCCAGAAGCCTTAGAATTTCCAGGTAAAGCCATATCAAAGTAACCATAAGCCCAAAAGCGCCATACCATTCCATATATTTGGGCAGTTGACGTTCTTCCCCTTTATCAAAGAAATCAAAGTCCATCACCAGATTGAGCGCAGCAATGACCACAACGACCACGGAAAAACCGATACCTACAACACCACTTCCATGGATATAGGGAATTTGTACGCCGAAGAAGCCCATGATAAAACTAAAGAAATAGACCAAAGCCACACCGCCGGTAGCTGCAAATACCCCCATTCTAAATTTCTCTGTGACCTTGATGATCTCATATTGATATAAGCTAAGCATGACCAAAAGGATACAAAGGGTGATCAATATGGCCTGTAGGACGATGCCGTTATACATGTTCTCGAAAAGCATAGAGATCGCTCCCAGGAACAAACCCTGGAATACAGCGTATAAAGGAGATAGCGTAGGAGCGAGGTGTTGTTTGAAAATGATGACCAAAGCAGTAATAAAACCGGCAATGGCACCACCTATCGTTATTATTTGCGTATAAGCCGGATTTTCCGCTGCGAATGACCAACTGAAACTACCGGTTAACAAAACGATGCCTAAAAGTACCAGCGTCTTATAGACCGCACCTTTAGCGGTCATGGTGGCTTCTTCTGAGATTGTATCTACTTTGATCCTTTTATCTGAAAGTACCGGATTCCCGGATTTTATCAATGCCATATTTTATTTTTTACTGATTGATCAATGAGTGTTGCTTTGCAAAAATACATTCAATTTCTATTTAACACTGGCTTAAAATAGCCTTTTCTGTTTTATGAATATCATTTTTTGAGAATATCAATTATAGCATTGGAAACTCGTCATAATCTTAACGGTTTGCCCAAAGCATACAATTTGATCTTTGGATGGAAAAGGTGTTTTATTTCGTCTCTTCAAGTTTATTCGGGTCCATTCTTGTGTCAAAAACATTGGCTATTTCTATTCGGTTATGATCATAATTGATCCAATAGACAATTTTGTATTTTTATATAGCAAGTATCGGAACTGTTTATCTCTTTGCTTTAAATTTAATTCAATTTGCCCGATCTCAGGTTGATATTCTAGACCAATAGTCTTGCTCACGATACCGTCTACGAGTTTTTTAGCTGTATTTTTACTAGCTTTGATTGAATAATAGTCGTAAATTGACTCAAGCTTGTATATGGCAAGTTCTAGCCAGTAAACTTCTAATCCCATTTTTGGATTCTAGCTTTTAATTCAGTTGCTTTGGTCATCCGTCCATTTCTTGAGTCTTCTAATGCTTGATCGATCTCAGCATTATATTGCTCCAAAGTCATTGTTTAAGTTCTTTATCGACCAACTCAGATTTCCTCTGGTGAAGAATTTTTTCAAGCCTGATAACGATATCTTCATTCTGAAGTCTTAAGAATTCTTGAACAAATGATATTTTCCTTTCTTCTAAGTTCATTTGATTTAACTTTACTCAAAGATATAAAATTACTGTTCTTTATTCATTTTTGTTAAAAAGAATATATATGTAACTAAGTGTTAACCATTTTAAATCAAGCATCAAACTAAATATATTTTACCTCATCCAAGATTTGATCTTTTAATTGACTTTTTAGTGCTTTTTTGGTAACGAGATCTACTTTTCTGTTGAAAATACTTTCCAGGTATATTTCTAGTGTTAGGAATTTCCAGCCTATTGGTCTTTCAAGTTCAACGACTAGATCAATATCGCTATCATCTGAGTTCGTATCACGTGAAAAAGAGCCAAATAATCCTATGGTTTTGACACTATAATCTTGGTATAGCTTTGGTTTTAACACCTTTAATTGATGCAAAATATCCTCTTGAGACAACATATAACAAATATAAGTCTTTTCATTCATAGGATAAATAAAAATTTCTATACCAATTTTCCCAAAACAAACTCGATCAAGGCCTTGACGGTTGCTTTTGGATCTTTACTGAAGGTTTTGGTAGAACGATTAGCAATGATCGCGTTCATCGATATTGCGTGATGTCCCAACAATTTGGCCATCGCATAGATCGCGCTGGATTCCATTTCCAGATTGCTGGCCTTGTATCCGTTGAACTCGAATTCCACCAATTGGTCAATAAAAGAAGGGTCGCTTAACCCCAATCTTAAAGTTCTGTTTTGAGGTCCGTAAAATCCAAGATTGGTTCCCGTATAACCGCTGTAAACGCCTTTTTCCCCTTCAAAAAGTCGAGTGAGCTTTTCACTGGCATCTACGATATAAGCCTTAGGTTTACCGGCGTTCAGGCGTAAATGCTCATTGATCTTTATTGTAGCTTCGGTGTTGAGCACATTTTCATGCTTATAATAATGCAAAAGCCCGTCGAAACCTATTCCTGCCTTGCCCATCACAAAATGATCAAGCGGAACCTCCGGTTGTATCCCGCCGGAAGTACCTATTCTGATAATGTTCAAGGATTTGAGCTTTTTCTTGACTTCTCTTTGTTCAAGGTCGATGTTCACCAGCGCATCCAATTCGTTCATCACGATATCAATATTATCGATACCGATGCCGGTGGAAATGACCGTGAGCTTTTTGCCTTTGTAATAACCGGTTTGAGTTTTGAACTCGCGCTTTTGCGTTGAAAAAACAATTTCATCAAAAAAAGAAGTGACCTTTTCCACGCGGTCCTGATCGCCAACCGTGATTATGGTATCCGCGATATTCTCAGGTTTTAAATTGAGATGGTAAATGCTTCCATCGGGATTGAGTATAAGTTCAGAGGAAGGTATTTTCATAGGATTATCTTGATAATAAAGGCATTATTTAAAGGAGCTGAAGTAAATATCAACCACCAACGCGCTTGGTCTTAAAACCCAGCTCTTGAAGGATCTTCATCACTTGATCTCGGAAATCACCTTGTAACAATATGCTTTGACCCTTACTTGAACCACCGACCCCTAATTCCTTTTGGATCAATTTAGTAAGTTCTTTAAAATCCTGTTTGTTTCCCTGGTAATCTTCGATGATCGTGATCGGTTTTCCTTTGCGTTTTTCATACTTACAGATCAACGGATCTTCCTGTATCCAGAGTCCGTTTTTTGCATTTTTGTTTTCAGCCGATTCCTTTCTTGGTTCATGATCGGGAAAGTGCTTTTTCAGTTGGTCTTTTAGGTCCATCTTATTTTTTTAATCCGATTTCTCTTAGTCGCTGATCCAAGAATTCACCGGCCGTGATATCCTCATATTGTTTAGTATGTTCCGCATCAATGCATTCCGGTAAACAATCCAGTTTCATCTCACTTCTGGGATGCATGAAAAACGGAATAGAGTAGCGTGGCTGGTCCCATTCCTCTCTGGGCGGATTGACCACACGATGGATGGTGGATTTCAATTGATCGTTCGTATGGCGCTCTAACATATCTCCCACATTGATGACCAGCTCATCCTTCTCGGGTTTGGCATCGATCCATTCGCCTTCGCGGTTCTTGACCTGTAATCCACCGGCAGATGCACCCATTAGAAGTGTGATCAGATTGATATCGCCGTGCGCTCCGGCACGAACCGCACCATCCGGCTCCTCGGTTATCGGTGGATAATGGATCGGTCTTAGGATACTATTGCCATTGCTCGCCCAATGATCAAAATAATGTTCATCAAGCCCGAGCCTCAAGGCTAAGGAACGTAAAACGTAAATGCCGGTTTTTTCTAATTGTTGATAAGCTTCAATGCCAACTTCATTGAACTTGGGCAATTCCCTGACCTCTACATTATCCGGATATTCTTCGGTCAGATCCGCATCTTCATCCGGTATTTGACCAAAATGCCAAAATTCCTTCAGGTCGCCTTTTTTCCGGCCTTTAGCGTGTTCTTTGCCAAATGGTACATAACCACGCTGACCGCCGATATCGGGGCGTTCATATTGTAATTTGGTCTCTTCCGGCAGGTCAAAGAACTGCTTGACCTGGTCATACAGATCGTTCATCAGTTCATTGCTTAAGAAATGATTTCTAAGGGAAACAAACCCTATGTTCTCATAAGCTTGTCCGATCTCATCGACGAATTTTTGTTTGCGTTTAGGATCGTCCGATAGAAAATCAGCCAGATCTACGCTGGGTATCTTTGTATAAGCCATTGAATTGAATTTACTCATCAAAAATATTGAATTTCACCCAATATCCCTGAATTATATCGGTTTTCATTTATTTCATCCCATTAGGTCTGATCGGAATGTATCAACTTACCACCTTCTTGCTCAATATGTTCATAGGCATTTTCAATGGCTTTTTCATCCAGGCCTTTCGTCGCGTTTTTGATCAGCCTTGTCCTGAAA
>JAVLBJ010000009.1:0-2881 GCA_031581455.1 Psychroflexus sp. | reverse complement strand
AATGGCTTTTTCATCCAGGCCTTTCGTCGCGTTTTTGATCAGCCTTGTCCTGAAATTTTCCCTTAATGCATCCAGCGCAGTAAAGTAAACACAAACATCTGCCGCCAGGCCACATATAAAAACTTCATCTACCTGTTTAGCTTTCAGGTAATCAGCTAATGCCGTAGACCGCTTATGTTGATTATCAAAGAAACCGCTGTAACTGTCTATCCTCAAGTCTGTTCCTTTTCTAAAGATCGCTTCGACGGGTTTCAAATCGAGGTCTTTACTGAACGCTGCGCCGTGAGTGCCTTGCACACAATGATCTGGCCAGAGGGTTTGGACCTCTCCGTTCAATTCAAGCTGATCAAATGGCTCGTAACCATCATGTTGGGATGCGAAACTGTGATGTCCATCAGGATGCCAATCTTGCGTGGCGACCACCAGATCAAAATCCCGGGAAATCTTATTGATAACAGGAATGATCCCATCGCCATCCGGGACGGCCAATGCGCCGCCGGGAAGAAAATCATATTGTACGTCTACGATAATTAATGCCTTCATGTTGATTTGTTTTTAGTGATCAATTGATGTCTTAGTTCATAGAGTTTGCCGGATAATCCTACTTTATAGATATGGGAATTATCAAATCTTTTGTATTCCGGTTCTAATCTGTTGAGCTGGTCTCGCGCATAAGCAGCGATCTCCTGCACCGATTCCGGAGTTTTCACCTGCTCCCCGTCCTTCATCACATGTTTTAATAAAGCTTCCGTTCTAAAAGGTTTCACGTTCATGGATTTCAGCGGATCATGGGGCGAATGCATTGTTGAGAAGGATCCTTCCGATCTTAGAGCAACGATATCCGCACCGATCCAATTGCCCTGATGATCGGATAATCGATAGACCTGTTTCCTGCCGGGAATGGTAACCTTTTCGATGGATTCGGATAATTTGATGCTCGGCTGCCCATTGTGTTCGGCCAATTTATAGACACCGTCCAAAGCGGCATCCGGCTTACCGATCATCAGAGACGTGCCAACCCCAAATAGATCGATCGGTGCTTGTTGCTCCTTCAGGCTCTTGATGACCTTCTCATCCAGTTGATTGGATACGGCTATCTTAACCGATGCTAAATCCGCATCATCTAACATTTCCCTGGCTTTTCTGGAAAGATAGGCCAGATCGCCGCTGTCTAAACGAATACCCAACAATTGATAACCCTTCGCTTGCATTTCCTTAGAGATCTGAATCGCATTGGGAATCCCGCTATTTAAAGTATCATAAGTATCTACTAACAACACACAATCGCCCGGCCGATGTTCAGCATAATCCCGAAAAGCGTCTATTTCATGATCATAGCTTTGAACGAAAGAATGTGCCATCGTCCCGGAAACCGGGATGTTGAGATCCTGAGCGGCCTTTACGTTGCTGGTCGCATCAAATCCACCGATAATGGCCGCTCGCGCACCATGATAGGCTGCGGTGGATTGTGCCCGCCTTAGCCCAAAGTCCACCAATTTAGCCTGACCGGCAACCTGTTTCATCCGACTGGCTTTCGTAGCGATCAAGGTCTGATAGTTCAGGATGTTCAAAAGCAGTGTTTCTATGATCTGCGCTTCTATAAGTGTTGCTTCTACCTGTAAAATAGGTCGGGTAGGGAAGACCAGATCGCCTTCGCGGGTGCTGTAAATGTGTCCGTTGAACCTGAAATCCTTCAAGTAGTCCAGAAAATCAGGATCAAAACCATTGGTTTCCAAAAATCGGATATCATCCCGGGAAAAATAAAGGTCTTCAATAACTGTTAAGGCCGTTTGCAATCCGCAAAACAAGGTATAACCACCATCAAAAGGTTGTTTTCTGAAGAAGTAGTCAAAGACCGCCGTTTCATGCTTCCGGCCGGTCTTAAAATAGACCTGCGCCATACTAAGTTGGTAAAGGTCCGTATAAGAAGCGGTGTAATGGAACATTTAAAAATAAATCTTGTATGAATACCAAATTTACGAAATAAAGAATTGGTAAGCGTAAGAGGTTTATAGCGAGTTTTCCTTTATTTTCTCGACTTTTAAATCTCTCCCAGAGTCAAGACTTCAATTTTATATTTTAACTTTTGGAAGTCTTTTGTGGATACTTAGTAAATAGCGATATGCAGTATCATGGCATTTTTGAAATTAGATTCTCAATAAACATATTTTCTATCCTCTTTTGACTAATCCAATGAAAAGGATTTTTTAAACCATACATTGCATAGGTCAAACATCTTATGTAAATTTTATCATCTTTATATAAAATGAATAATTCTCTTACATTATGGTATGCAAAATCAATATCTTCTATCAAAATCACATGTGAGTAGTTATCCTTATATAAAATTTTATAATTACGTTTATTAGAAATTTTTTCAATCGAATTCATGTTCTCTTTCCTGTTTTCTTTCCCTTTTACCATCCTTAACATAAAAGACTTTTTAACCTGAACAAAAATAAATAGAGATATAAAAAAACTTAATATCAGAGTTACAATAGAAAAAGGAAAAAGAATAGGATTACGGAAATTTAATTGCACGTAGAAAAAACCTACTGCAAATATTATGGGCGATATAATAACAACAATGTAATGAAAATATTCTAATATTATAGCCAGTAAAGGCTCATCAAATATTAGCTTTTCCTTTTCTAAAGTTTTCTTTGAGTTAAAGCTGAGATAATACATGAAATTCTACCTAAAGTTAATTTATTTATTTGATATACAACAAGTAAAATGTTTCAAATAAATATATTAATTCTTGAATTTTCTTTTTCCCTTTCATGAAATAAAAATTATTAAATAATCAAATTTATTAACTTAGATAATTATAGGAAACCCTCAACATCAAAAACAAATATACACCTTTAACATAACTTTT
>JAVLBJ010000008.1:0-43826 GCA_031581455.1 Psychroflexus sp. | reverse complement strand
CCAACTGAGCTATAGGACCAAAAGCTAAAAAGCTTTGATTATTTATTTCAATACGTCAAGTGCTCTAATCCCGAAAAACACAGATCTCTGACCTGATGTTTTTCGAGGACACTCGATAAAAGAAGAAGATCAAAGGATCTTCTTTTTATCGGTGCCAACTGAGCTATAGGACCAAAGTTTCAATAATGCTACCTATCTTAAAACGATAAGATTTGCAAAAATAGCTATATCATATTTCAAGCACAAATCTTTTTAAAAGGTTTTTTAGGATTTCTCCTGACAAAGTTCAACTAATACGCCATTACAACTCTTAGGGTGTAAAAAAGCAATGATTTTATTATCTGCACCAGTCTTAGGCTCTTTATTTAAAAGTTGGTAACCTTTGCCTTCTAACCTTTTTATCTCAGCTTCAATATCATCAACATCAAAAGCTATGTGATGCATACCTTCACCCTTTTTCTCAATATATTTAGCGATGGGACTATCATCACTTGTTGCTGAAAGGAGTTCAATTTTGCTTTCACCTGTTTTGAAAAACATGGTTTCTACGCCTTCAGACTTAACGTTTTCAATTTTGTAAGCGTCTTCATCTAAAAGACTTTCGTATACTGCTTTGGCTTTATTCATATCTTTTACAGCAATACCTATGTGTTCTATTTTTTTTATCATTTTTAAAGCTTTTGAATAAAGATAATGTATTTTGAAAAAAGCGCCTATAAATAAGCATGACTTTTTCGTAAAGGTTGAGGCTGATATGATTTTTAGCTTTTTTCTTCACTTTATGAAAATGCATAATACGTTAATTAAATAATAGGTTTGATGGGAATTCATTAGTTTTGTTGATATGGAATCACAAAGACAAAAGAAAATAGCGGGGATTATCCAGAAAGATCTTAGCGAAATTATATTAAAGAGCCTAAAAGAATCTGGAAGAACAGGTATTATAATCTCTGTTACGAATGTTAAGATTACACCAGATTTAATGCAGTGTAGAGCCCATTTGAGTATATATCCTGAAAAATATACAGAAGCGGTAATGGAAGAAATCTACATTCATCAATCTCAGATTAAACATGAAGTAGCTCAACGCACCAGGCATCAATTAAGAAGGATGCCAAGCCTTGAATTCTTTTTAGACGACAGCTTAGCCAAAGTAGATGATATAGAACAAGCCTTAAAAGGGAAAGAAAACCCAATTGAAAACCCCGATTTATTAGATTCTCGTAAGAAAAAGTGAATTTTACCAGCTACATCGCCCGGCGTTACCTGTTTACAAAAAGCAGCAAGAATGCCATTAATTGGTTAACTTACATAGCTATTGCGGGAGTTATTGCGAGTTCTTTAGCACTTTTTGTGGTATTGTCAGCATTTTCCGGCCTCAAAGAATTTAGCTTAGAATTTTCCGGTAAACTCGATCCTGATTTAAAAGTGTTTCCTGCGTCTGGTAAAAGAATTACCCTTAGCAATGATGAATGGAATGAAATTAAACAACTCAAATCTGTTTCTTTCATCTCTAAAGTTATTGAAGAAAAAGTATTGCTTCAATATAAAAACAAAACCCAACCAGCCATCTTGAAAGGCGTTGATACTAATTATATCAATATCAACAACATTAAACCGAATGTAGTTTTTGGTTCCTGGCTTAACGATAATAATTATCAAGTGGTTATGGGTAATGCTATTGCCAGAAGACTTTCTGTTGGGGTGATGGACAATAATGGAGGCGTTAAATTTTTAGTGCCCAAACCCGGGGAAGGACAAATTAAAAACTTACAAAATGCTTTTTCAAGTGCTCGAGCTAATGTAAAAGGGGTATTTAGAGCCGGCGAATCTCTGGACAAAAAGTATGTGTTTTGTAGAATGTCTTTTGCAGAAGATTTATTGGATTTTGAGCCCTACGAAATCAGTGCTTTAGAATTAAAGCTGTCTGAAAATGCTGATGAAGAGCTCATAATAAATCGGATAAGAAATATTATTAAAGATGATGTAGTATTTAAAAATCGCTTACAGCTTAATGATCAACTATACAAAATGCTTAATACTGAAAACTTAGCGATTTATCTGGTATTTACCCTGGTGATTATTATTGCGCTTTTCAATGTGGTTGGTGCTTTAATTATGGCCATATTAGAAAAAAGAGCTGCCATAAAAACCTTAGATTATATAGGAGCAACGGGGCGTCAAATTCAGTTGATATTTTTCAAACTTGGTTTTAACATGACTTTTTTTGGCGGCTGCATTGGTCTGCTTCTGGGAATTTTACTCGTTCTAAGTCAATATTATTTTGAATGGATGATGATTACGGCAAACTTAGCTTATCCCGTAAATATCACATTGACTAATATTCTCATTGTTTTGCTAACGATCACGCTTTTAGGTGTCTTAGCATCATATATCGCGTCTAGTCGGGTTAAAAAGGTTGTTAATAGCTAGCTTGTCTTACATTTTTTTAATGATATTCATGGTTCTAGGTTTCACATCAAGCAATCCGGATTTAGGTAAACGCCTAATGAGTTTTTGCCAGTCTTGATTTTGATTAAATACGATTTTTAAAATTTCTAAACCCTGTCTGGTTTTTCCCATATTTAATAAGCCAACGCCTTTCCAGAATCGCAATTCTAAGTTATCAGGAATTAAACGCTCAGCTTCTTTATAAAGCTCAAGTGCTTTTTGAGTATTGTTTTTTTCCAGAGCAACATCTGCTCGATTCATCAATTCATATCCACGTTTAACTTGTAGTAGACGTTCTAATTCCTGCACCGGATTTTGATGGTCATCAACCCGTAAATCTATTTGATGAGGTTGATTTTCAACTTTTTCTTTCTCTCCACTCACTACAATTAAAGCCGCAGACTGTTTGCCTCTTATATCACCACCGGCCATTTGCGCTGCTTTTAGCACCTCTATGACGCGTTCAGCTAATGGTAAATCTCTATGGGCTTTAAAAGCATTAACCATAGCTGGTACAACATTATCGTTTTTCATCATATTAGCTTGTGCACTAAAATTTTCGCCGGTTATATGACTGGCGTATTTAATGTTTTTTTCACCTGTATGAGCGTAGCTTCTACCTTTGCTGTCTATGATGCCTACCTGACGAAATGGTTTGCCCTCATCTTTTTTAGCGATACTCAAAAATACTTCTTCAGGCTTAGCGCCTTTAGCTAATAGCGGTATTCCTTGCCTGCCATATTCTATATTGACAAAAGATTGAGTAGCAATAGCGCCTACGCCGGCTTTAGCCCAAGGCACTACTGTCCCAACTGAAAACCAGTGACTTTGAACACCTACAGCCATTTCTCCGGTTTTTGCATCGCGGGCAACAATTGAATAAGTATGAGCGAGTGGGTCATTTTTCACATGGTTTTGTGCAGTAATATTATCATTTGAAAGACTAAATATTAAATATAAAATGAGGAAATTTCTTATCATACGGGCATAGTTTTTACATTATCATCTACAATTACATCGCCTTCTGTAGCTTCTTTTATCTGATCTATCGTAACATCTGGCGCATGCTCTATGACCCTGAATTTACCATCAACGATATCTAAAACAGCCATATTAGTCACAATTTTTGTCACACAATGTACACCTGTTAGTGGCAGTTGACATTTTTTGAGGAGTTTAGACTCCCCTTTTTTATTAGTATGCATCATAGCCACAATTATATTTTTAGCAGAGCCAACTAAATCCATCGCGCCGCCCATGCCTTTTACTAATTTTCCTGGAATTTTCCAGTTAGCGATATCACCGTTTTGCGCGACTTCCATAGCGCCTAAAATGGTAAGATCTACATGCTGACCGCGGATCATTCCAAAACTCATGGATGAATCAAAAAAGCTTGATCCCGGTAATGCAGTGATGGTTTGCTTACCGGCATTAATCAAATCCGGATCGACTTGATCTTCCTTTGGGAAAGGCCCCATACCTAAAATACCGTTTTCACTTTGAAACTCTACTTCAATATCGTTACGTACATAATTAGCGACTAGCGTGGGTATTCCAATACCCAAGTTGACGTAAAAACCGTCTTGTACTTCTTGTGCTATGCGCTTTGCAATGCCTTGTTTATCTAACATAGGTTGTTTTTTTACGATCTTGTGGTTCTTTTTTCAATTCGTTTTTCATAGCGTTCTCCTTTAAAGACGCGCTGTACAAAAATGCCCGGAACGTGAACAAAATTCGGATCTAATTCTCCCGGTTCCAGCATTTCTTCAACTTCTGCAACGGTTATTTTTGCGGCACCACACATAATGGGGTTAAAATTTCTAGCGGTACCTTTAAAAATTAAGTTACCATGAACATCCCCTTTCCAGGCTTTTACAAAGGCAAAATCTGCCTCAAAAGCCTTTTCCATGATATGTGGTTTACCATTAAATGTTCTTTCTTCTTTACCTTCTGCTATTTCTGTTCCATAACCTGCAGGTGTGTAGAAGGCAGGAATGCCGTTTTGAGCAGCTCTACATCTCTCCGCTAAGGTGCCCTGTGGGATAAGATCAACTTCTAGCTCGCCCGATAACATTTGACGCTCAAACTCTGCATTTTCGCCTACATAAGAGGATATCATTTTTTTGATTTGATGTTTTTTTAGCAACAAACCTAAACCAAAATCATCTACACCGGCATTGTTAGAAATACAGGTTAAGCCATTGATATTGCGCTTTACCAGTTCTGCTATACTGTTTTCCGGAATCCCGCTAAGGCCAAATCCGCCTAACATAAGCGTCATGTTATCTTCTACGCCATCTAATGCTTGCTGAACGTTATCGACTTTTTTTTTGATCATTTATTAAAAATTTGTTTGAAATTAATGATTTTTTCATCTATAAGCAACTTAAATTATCTAATTATCATTTGCCCGTACTTCCAAACCCACCGGCACCACGTTTGCTATCTTGTAATTCATCTACATCAACAAAATCGATTTTTTGATATTCCGCGATGACCATTTGAGCCATCCTATCACCATTATTAATGGTAAATGTATCATTTGATAAATTGATCAGAATTACACCTATTTCACCTCTATAATCTGCATCTATAGTTCCTGGGGCATTTAAAACGGTAATGCCACTCTTTAATGCCAAACCGCTACGAGGTCTAATTTGCGCCTCATGTCGAGGAGGTATTTCCATAAATAAACCGGTTTTTACAAGCTTTCTTTCCATAGGTTTAAGTTTTATGGGCTCTGTTAAATGAGCCCTAAGGTCAAATCCGGCTGAGTGATTTGTGGCATATTCCGGAAGTGGGTGGTCTGATTGATTAACGATTCTTATTTTCTGCATTTAATTATTTTTTTGTAAAATTATTTGATTGATTTCCTGACGTTCGAAGATATAAAATATTAATCCTAAAATTAAGAATATTCCTATTCCCCATAATAAATGACCGTCTAAATAGTAAAAGTGAATGGCCGTAAAAGCTATTGTCACAAGTATATAGCCTAATATTTTACCTGAAGCATAAGGGATTTTATAATATCTTCTGCCTAAGCTATAAGACATGATCACCATGCTGGCGTAAGCTACAAGCGTTGCAACGGCAGAGGCATAATAGCCGTAAACCGGGATAAAAATAAAATTGATAAGCAAGGTTAAAACAGCACCAACGCATGAAATAATAGCCCCAAAGTAGGTTCTATCTGTTACTTTATACCAAACTGATAAATTGTGGTAAATACCTAAACAGAGATTGGCCAGCAACACAATAGGAACAATATTTAAGGCTTCATAATAACCTTCTCTTCTAATGAGCAAGGTTTTTAACCAGTCTATATTAATCATCACAAAAAGCAGAATTAGGCACCCGGCCATCACAAAGTATTTGGTGATTTGTGCATAGGTTTGTTGTGGATTTTTAGTTGTAGCCTGTTTAAAAAAGAAAGGCTCAATCCCCATTCTAAAAGCTGTGGCAAATAAAGTCATAAACATAGCTAATTTGTAGCAAGCGGCATATTTTCCTACTTCAGCCTCAGCAATTGATTCAGGGAGTAGATAATTGAGAAGAATTTTATCTAAAGTTTCATTAACGCTAAAAGCCAAACCTGCAAGTAAAACCGGCCATGAATAACGAAGCATTTTTTTGATTAAAGCGGTATCAAATTGTAGTTCTAGTTTTCTATAAAAAGGTAGCATTAAAATCAGAGTAAAGGCACTGGCGATAAAAATTGATAAAAAGACATAATAGATCAGCCGCTCGGATTGATAATAGTCGCTTAAAGCAGGGAAGGAAATGATTAACTTTTTAAAATAGACTAGGAAGAATATATTTAAACCTAAGTTGAGCGCTACATTTAAAATCTTGATTACAGCAAAACGCATAGGTTTTTCTTCTGCTCTTAAAAAGGCAAATGGAATAACACAAAGCGCATCAAAAAACAAGATTCCGCAAACCAATTGAATAATATCAACCGGAATATCTGTTAATAAGCTGATACTTTGTTGATTGATAAGTAACAGCACTAAGAAAAATGTGCTGCTTATAACTAAAGACCAAGCACTGGTATTTTTTACTTGCTGATGATTTTTTTCTTTGGTAAAAAATCTAAAAAAAGCCGTTTCCATACCATAGGATAAGATGATATTGAAAATCACCACATAAGAAAACACAAATGATATGTTACCATAGTCACTCTCTTTAAATACATCAGTATAAAGGGGAACCAGCAAGAAATTCAACATTCTAGGCAACATAGTAGCCAGACCATAGATAAAGGTTTGTTGAAATAATTTTTTATAAGCGCTCAATAGCTGAAGTTTGAAAAGATGTAAAGGTAATGATATGTAGCTTTAAGCAGAAACAACAAATAAGTTTGTAACTAAAAAAATAAAATTGGATATTTTATATCTTGCATTTGACTAATTCAAATAGGTGTTACTGAGCTTTAGCCATAAAAAAAACCGCTCCATGAGGAAGCGGTTTTAAAACATATATTATGAAATTGCAGTTTAGTTTTGACCTTCAATGGTAATGTTGTCTATATGATAACGCGTGGTAGGTCCCGGATCTTCCCCTTCATACTTAAAGCCTATTCTTACATTATCACCGGCACAAGAAATATTTATAGGACCAAGAGACTGAAAAGAACCAAAACCATTAACGGGACCTGATGGTACCGTAAGGTCTAATAAATCCCATTCTGTGGTCGTCACATCACCGGTATAATCATCAGTGATATAAATCTCTAAAATGGTTCCGTTATCATAATTAGATTGAATGTCTAAAGACAGTTCTTCAAGTGTTGTTGTAGAAAGGTCTATTTCTTCAGTAACTAACCAGGAAGTAAAAGCCTCACCAGATTGGAAACCTGAAATTTGGGCATAATTACTGTTATCAAAGTTCCCTAATATGTAATCTACATTGCCTTCAACCTGAACATTTTTCCAGTCTGTAAGTTGGCTTATAGAGTTAACACTTTCAAAATCCTCACTATAAATGGTGTCAGGACCACCACTTTCACCATCACAGAATAAGAAATCAGGGTCACAACGTTCCTGATCAAAAACAAGATCACTTGCTTTATTGACACGTAAAATATACATATCATCAAAAAAATCTCTTCCTAAAACAGCTTCTAAACTTCCTGCTTGTGTAGGTAGTTCTAAAGATTTGAAATCAGAGAAAGTGCTGGTGCTTAAAACAGTAGTTGATCCTGAATTACAACTTTCTAAAACACGTTCACCATCAAAATCATCGTTAGGTTCGCTGGCAAAGGTCAATACATCATCACCTAACACACTAGATCTTGAAAACTGAACAAAAGACAGGCTAATGTATAAGTTTTCTAAATCATCTGAAAAGTCACCCATACTTACTTCTAGTGGGACAATATTCTCAGTGATGTTGTCTCTTATTACAGTCTCACTCAGAGAACTTTCAGGAATAGCTTCAACCCGATCGCCAGACTGAACACCTAAAGTAGCCACACCTTCATCAGTCCCTACAGTTAAGCCGTTTAACTTAACATATACTTTTCTACCAAAATTAAACTGACCGAATAAAGGACTTGAATCTATTGCAATTCTTACTCCAGCTGTAGGGTTTTCAAAATTATTTTGGATAACAAGTTCTTCAAAAAAGTTACCGCCTTCATCACTTGAGACGACATAACCCGAAAAATAAGTATCTGTTTCTTCATAAGTAAAAGTATCATCACCATCAGCAATGGACTGATTTAACTGTCCAACAACAGCACTTAACGGAACTTCAGTTCCTTCAATATTAGGAGATTTGCCCTCGTCTTGTGGTACTTGAAAATCATCATCTTGAACACAAGATGAAAACAACATGGCTATAAAAGCTGCCGCAAAAAAGCGGATGAAGTTGATGTTTTTTGTTTTGTAAAAATTAAATAGTGTCATAATTAATAATTGTATAATAGTTTAAAATCTGATATAAAAGTTGACATAATAAGTAGCGCCTCTTCCAAAGAAGTAACGATTACCAAATAAAGGGCCGTTTTCTCGCGTTAAATCTTCAGTTCTATTTTGGAAATTAGCCCTTCTGGACTGCTCAAAGCCTCCGGAGCGGTATACCTCATCTAAGAAGTTATTAACTACCGCGAAGAAGCCTATATAATAGTCGTCTACTTTCCATGATTTACCGCCTATGGCATTCATTAGCATATAATTGCCAAAGTTTTCTTGTTGAAGAATATCTCTTGCGTCAGCTTCGTCATAGCCAGTGTATGGAATACCGTCTCTGTCCAGGACAAAATTATCTGATCTGGCCAATCCACTTGCACCTACAAAGTTATCATTATAAAAATTAGAGGTCACACCTACAAACCAGTAATTAGGGTCGCGGTATTCAAACCCTATTTGATAAGCTTGTTGCGGGCCATTAGAAAGTCTTACATCTTTAAGAGCGGTTTTTCCATCGCCAAAACGAACTTTCTCACCGGGGTCAAAGTCTTGACTGGTTAAGTATAAATTAGGGTTATTAGTATAGGTATATTCCCCATAACTGGCTGCTCCTTTAAGCTTTAGCGTTGATGTTACCTGGTATTCAATACCTAATTCAGCCCCAATATGTTGGGTGTCTATACCATTCATGACTTCCTGAACAAAGGCATTACCATCGTTTACTTGAACACCGGTGATATCTTCAGTAAAATAAAACTGAACATTAGTCAGGTCTTGAAATCCTGCATAAAAACCACTTAACCTTAAGTCAACATCAGGGGTTTTAAAAATATAACTGGCATCAAATGATTGTGATGTAACCTCTGTTAAGTTTTCTACCACCTCATGGTTTTGTCTGGCATTACTGTATGAGTTTCTCAGGGTAGGCGCATCTTGCTGATAAGCAGCATTCACTTCAAATAAGTGGCGTCCCGTTAGTTTATAAAGCGCTCCTGCTTTTGCACCAAAAGTTGTAAACTCTAATTTTTCGCCGGGACCAAATGATAGCTCGCCGGGGAAGAATCCGTTTTCATATAAGCCTGTTCTTTGATAGGTGGTTCTGCCTCCGGCACCCGCTAAGTAGAAATCTAACTTTTTATAGCTAAACTGTAATTGTGCAAAAGACTCATAAACTTCGCTATCAATGTCATAATTATAGCTAAATCTTTCGCCTTCTTTTACGGTTCGGTTGGGATTTCTTAAATCGCTTTGGGCTAAGTCTTGAGCAGATTGTTCAGTTTGCGTAGTATTTGGATTTTCATCTGCAAAGAAATCAACATCTAAAAATTGCTGGCCACCTAATAAATCTCTGACTTCGGCATAGTTTTCACTTTTTAAATTTCTATAGCGTATTTTACCGTTCAAACGAATGTTATCATTCAGTTTTGCGTTTAAAATGGTATTAAATTGTAATCTAGTATCATCAGTTCGATTAGCGCTTAATATATAAGTAGAGTTCCCACCGTTGTTAAGATTATTTAAATTGGTTCCGTAAAGTTTATCCCAATCTAATTGACCATCATTTTGAAATTCCTGTTGTGCCTCGTAGGCATATTGAAAGTTAATCGGCCTTGGATTTTCAAATCTTAAATGGTAGCTCGGGAAATTTTGATAATAGATAGGTGATGGGTTTCTAGCACCACCAATGTAAGATAGCTGTCCATCTGAAGTCTCGTCTATTCTTGTTCCACCGTTATTGATTCTTGTAGTACTAAATTTACCGGTTGTAAAAGAGGCATTTGTATTTAAAGTTACATCATCTTTGATAGTCCAATAATGATTAAGCATGAAAATAGGCTGCTCAATTTCTCTGATTTGAGAATTTCTTTTATCACCATTGATGTAACCCCAGTTGGGGTTATACTTGTTGCTGCGTAAATCAACCGCTTCTTGAGTAAGCGGTTCTGAAAGACCTCTGCGATTAGGTGTGTATAATCCTGTAAAGTTTAGGCTATGCTTATCGTTGATCTTTTTTTCAACCATAACTGATATGGAGTTGGCATCGTAAAGTGAACCATCTACATAACCTTCTTCGCCATATCGTCTTGATACTAAAACAGAAAAGTACCAGCCGCCTTTCAGCAAACCTGAATTATAACTGCCCATCACCCTTCCGCGATAACTTCTGTTTGAAGAGGCATAAGACACACGACCGCCTTTACGCATTTTAGAAGCCCGCATGTGGATGTTAGTTGTTCCTAAAAATCCACCAAAAGTATAAGGGCTGGCTTTAAAGTTTCTGGCGATTTCTCTATCTCTTTGTACATCATTTAAGCCACCCCAATTAGACCAGGAAGGTCTACCGTTAAATTGTTTATTCATCTCCACACCATTGATCAATACTTTACCATATTGATTATCCAGACCTCTCACACTAAAAAAAGTAGAGCTAAAGTCATAAGCAGCAGCTCTGGAAAAAACGTCTTTTGATGATTGTAATAGTCCTGCTATATTAAAAGCAACATTATTGTCACCTCCATCTAATTCGTTATCGGAAAGGCTAATCGTCGCGACATTAAATTTTTCCTGGACCACATCTAAGGATAAATCTAATTGACCTAAATCTAAAGTTGTGCCTTCCTGAACAACGATAGGATATTTTTTAGTTTTATAATCCTCTTTGCTCAGGACTAAAACCTGTTCTCCCAGCGCGAGATTATCAGCGGTAAATAAAAATGATCCATCTGCATTAGATTGGGTTTCAAAAGACGTGCCTTCTAATGAAATGTTAACATTAGAGACAGGCTCACCGGTATCTTCTTCTAGTACCGTTCCTTGAATAGATGTTTGTTGGCTAAATAGCTGGATACTCCAAAGTAAAGCCAGCATTAAAATCTTGTAATTCATAAATGGGATGTTGAAAAATCTATCTTAAGAAATGATTATGATTTGACTGCAAAATTATACAAATTATATAATAGTCTTATTTTTGAACCCAAATTTATTTGAAGTTAACTTATTCATAATATTGAAACCATGCGCAAATCTCGATTACTTATTGTATTAACTGCCTTATCAGCACTTTATAGTTGCGGCGGTGTGAAAACAAAAACACAATCTTCTCCAGCTAAAAAAGCCACCTATAAGATTAATACCGTAGCATTTTATAATTTGGAAAATCTTTTTGACACAGAAGATGATCCTGATAAGTTAGATGAGAAAAGCCCCATAATGGAAATGGCAAAATCGGAAAGAGGAAAGATTTACAGAAAAAAACTGTCAAATATGGCAGAAGTCATATCTAAAATAGGAACACAACAAGCTCAACAACCGCCAGCTGTAATAGGGGTTTGTGAAATTGAGAATTATAAAGTTTTACAAGATTTGGTGAATGAACCTCCATTAAAGCAATATAATTATGAAATTATTCATTATGAATCGCCGGATGAACGCTCTATAGATGTAGCATTACTGTATAGAAGTCCTCTTTTTCGTCCCATGCATTCTCAACCTCATGAGGTGGTAAACTATAAGCAAGATGACCCCGGAGAGCGAGATTATACCAGAGATGTTTTACATGTAAAAGGCAAACTAGATGGTGATGTTGTTCATTTTTTTGTGAACCACTGGCCTTCGAGAAGCGGTGGTGAAAAAAGAAGTCGTCCGTACAGAGTAAATGCGGCAAAGACCGCCAAAAAAGTCATTGATTCAGTGCAATCTCAAAACCCGTATGCAAAAATATTGTTGATGGGCGACTTAAATGACGGCCCTGAGAATAAAAGTGTAAAAGAAGTAATCAACGCTAAAGATGATCCGGAAAAACTTGAATTAAAAGGCATGTATAACCCTTTTGAAGAAATCTTTGACAAAGGGATTGGTACAATTGCCTGGCGAATGAAATGGGATTTATTTGATCACATCATCATCTCAAAACCATTAGTTGATACAGATGATTACAAAACCTATTCATTTTACAAAGCCGGTGTTTATAATCCCGTTTGGTTGCAAAACCCGCGCGGACGATACAAAGGTTATCCTTACAGAGCTTTTGTAGGCAGTACGTTTACAGGCGGTTATAGCGATCACTTCCCGGTGTTTATTTATCTGCTTAAGAAAGTTTCAAAAACCACAGCAGCAGCTGATTAATCGGCTTGTATTTCATTTGCCTTTTCTTCGATGAAATCAACAATAACCGGAAAATGTTCTATAATTTCTCTTTGAAAAAAATCGAGGAATATAGAAGATTGGACGACTTTGTACTCAAATAGATTAAAATGCGCTTTAATAGCATCAGCGACTAGAAAAACAATGCCGATAAGCAATAGCACTTTTAGAATGCCAAAAATACCACCGGCTATTTTATTGACAAAACCCAGAGCGATCATACCTATAATTTGTGATATGAGTTTACCCAGCATATTCACTACAATAACCACAATTAAAAAAGTAAGTATAAAAGCGGTTAAATTGATCATCGCAGCAGACCAATTGAGCCAATTATCTAAATAAACAGCCACCATTGAGGCATAAAAGTAGGCCGCAAAAACACCTAAAATTAAAGCTAATACAAAAGTCAATTCTAAGATTAAACCATTTTTAAACCCCTTGTAAAAACTATAAGCAAGCACTAATCCAATAATGAGATCTATCCAATTCATAGCGGTTAAAGATAGAAATTTATAGGAATAAACGTAATTTTGCCCTATGCTATCAAATGAGAATTTAAAGGAAGATTGGGAAGCACTGTCATCTCTTTTAGAAAAAGACTTTGGCGAAGGTGAAGCTCTTGAGTTAGATGCGATTATCTATCTTGTAGGTATCCAGGAATATGGCAACCCCCATAGGCGTTTTAAGAAAGATGATAAAATCGATCTGATGCATATTGCGATTTGTCGATTATTAGAGCCTTATGGGTATTATCGCTTTTCGCATATCGATCAGGAAGGCTGGCCGCATTACGACACACTGGCAGATTTGCCTCCACTTAAATCTGGAGAGCAAACCATCTTGATGAAAGAAGCACTAGTTAATTATTTTAAAGAAAAAGAATATCTGACCACGAGGAACCATTATGACTAAATTTGGCTTATCTTTAAATAATGTGCTAATTTTGCAGGTTCACTAATCATCAATTTATGTTTGATCAAATAAAAAAACACTTAGCTGACGTCCAATCTTTTTCTAGCGACAACCAAAAAGAGATAGAAGAATTCCGCATTAAGTACTTAGGGAAGAAAGGCATTCTTAACGATCTGTTTAAAGCGTTTAAAAAAGTAGAACCCGCTGATAAAAAAGCCTATGGACAAGCTGTAAATGAACTCAAACAAGCAGCTGATGATAAGGTTAAATCACTAAAAAATGCAATACAGCAGCAGGAAGCAGACAAACCGCTTTATGGAGATTTAACCAGACCTGGCGAGCCCATTGAAGTGGGTTCACGACACCCCATTTCTATTGTTAAAAATCAAATTATACAGATATTTTCAAACATTGGCTTTAACGTGTCAGAAGGCCCGGAAATGGAAGATGACTGGCACAACTTTACGGCCTTAAATCTACCGGAGCATCACCCGGCAAGAGATATGCAAGATACCTTTTTTATACAACGCGATCCTAAAGATATTTTATTAAGGACGCATACCTCTAGTGTCCAGGTGCGATATATGGAAAATCAGCAACCTCCTATTCGTACCATTTCACCGGGACGTGTGTTTAGGAATGAAGATATTTCTTCACGTTCGCACTGTATTTTTCATCAGGTAGAAGGTCTTTATATACATAAAAATGTCTCATTTGCTGATTTAAAGCAGACACTGATCTATTTTACTGAGCAACTTTTTGGCAATTCAAAAATTCGTCTGAGGCCATCTTATTTTCCGTTTACAGAACCCAGTGCTGAAGTTGATATTTACTGGGGTTTAAATTCAGAAACCGATTATCGCATCACAAAAGGAACCGGCTGGTTAGAAATATTAGGCTGTGGCATGGTAGACCCACAAGTATTGCGTAATTGTAATATCGACCCTGATGAATATTCCGGATTTGCATTTGGCATGGGCATAGAACGCATTGCCATGCTGCTTTATCAAATTAGCGATATTAGAGAGTTTTATGAAAACGACATTCGCTTTTTAGATCAGTTTAAATCTGTTTTTTAGTATATCAAGTTCTAGCTGTTTTTTACATCCGCATTAGTCTTTAAAACAGTTTGAAAATTCATCAACATTATTTTTCCAGGTCTTATTTTGAATCTTTATACAATTTTCTAAATAAGAAATTCAGGTTATGCCCTATGTCAAAACAAACGGATTTGTATTTAAGCATTTCCTGTGCCGTTCCGTCAAATTCCTTGGGATCTGGAAAGGTGAAGTTGAGCCGGGCCGATGCGTGAGGAATGAACGGACAATGTTCTGCCGCGTGATCGCATAGCATGAGCGCAATAAAATCTTGTTGTGGATTCTTTGGATGATCAAATACCTTAGAAAAACAACTGATCTGCTGATGCTCACCGTATTTGATGGGCACTTTTTCGTTCTGCCGATCATTTCCTGATGTGATCTCAAATCCCAGATCTTCCAGACATTTCAAGGTATTCTCGTGCACGGCGGTGGCTTCCGTTCCTCCGGAAAAGGCCTTGATCGGTAGTTGATAATGATCGGCCAGCACGCTTGCCCAGACCTGAGCAAAGATGCTCCGCCGGGAGTTGTGTGTGCAAATGAACATCAGTTGTAGATCATCGCCTGTCTTTTTTTCTACTAAAGTATCGGCTAAATGAGCAAGTGCATTTTTCCTCGTTTGGCTGAGGTTACTTTCATCAGCTTTCATTTCCTCTATAAGTTGATTTATCGGTAGGAACATCGGCTTAATATTTCCATTTATTAGCAATGGCGACCAGTGATAACATGACGGGCACTTCTATCAGTATACCTACGACCGTTGCCAGTGAGGCACCGGAATTCAGCCCGAACAGCGATATCGCCACGGCCACGGCCAGTTCAAAGAAGTTGCTGGCACCTATCATGGCCGCCGGCGCACAAATTTGATGCTTGAGCTTTAAATATCGCCCTGCGAACCACGCCAGGAAAAAGATAAAATAGGTCTGAATGGTCAGTGGAATGGCGATCAATAAGATATCAAAGGGTTGATTGATGATCTTCTCGCCCTGAAAGGCAAAAAGCAATATCAGCGTGGTTAAAAGGGCGAATATGGAAACGGGCTTTAAACGCGGGAGGAATTTGTTAGCGAACCATTCCCTGCCTTTGTTCTTGATGATGAGACGATGCGATAAATAGCCGGCCAATAGCGGTATCACTACAAAGATGATGACCGAGCTCAACAGGGTTTCATACGGAATTTCAATATCCGTCACGCCCAGCAGGAACTTGACGATAGGGATAAAAGCTATCAGCAGGATAAGGTCATTCATGGAGACTTGTACTAAAGTGTAATTCGCATCACCTTTTGTCAGATACGACCAAACAAAGACCATAGCGGTACAAGGCGCGGCTCCCAGGATGATGGCTCCGGCGATATATTGTGAAGACTGTTCCGGTGTAAGGAAAGCGGCGAAGATCTGATCGAGGAAAAGCCAGGCAAAAAACGCCATGGTAAACGGCTTGATCAACCAATTGATGACCAGCGTCAACCCAAGACCTTTGGCCTTTGTGTTGATGTTCTTCAGCGATGAAAAGTCGATCTGCACCATCATGGGATAGATCATCAACCAGACCAGAATGGCTACGGGCAGATTGACCTTGGCTAATTCTAAGTTGCTGATGACGGCTATTTCATCGCCCACTAGATAGCCAATACCTATGCCCAGCGCGATGCAAAGGATGACCCAAACGGAGAGATAGCGCTCAAAAGTTCCCATCAGCAGCAGCCGGAATTCGGTTCACAGCCTGCGGTTTCTTTTTGAGGCATTTGTTCATCAGGGATACCGCATTGGTCTTTCGCCAGACAATCGGTCAAGGTGGTGACCAATTGGAATTTTCCATTTTGGTAATCAAGTTGGTACTTCCCGATCGTCGTTCCCTGATATTCCACTTCCACGTCCAATTGGTCGCTGAGCTGGAGTTTTTTCTCGGATAATTGGATGATGTTTTTCAGCTTTTTAGGCTGCAGGCGATGATCGACATCATCGGCGGTCCAGAGTTGGAAGTTCACCTTTTTCTCATGGCGCATGGTACCGCCACAATCGATAAAATGCTTGGTGACCTCACCGACTTCCGTCACGTGGAAATGCTGAGGCACGATACTGCCATCGGGCAATTGGAATTGTAAGCTATCGAGTTGGTCGAGTTGTTCTTTTACTTGTTGTAGTGTCATAATAAATGCTTTATTGCAATATTACGATAAAGTAGATGGAAGTTCAAATTTTTTTGGGGGTTTTGTTTAAGTAAGCTTGTCAGGTTCGATTGTTTAGAAATTAAAATAATACCAATATAGAAAAATACTGATAAAAATTATATTTAGAAGAAGTAAATATCTTATGTTTTTGATGTGCCGGCAATGAGATACTTAAAAGGCTAATGCTTTGATCATTTTTTCAACAACAATCACCCTGATCGATCGGATAGCGGTCAAAGAAGGTGATGAACACTTCTCTTACCTGATGCCATTTCTCTGCGTTGATACAATAGCAAACGGCATTGCCTTCTATATTTCCCTGGATGATGTCCATCTTCTTCAGTTCCCGTAAGTGCTGGCTGATCGTAGCTTGTGCTAATCCCAGCTCCTGGACCAGATCGCCACAGATACAAGTGTTGGCCTTTAGCAGATGATCGATGATCGCTAATCTTGCCGGATGACCGAAGACCTTGGCCAATCGTGCAAACTCATTTTGCTGGTCGGTGAATAAATTGGTTTTACTGATTCCCATTATACTTGAAGTATTTATCATCGCAATATAACGATGAATTGAAGAAATCACAAAACCTTTTCAACCTTTTATCACAAATGAAGTCCTACAAATGCTGATATTCGCAAAATGAATCTTAAAAGCTACCTGGCGCTACTTATTTTTGCTTTTTTACTGACATTCAAAGGGAATGCGCAGGATAAAAAGCAATATCAAATTTTAAGAACAAATCGTTCTATCACCGTTGACGGCTTTTTGAAGGAAGCATTCTGGGAAGAAGCGCAAACGGCTTCGAACTTTACGCAATTCGACCCTAATATCGGCAATGTGCTTTCAAACGAAGAAAGAACGGAAGTAAAAATGGCCTATACGGATGATGCGGTCTATGTGGCGGCCAAATTATTTGATGACCCGCAAAAGATGCTCAATCAGATCCGGGAAAGAGACGATTTTGGTCAGACGGATTACTTTAGGCTTATTCTTAACCCGAACAATGATTCGCAGAACGATATGCATTTCATCGTGTTCAGCTCCGGGACGCAGGCAGATGCGATTGCTTCGCCAACCTTAGGAACTGATTTTGGATGGGATTCCGTTTGGTATAGCGCCGTTCAGCGCACTGATGAAGGTTGGCAATTAGAAATGAAGATCCCGTTACGCGCTTTGCGTTTTCCCGATCAAAAAGTGCAAACCTGGGGTGTTCAGTTCAGGCGGTTCTTTAGGCGGCAACGCTCACGCTATTCCTGGAACCCCATCGATCCGTCTAAAGGTTATGAAGGCTTATATCACGGTGAACTCATAGGTATCAAAGACCTGGAACCGCCTTTGAGGTTAAATCTTTATCCGTTTACTACGGGAATTGCGGAAAGTTTTGACAATGAAACAGATAATGAGCTTAGATTTGGACTTGATGTCAAATACGGCATCACGGATAACATCACCTTAGATGCGACCTTAGTGCCTGATTTTAGCCAGGCGAGATTTGATAACAATTTCCTGAACCTTGGACCATTTGAGCAAACTTTTACCGAACGTCGCCAATTCTTCAAGGAAGGTGTTGAACTTTTTACAAAAGGCGACCTTTTCTTTTCGCGCCGTGTTGGCAATGAACCTACAGGAGATGTATCAACTGGAACAGATGAAGTGGTGGAGAACATCCCGGGATCGGTCGATCTGATCAATGCCATCAAAGTATCGGGAAGGCAGAAAAGCGGTTTGGGAATAGGCGTTTTCAATGCGGTGACCGAGCGCACTTTCGCATCGGTAAAAGATACCATCAGCGGGGAAAGTCGGCAAGAACTTGTAGAACCATTGGCCAATTACAATATCCTCGTGGCCGATCAGCAGTTCAATAATAATTCATCGGTTACTTTGATCAATACGAACGTAACGCGATCCGGTGATGCCCGGGATGCGAATGTGACGGGATTGCTCTTCGACCTGGTGGATAATTCCAATACTTATGGGATAAATGGCGAGGTGAAGACCAGTAGCATCAGGGATGTGGCCAATGAAGTTACCGGCTGGTCTACCTTTCTACGCGCCGGGAAAACAGGCGGGAACTTTCGTTATAGTTTTGATCATTCCTATGCCGATGATAAATATGATATCAACGATATGGGGCTGATCTTCAGGAACAATTTTAACAATTTTGGGCTGGATGCGTCTTATCGCATTTTCGAATCGACGGAAAAACTCCAAACCTACCGAGTGAATACTTGGTTTAACTACAGGAGATTGGCAACGCCCAGTGAATTCACAGGGATCAACTTTGGCGTAAGATATTTTGCAACTACTTTACAATTAGATACGTTCGGTTTTGATTTCAACTTCTCTCCAGGGAGGCAATTCGACTATTTTGAGGCCAGAACGCCGGGAAGGTTTTTTATATATGAAAATGAGTTTAGTATTGGTGGATTTATCTCTACGAACTATAACCGGACTTTTGCGTTTAATGCTTCTTTAGACCTGGAAACTTTATTTGAAAATGGTAGAGATACGTTTAGGACGGATATCGAGATCAGTCCGCGTGTTCGTGTCAATGATCATTTCTCCCTGATCTACGAAACATCTTTTACGAACCGGAACAACGACCGTGGTTTTGCTGATCTCCTAAACGGTGAACCGATATTTGGTGAACGCGATAGACAGATATTGGTCAACAGCCTGGAAGCGGCGTATAATTTCAATTCGCTCCACGCGCTGAACCTGACCTTTCGGCATTATTGGGATACGGTCACCTACAAGGACAATATGCTCACACTGCAAGAAAACGGGAGATTAACGGCTGAGACGAATGTTTTTCAGGAAGACCTTGATGAGGACCCGGATATCAACTTCTCCCAATGGAATATCGACCTGAGCTATTCCTGGCAATTCACCAGAGGCAGTTTTTTAACCTTATTGTATAGAAATCAACTCTTTAGGAACGGCGATGATTCCCGCTCGAACTATTCCCAAAGTTTAGATAACCTTTTCGACGCTCCGGCCTTGCATCTGGTATCCTTGCGGATACAGTACTTTTTAGATGTGAATAAAGCATTACAAGCAATTTGATTTTCTTGACTTTATAAATATTAACTTAACTATAAAAATTGTAATCATCAAGTATCAACCTAATCAAACCTTCTTAATAATGATGTCTCCATCCTTTTTTGCCTGGTTGATTACTCTTAATAAAAGCTTCACAAATTTTATAACTTAGTGCCTAAAGATTTAAGGTTTTATCGAGCTAAGTCTATTTATTTCTTATAATCTAAGTATAGCTTAGGTAGTTTCTAATGTCATTTTAAGTTACAAATTTGACATAGCATCAGCTGAAAATTTAACTTCAAAATAAGATTGCAATTTCCTCTTTAATTAGTGACTTAGTCGTTACATTATTAGCTATAAGTTTTCAGCCTTTATTTTATCTTGAAGCTTTTCCACAATTTTAAATGCAGCCGGGCAGATGCTTAGGTTGTTTAAGGTAAGGTTTGTGATCTGATGGAATTTTTTTCTATCAGTATGTGGATATTCAGCACAGGCTTTAGGCCTTACATCATAAATCATACATTTATGATCTGAAAATAAAAAAGGACAGGGAGAAGTCGGTAACACCATATCACCATCATCATCGGTTATAAGATATGTGTCAAAGAATTGGCGACTGCTCATTTTTAATCTTTTGGCAATCCGGCTCACATCTTTAGGTGTAAAAATCGGGCTGGTTGTTTTACAGCAATTGGCACAATCCAGACAGTCGGTTTCTTCAAAAACCTCATCATGCAATTGTTGCATGGTTTGATCTAAATCTTTAGGCGGTTTCTTTTTAAGCTTTTTAAAAAAGGTTTGATGCTCTTTTTTATGAGCCGCAGCTTTAGCTGCTATATTTTTTGGATTAATGACCATAAGTCAAATATAACAGAATCCTATGAGGTAAATGCATAAGCAGCCAAATTAAAAAACATAATTTAACCGAGCACCGGCAAAGTAATTTCTGGGTAAACCAGGATAATAATAGCGTGGTTGAGCTCCGCCAAAACCAATAGCATTAGGCAAGATGCTGGCGGCATAATCTTCATTTAATAAATTATTTATGCCGGCATTAAAATCAAGTTTGATTTGATGGGTAAGTTGAATACGATACTCGGCTTTGAGGTTAAATAAACTATAAGCATCAGAAGCTAAAGTATTTGCATCGTTTAGAGGAATTTCTCCTACGTGATTCCAATTGGTATAAATCTGCAGTTTGTTCCATTTAAGGTCAAGTCCTAAATTAATCGTCATATCCGGCACACTGGTTAAATCATTACCGCTATAATCAGTTTCCTGATCTACAAATTCATCAAATTCAAAAAAATTAAAGCTCCCTGAGAAATATGGCTGCCATAGCAGATGATCTTGTTTTAAGTTGGCTTTAAGCAGAGTTTCTACACCATTATGAATGGTTTTACCGGCATTGATTCCTATAAACTGATCTTCCGCCGTTCTACGTGCAACTAACAGATTATCAACCTGTAAACTGTATACATTTACTTCGGTATATAATTTGTTTTCAAAAAAGTTCAATTTAGTACCCAACTCATAATTCCATGCTTTTTCAGGCTTTAAATCCGTATTGAGTACACCTGAAGGCGTTAAACTCTCGGCTACGGTAGGAACGGCAAAACCACGACTTACATTAGCATATAAAAATTTGTTTTGATCAAATTCGTAATTGAGCCCTAATCTGGGGTTAAATGCAGTATCATAGCTATGCTCGCTTGTCTGGTCTAAGCCATCATTTAAAAATCGATCTTCGATTTGAAATGATGTAGCATTAATACTCAAGCCGGTTTCTATTGTGAGTTTTCTGGATAGCTCGTAGATGAACTCCGCAAAATAATTTTGATAAAAACGGGTTTGATCTACATTAAAAAATAAATCACCCTGAACATTGCCATCCTCTGTAAAGTCTTGATATAAGTTTTCATAATTAGCGGTGCTATACCATTCATACTTGGCTTCAGCGCCTACATCAATCGTAGCATTTTTACTCCATAATTCAAGCTGCCACGAAAAGTTAGTTCTAAAACCTATAGCTTGCGTGTTTTCATCTAAAATATCAAAAGGTCTGGGTTCATAGCTGGTTTTAAAATTGGTAAAAAGACTGGTTTTACCGTCTAAATTATCGGTTATTTTTTGATTTAATGTCATGCCGAACAAGCCTCGCGTGTAGGATTCAAAACCTCTTGCGGCTTGCCAGTTGGCGGCAGCATTACTGGGTTGATTATTAAAATCATCCTCAGATAAAGAGCTTGGGATAAAGGCTTTTAAATCAGTTACGATACCTATAAAATCCAGGCTGGTCCTATCGCCTGCTACTAATTCACTGATGATGTTAAAAGATTCTCTACTATAATTGCTGTTATCGCGATAGCCTTCTTTTTGCAGATTTTGATAGCTGACTAAAAGCTGATGATCATCTTTTTTATGTCCAGCCTGTAGGCTGTTTTTTTGAAGACCATAACTACCCGTTAAATGGCTGTAGCCTGCAAAACTTCTGTCTGAGTTGATATCTTTAGGGTTTAATTGAATAACGCCACCTATGTCTGACCCAAATTGAGTGCTGTTTGGACCTTTTATAATTTTAATTTGATTGATTAGTTCTAAGTCAATATCTTCTATAATAGTTTCACCGTTTGCAGAAGTAAGCGGGATATTACCTAAATACGCTTTAAGCCTGTTAGTTGAATATTGTGAACGAGCGCCAACACCTCTTATGGTAATTCGGTTAGTGTTCAAAGCCCCTTGCTGCATATAAACCCCGGGAATCCTGTTAAGAACCGGCGTTATAATGGTGGGATCGGTTCTGTTTATTTCCTGAGAATCTATCAAATTTACCGGACTGGACGATTTTTGTAGTTGTCGAAGTTGATTTTTCCCTTTAACGATAACTTCGTTGATTTTAGTTGTATCCTGAGTTTGTGAAAACATACACAAAGACGAAAAAAATATTATAGAAGGTAACAAAAAGTGCTTCATAAGTGTAAAATATCAAAGTCAAAATGCTTCAAATGAAAAAAACCATGCGCCACTGACGCATGGTAAAGTACTATAAAAAATGATGTTATTTGGATCAAAATTTATTTATAGCAGTCCAAAATTATAAAAAGCAAAAGATTTAGCTTAGAAATTGCAAAGATTTAGCATATCCTTTTCATTTGAAGGATTGTATTTAGATTGTAATTTTCTACATAAATTGTTTTATTTTTACGAGTTAATTATATTAAAAGAATATCATGGCTAAAAATCAAGATCAGAAAGAAGCAAAGCTAAAAGCACTACAGCTGACCCTAAATAAATTAGATAAAACCTACGGTAAAGGGACGGTGATGAAAATGAGCGATCAAAACGTTCAGGATGTAGATGCCATTCCATCCGGCTCTTTAGGCTTAGATATAGCATTAGGCATTGGCGGTTATCCACGCGGTAGAGTCGTAGAGATATTTGGGCCGGAATCATCAGGTAAAACCACTTTAACCCTACATGCTATCGCAGAGGCACAAAAAGCCGGTGGAATAGCGGCTTTTATCGATGCAGAGCATGCCTTTGATCGTGATTATGCTCAGAACTTAGGTGTAGATATTGATAATTTAATCATATCGCAACCGGATAATGGTGAGCAAGCGCTTGAAATTACTGATAATTTGATTAGATCAGGTGCTATAGACATCGTTATTGTTGACTCGGTCGCGGCACTTACGCCTAAAAGTGAAATAGAAGGTGAAATGGGTGATTCAAAAATGGGATTACATGCCCGATTGATGTCTCAAGCTTTAAGAAAACTAACTTCATCAATAAGCAAAACCCAATGTACCGTCGTATTTATTAATCAATTGAGAGAAAAAATCGGCGTGATGTTTGGTAATCCGGAAACAACAACCGGAGGTAATGCGCTTAAATTTTATTGTTCAGTCAGATTGGATATCCGTAGATCTACACAGATAAAAAACAGCAATAGTGAAGTAAAAGGAAATAAAACCAAAGTTAAAGTCGTTAAAAATAAGATAGCGCCGCCGTTTAAGGCTGCTGAATTTGATATTATGTACGGTGAAGGCATATCAAAAGTAGGTGAGATTATTGACATAGGTGTAGAATACGAGATTATAAAAAAAGCCGGCTCGTGGTTTAGCTATCAGGATACAAAACTAGGTCAGGGAAGAGATGCTGTAAAGAATTTACTGCTTGACAACCCCGAGCTAATGGATGAATTAGAGAAAAAAATAACTAAAGCCATAAAAGGTGAACCAGAAGAAGAAGAACAAAAACAAGAAAAATAGGTTTATGAAATTAAAAACGCTGATTCTTTTAATGGCTGTTCTTTTATTGGCGAGCTGTGGTGTAGATGATCCTAAAATAACAAGTTTTCAAAAGGCTGAAATTTTAAGTGTTGATGTGCCTGATACTATGACTGTAGGTCAAACCTACAACATACCTATTGATTTTAATAGACCTACTGATTGCCACAGCTTTGACGAGTTTAATATCAGTAAAAATCCGGGTGAAGTTTTTGTCTCGGTGGTTTCCATTTTTGAGGATTCCTTTGATTGTGAAACCACTAATGTTCCCATAGGTCAGGTAGAACTTCTGTATACAGTAGAAGAAGAATCTGATTTTATGTTTCGTTTTTTTCAGAAAACTGAGAACAATCAGAATATCTATATCGATAAGAGCGTTGTCGTAGAAAGCGAATGAAATGGATCTTAAAGCCATCATCAAGCAATGCTGTAAAGGAGATTTAAAAGCTCAAAGACAGATCTATGACTTGATGGCATCAAAGCTTTTTGCTGTAAGTTTAAAATATTCCAGAAATTATCAGGAAGCACAGGATAACTTGCAGGACAGCTTTATCAAAATCTATGATAATATAGATAAATTTAAATTTAAAGGCTCTTTTGAAGGCTGGTGTAAAAGAATCGCTATAAACACAGCTCTCGCAAGATATCGTAAACATGATGTGTATGAGCTTTTTAATGAAAATCAACTTGCAGATAAAGAAGATGTTATTGAAGAAATTGAAGATGTTTCTCTTTCTTTTTTATTAGCCTGTGTACAGCAACTACCTAACAGATATCGCTTGGTGTTTAATCTTTATGTTTTAGACGGTTATTCTCATAAAGAAATTGCAGAAAAGTTAGATATATCCGATGGCACCTCTAAATCTAATTTAGCCAGAGCCAGAAAAATTTTAAAAAATAAAGTTCAAAAAGCAACGCTTGAAGAAAAAACGCGTCTAAAGGTTACACATGGATAATCAAAACAATATAGATAGATTATTTCAGGAAAAGTTTGACAACTTTCAGGAGCAACCTCATGAGCAAAACTGGGAGGCTATTAAAAGCAAGCTTCAGGAAAAAAACAAAAAAAGACCTGTCGTTTTTTGGTGGCGTGCCGCTGGAATAGCTGCGGCTATACTGGCACTTGTGGGCTTGTTTTTTATAAATAACCCCTTATCAGATAAAACTATTTCTTCTGATGAATTTATCAAATTTAATTATCAGCCCAATAAACAGGAGATTATGCCAATCTCTGATAAGGTAAGAAAAGCGCTTGCTATTGATCTTAATACAATAAAACAAGCAACGCAAAATCAGCAAAATCAAAATAATAATTCTTCATCAGCTGTAAAAGAAAAGGCAGTATCAACAAAAAATTATAAAAGGGTTTTTGCCTCAAACGAGAAGTTTTTGAAAACCTTTAATCAACCTGAAAAAAAATCTAAAGACAATGGATTTCAGGATGTGTACAAATTAGCTGGAACGACCATTAAAAACTTAATCCCGGAAGACTACACTAAATTACCACAACAAAATATGACAGGCTTTCTTAATGCTGGCATTGCCTCAGATTCTATCACAAAGGAAAACAAAAACAACCAAAACTCAGCACTGGCTCAGCATCAGGAGCAACTTATAGATGATGATTCATCTAAAAAAATGAATCAGGAAAATAAATCTGGCAAATGGCTAATTAACCCAGAAGTTTCTCCGGTATTTGCCGGTAGCTTCCAGGGTAGAAATATCTTAGGAAATGATTTTGCTACAAATGAAACCACAAATGATGTAAGTATTACCTATGGCATTAATATGGGGTATCAATTAAACCCTAAATTACGGTTGATTTCAGGAGTCAAACAATTAAATACAAGTGCTACTACAAGAAATGCCATTACATCTAATATAAGTATCAATCCGATATTAGATAATTCTAATATCAATCAAACCAACCCTAATTTACTAGTCACTTCTTCTTCTAACTTTAATAACATATCTCAACAAGTAGAGGGTTTAAGCAGGACAGCCACAAGCAAAGCATCAATAGAACAACAACTTAACTTTATTGAAGTGCCTTTAGGCTTAGCATATAGGCTTATAGACAAAAAAATAGGTTTGGAAATTAGCGGCAGCGCCAGCTCGCTTTTTGTTAGCCAGAATGATATATTTTTAGAAACTGAAGGACAACGGCAAAGAATCGGTCAATTAAGTAATGTGAATACCTCCAGCTTTATGACTAACCTCGGGTTGGGTCTGGACTATAACTTTAACACCAAGTTAGATTTTAACCTAAGACCTACCTTTAAATATCAGTGGAACACATTTGATAGTTCAACAACTAATTATCAGCCATTTATCATCGCTATTTACACAGGATTTACTTACAAATTTTAAGAAACAGCTTTCAGATTTGAGCGTTGATTATTTGTGAATAACTGAAAGCAAATTCTGCGATTTGTTTTTATATATTTTTTATTTTTAATTTTCTTTTCCCCAATTAAAAATAGAAAATATGTATTTAATTTTCGATACGGAAACTACCGGCTTACCTAAAAACTGGGACGCCCCGATAACAGATTTAGATAACTGGCCAAGGGTTATTCAATTAGCCTGGCAACTTCATGATGAATGGGGAAAACTCATAGAACAAAAAGACTTTATCATAAGGCCTGATGATTTTGATATACCTTTTGACTCAGAAAAAATACACGGCATATCTACAGCACTTGCCTATGAGAAAGGTATAAGTTTAGATGAAGCCTTAGCCCATTTTAATGAAGCTATAGAGCAGTGTCAATTTATAGTGGGTCAAAATGTGAATTTTGATATAAATGTGACCGGTGCAGAATTTTTACGCCAATCTTTTGAAACAGAACTCACCCAAAAACCGGTTTTAGACACCTGCACAGAAAAAACAGCAAAGCTTTGTCAGCTCCCCGGAGGAAAAGGCGGAAGCTTTAAACTGCCCAACTTAAGCGAGTTACATAATCATCTATTTCAGGAAAACTTTGAAGAAGCTCACAACGCTTCTGCAGATGTAGAAGCCACTACCCGATGTTTTCTGGAGTTAATAAGACAGCGACACTTTAAAGCCAATGAGCTCCAGCAGTCAGATAATTACCTGGACAGATTTCAGGAAATGCACCCAGAGCCATTTGGCTTAATAGGATTAAAGCATCTTAACCTTAAAGCAGCCTCTGATAAGCTAAAGCAAAAACAGAAAGACAAAGAGAATGTGGCTCAAGACGCTAAAGTATCAGAACAATTTTCTGATGATCAATCATTTGTGCATCTGCATAATCATTCAGAATTTTCGGTTTTACAATCAACCATGTCTATTCAACAACTGGTTGAAGAGGCCTATAAAAATAATATGCCAGCAGTTGCTATGACTGATCATGCTAATATGATGGGAGCTTTTAACTTTCAATCTGCGGTTAAAAAAGTTAATGCCGGCTTAGACCATCACCAAAAGCCATTAAAACCTATCATAGGTTGTGAATTCCACATTTGTGAAGACCTTTATGATAAGTCTAGAAAAGATAATGGTTACCAGATGGTGCTTTTAGCAAAAAACAAAAAAGGCTATCAAAACCTATGCAAATTAGCTTCAATAGCCTATGTAGAAGGCTTTTATTATTTACCCCGGATAGACAAATCTACACTACAACAACACAAAGAAGACATCCTTGTGCTATCCGGAAACTTACAGGGAGAAATCGCCGCTAAAATTTTAAAACAAGGTGAAAACCAGGCACGAGAAGCGCTAAGATGGTGGGTAGATCAATTTGCTGATAATTTTTATGTGGAGATCATGCGTCATCAACAAGAAGATGAAGATCGTGCCAATGAAGCACTTATAAGATTAGCCAATGAATTTTCAGTTGATATTGTTGCCAGCAATAACACCTATTACGCTTTTAAAGAAGATGCTAATGCTCATGATATATTATTATGTGTGAAAAACGGTGAAAAGCAAGCCACACCCGCCGGCAGAGGCAGAGGTTACAGATTTGCCATGCCTAACGATGAGTATTACTTTAAAAGCGCTGATGAAATGAAAGCCCTTTTTGCTGATATTCCAGAGGCCATTACAAACTCCATCAAAATTGCAAATAAAATTGAAGCCTATGATTTAGAAAGAGATATTCTTCTGCCGGAATTTGATATCCCAGCTGATTTTAAAAGTGAGGGTAAATCTGATATCGAAATCGCTAATGACTATCTCCGTAAAATAACCTATGATGGTGCTCAGGAACGCTACGACGAATTAACCGAAGAAATAAAAGAACGATTAGATTTTGAATTAGATGTCATTAAAAAAACAGGTTATCCGGGTTACTTTCTAATTGTAGAAGATCTGATCAGAGAAGCAAGAAGAATGCAAGTTTCTGTTGGCCCCGGCAGAGGATCAGCAGCAGGTAGTGCAGTAGCCTATTGTTTAAAGATAACAAATATTGATCCTATAGCTTACGACCTGCTTTTTGAGCGCTTTTTAAATCCAGATCGTATAAGCATGCCCGATATTGATATTGACTTTGATGACGAAGGCCGATCTAAAGTAATGCAATACGTGACAGATAAATATGGCGCAGATCAGGTTGCGCAAATCATAACCTACAGTAAAATGGCACCTAAATCTGCCATTAGAGACACTGCTCGGGTATTAGACCTTCCCATATTTGATGCTGATAGGTTAGCTAAACTTGTGCCGGACATGATGCCTAAGGGTTACTCGCTTGCTCGTTTTTTTGATGAAGGCAAAACAGGATTAGATAAAGTGCTAAACAAAGATCAGTATGAAAAAGTATGCCAGCTGATAGATTTAGCACAACAAGATGATGAATCTGCTCAGGTTTTACAGCAAGCTAAAATCATAGAAGGCTCGCTAAGAGGCACCGGCGTTCATGCCTGTGGCGTAATTATCACGCCAGATAAAATGAGTAATCTGGTACCTGTAGCCATGACTAAAGTAAACGGCATTACCACTTATATTACCCAATTTGATAACAATGTAGTAGAAGATGCTGGCTTACTAAAAATGGACTTTTTAGGCCTTAAAACGCTAACGCTCATCCAGGATAGCTTAAAAATAATAAAAGCCAGACATGGCAAGTCTATAGACATAGAGCAGATAAGCCTCGATGATGAAACAACCTATGAGCTTTTTCAGCGTGGTGAAACCGTAGGCATTTTTCAGTATGAATCAGAAGGGATGCAAACTCATCTTAAGAGTTTAAAGCCTAATAAATTTGAAGATTTAATTGCCATGAATGCGCTCTATCGTCCCGGGCCGATGGAGTATATTCCTCAATTTATTAAAAGAAAACACGGCGGTGAAGAAATAGCTTTTGACCTGCCTGAAATGGAGGAATATCTGGCTGAGACTTATGGTATTACCGTTTATCAGGAGCAGGTAATGTTGCTTTCGCAAAAGTTAGCCAGCTTTACTAGAGGTGAAGCAGATAGGCTTAGAAAAGCCATGGGAAAGAAAAAACAGGCAGAGTTAGACCAACTAAGGCCTAAATTTTTTGAAAATGCCCAGGAAAATGGCCACCCCAAAGAAACCCTTGAAAAAATATGGAAAGACTGGGAAGCTTTTGCCAAGTACGCCTTTAATAAATCTCACTCTACTTGTTATGCTTGGATTGCCTATCAAACAGCTTATCTAAAAGCAAATTATCCGGCAGAGTTTATGGCCTCTGTATTATCTAATAATATGAATGATATATCAAAAGTATCATCTTATATGGATGAGTGCCTTAGAATGGGACTTCAGGTATTAGGACCGGATGTTAATGAATCTTTTTATGAGTTTTCAGTAAATGATCAGGGTGCGATAAGATTTGGCATGGGTGCGATAAAAAACGTAGGCGTTCACGCCGTAGAAAGTATTATCAATAACAGAAAAGAAGAGGGCAAATACAAATCTATATTTGATTTGGCATACAGAATAGACCTTAAATCAGCTAATAAAAAATCTTTTGAAAGCCTGGCTTATGCGGGTGCTTTTGATTGCTTCCCCGGCAACCACAGAGCTCAATATTTTTATAAAGAAAACGGTGAAGCGCAGAACTTTATAGAAAAAGTACTCAAATATGCTAATAAAAAACAAGAGCAAGCTTCTGCTGCTCAAGTTAGTTTATTTGGCAATGACAGCAGTGTACAATTTCCTGAACCGGACGTTCCTAATTGTCATGAATGGAGCAATATGAAAAAGCTAAAAGCAGAAAAAGAACTAGTAGGGATTTACATCTCAGGGCATCCGCTTAATGATTTTAAATATGAAGTCAACTCGCTATGTACCTCAAATCTTAAGCAAATAAAATATCAACCTGAACAACTAAAAGATAAAACCCTAAAAATAGCCGGCATAGTCAACAACGTTGAACACCGCGAAAGCTCAAACAATCGCGGTTATGCCTTCTTTGATTTAGAAGATTTTGACGAATCCTACCGATTTGGTATTTTCAGGGAGGAATACATGAAGTTTAAACATCTTCTGGTTCAAGATGAATTTTTGCTTTTAACCGTTCACCTTTATACTTATTATGATAAAAGGAAAGAGCAGGAAAGCAATATTCGTTTTAGGTTTACTAACATTGAATTGCTGGATAATGCTATGGAAAAATATACTGATAAGCTGACACTTCAAGTTACCGCACAAGAAATCACCGAAGAGTTCATTAAAGATTTAGACCATATTATGAAGGAAAATCATGGGAGTAAAACTGTAGATTTTCTGGTCTATGACATGGCATCACAAGTAAAAGTCAGATTATCGTCAAGAAAAAAGAATGTTAATATTAATCCCGATTTACTGGCAGATTTAGAAAAGAGAAACTTGAAATATAAGATTAAGGCTAAGGCTTAGTAAAAACGGTTTCTGAAATCTTCAATTTCAATTGTAGCTTTAATACCTTCAATAACAGGACTGCTACTAGCATTAGAAATATTCTTAGTTCTCTCTTTTGTGATTTCTCTGGCTACACCAAAATAAGATGCTAATTCCATGGCTTCTTTTTTCTCGATAAGCTTAATCACATAAACGCCATTGTTTCCAGTTATTGGACTGCTTAATTGATTTTTTTTAAGACCAAATGCGGCACCTACGACCTTTGGCTCTTTGCCGCCGCCGGGGACAACCGGATTCTTAATATTTAAGTTAGAAGCTCTTTGTTTAGTGACATCAAATAAGTCGCCTACACTGGTTAAATCAGATGCATCTCCCATTTGTTCTTTAATAGCTTTAGCCTGCGCCTGTTTTTCTAATATTGGCGTAACTTTACTCGCCACATCTTCAACAGGCTTTAAGCCTTCTTCTGTTTTTTCTGTTAATTGCGCGATAACGTAACCATCCTGAAGATCAAATCTTTTGATGTCGTTAAGTTGAGTTTTATCTTCAAAAGCCCATCTTACAATTTCTCTTTGATTGCCTAAACCAGCAACACCTTCATCTAGTTGACTTAAGGCTTTAGCTTTCTTTATATCTTTAGACTTTTCTTCGGCTACTTTTTCAAAATCTTCACTTTGGGCAGCTTGCTCAAATTTAGTAGCATCTTTATAAAGTTTATTGATTGTTTTTGATGATGGCGCCACCTCACGAACCAGCGTAGCTATTTTCATCGCTTTCTTAGGTGGTTTTTTATCAAGCACCTCTACAATGTGATAACCAAACTCAGACTCAAGCTTTCCTCTGAATCCTTCATCATTATTAAAGATAAAATTGTTTAATTCTTTAAAAAATCTACCATAAGCTACCCAGCCTAACTTGCCTTCATTGTTTTTGCTTTGACCATCTGAAGAGTATTGCTGCGCGAGCTCGCCAAATTTAGATGAGTCGTTGTCGATGACATTCATCAAGCTATCTGCAAGCTTTTGAGCTTCATCTTTTGTTCGGGTAAGTTGTCTGTCTACGCCAGCTTCTTTAAAGCTCACTAAAATATGTTTAATTTCTGCTGAATCAGAAACACGCTTAGTCTCCATCATTTTTTTAGCCATCCATTTATTACCTTTTTTGTATGGTCCATAAACATCGCCTTCTTCCATGGCTGTAAGCTTATCACTTATAGAATCATTAAAATCTGATTCAAACTTATACGTTTCATCATAGGGTTGATCTGAATAACTGCTTAAAAAAGCTTTCATATCTTGTGTAGACTTAAAGCTTTCAGGGTATTCATCACTTCCATTAATCAGATTGTCAATCTTGTTTCTAGCATCAGCAATATCAGCCTTAGAAGGCTCTTCTTTATAAAAAACATACTGGATACTTCGTTTCCCTTCTTGTTTGTATTCTTCATTGTGATTTTTGATATACTTTTTGATATCAGATTTTGTAATGTCAACTTTTTCTGCTTTGTTAAACGGAACTCTCATAAACTCGAATGTAAGCTGATTATTTTCTTGTTTATATAATTGCTTAGCTTCTAATTCTGTAGCGCCTAATCCTGCTTTTATAAGATTGAAGTAAGTATTTCTAAGAATTTGAACTTCAGTACTATTTTCAAAATCTTGCCAGCTGCTAAACTCGCTTGGCGAGTTTTTTCTAATATTAGCTACATATTCCTGAACTCTGGCACGACTAAAATTGCCACTGGCGTCTGTAAACCTTTGGTCGCGACTTAGCTGAGGTTTCATTTTTTCTATTAAACGATCACTACTTATATCAAGGCCTAATTCATCAAACTGTTCTTTGAGGATGGTATTGTTAACACGAGAATCCCAAACTCTATTAACAGCTTGCATGGTTGTTGTTTGCCCTCTGGAGCGCTTTGTCAGGTTTTCAACCTGACGAGCAAAAGATTTTCTTTCTATTTCTTCATCACCCACATAACCTATGGAGTTTTGAGATTTATTTGAGGTAAAACCGCCCTGACGTATGACATCTGCCAACACGAATGCAAAAAGTGCTAATGCGATTATTGCGATTAAAACAACTGTTTTTGATCTAATTTTACTCAGGATTGCCATATAATTATGTTTTGCTAAATAGTGGGCGAAAATAAGAAATAAGTTCTTAATAGAAAATAAGCGATTGTTTATTTTTATTCGCTTTTATCTTCACTATCAAGTATTTTAAGATGAATCAAATCTATCTTATTAGAAGAGGCTTCTAAAATCTCTATTTGAAAGGGTTTAATCACTATGCTAGCCTGTATTTCAGGTATAGTTTCAGTATGGCTAACTATAAAGCCGCCCAGTGTTTCATATTGCTCGCTGTCCGGGATATTGATGCTATAAGTTTCATTGATATAATCTACCTCAAGCCTGGCTGAAAACCTATAGTTATAATCATCTATCTTTTCTTCGATAAAGGTTACAGGGTCGTGCTCATCTTCAATCTCGCCAAACAATTCTTCTACAATATCTTCAACGGTCATCATGCCGCTTGTGCCGCCGTATTCATCAACAATAACCGCAATGCTTTTTTGTTTCTTAATCAATGCATTAAGTGCATCTTTAACCAATACGGTTTCAGGCATAAACACTGCGGGAATCATTTTATCTATAATGTGCTGTGGGCGATCAAATAAATCAAAAGAATGGATATAACCTAATATATCATCTTTATCATTTTGATATACTAAAATTTTAGATAACCCCGTTTCTGAAAATAGTTTTATTAAATTTTGAGGGTCTTCATCTTTATCAACCGCCACAATCTCATTTCTTGGTACCATTACTTCTCTGGCTTTGACTTCTGAAAATTGAAGCGCGTTTTGAAAAAATTGTATTTCAGCATCTACATCTTCTTTATTGCTGAAAGTTTCCATCTGCTCATCTATATAATGACCTAATTCTACTTTACTAAAGGTTAAGGCTTCATCTTTATTATCAGCTCTAATGATCTTTTTTAAGAAAAAATCTGATAACCATACGACGAAATCAGATAAAAAGCTTAATATTTGATAGAAGATATAAGCCGGGATAGAAAATATTTTGAGTAAGGTATTAGCGTAGATTTGAAAAAACACCTTAGGAAAAAACTCAGCCGTTGTTAATATAAGTAAAGTAGAAATTAAGGTTTTTGTTAACAGGCCGGCTTCCTGAGTTAGGAATAACACAAGCCCATTAGAAGAGCTACTGTAGCCTGCAAGCCATTGCATGATAACATCGCCCATAAAAAAACCATATACAACTAATGCAACATTATTGCCTATGAGCATTGTCGCGATAAACTTAGAAGGTTTTTTAGTTAAAACCTTTAAGGTTTTGCCCAGCAGTTGATTTTGATTTTTTTCTAATTCTATATAAACTTTGTTTGCCGAGACGAAAGCGATTTCCATACCGGAAAAAAAAGCTGATAGTAATAATGAAGTGACAATAACTGTTACGGAAGCTTCCATCAAGGCTCCTTATTTTTTTCCATTTTCTTTCTAAAATGCTTCTTGAAAAAGTACATGCCTAATGCCACGATACTAAGCATTAAGGAAAGCCACCATCTAGGGTTCTCATTTTTTATATCTAAAATGGTTTCAACTATAAAAACCGCTGCTACTATTAAGTAAGCAATTTCTACAAAACGCAAATATTTTTTTTTACTACTCATCTATAACTTGGGTTCCTATATTGCTTCTTGAAATAAAATTAGTGAATTTTTGATTAGCGTCAAAACCAACACCTTTATTAAGCGTTCCATTCTTAAGGTTTAAAGTGTAGGATTGATCTGTATATAGCCATTCTATACTTCTATCCCAGAACAGTAAATTTGTTTTGAGAATGGTGCTATCTTTAGTGATGATTTTTACATTATCTCTCAGTTCTACCAGATTAGTTTGGTTATAGATAATCGCGTAATCAGCGATAATTATGTTTTTAGTGGAATCTTCTTCGTAAAAATTAACTTTAAGTCCTTGGGGAAATTTCCGAAAAGGGAATTTAAGTTGACCATAATCATGCATTAAAGGACTTATAAGGTTTACCTTGACCTTACCGCTATCAGTATATTTTAAATTGATTGTTTTACCTACAGCATCAGGCTCGAAAGTTGTGGAAGTGCTTTTTGAGCTAGTATTGTTTTCACACGAAAAAAGCATTGCGAGTATGATAAACAAACACACAATGCTTTTAAATAAAGCAATAAATGCTTTCATATTTATATGTTGGGCACTTTTACGCTTTCGCCAATCCAGCAATTGTCATAACTTACTGTTTTACCAGACATGTTTTCCTGAAAGATATCAGATTTTTGAGGTGCTCTTCCTGCATAACTATCAGCAGCGTTATTAGCTGATGATTTTATTGAAGGCTGCACTTTACCGGCGCGTCTGGCATAATCTTCAGCTAACCAGTAAACTGCAAGCTTGTCAAACACTTTATCTGCGCAATTGTTTGCGCTGTCAGCATACATTTCAGCTATTTTTAAGTAAGCATAACCCATAGACGGCTTTAAATCAAGCGCTCTTCTATATTCACTTCTGGCTTTGCTATACTGTCCTCTCCGTTTATAAATGTTACCCATGTTATAGAGTACATTTGCTTTATCTGATGAGGAATTTTCTAAATCTGCAGACTCATTATAATATTTTAAAGCTTTATTGTAGTCTTTGCTTTTTTCTGACAATTTACCTAAGTAGAGTGCTGTTTCTGCTGAAGGCTGTAGTTTGTGTTGGGCTTCTACAACTTTTACAAATAAATCGCTACTTGTACATTTTTTAGTAAATAACTGGCTGGCTACATCCTGTAACCAATCTATATTTCCTTTTTCTTCTTCAAACTTGTCTTCATAAAGAGGTATAAGGGTTTCGCAGTCTGCTAACTTACTCAATTTAGAATCTAAGCTACTTTGAATTTTCGCGTAATAATCTAAATAAATTTCAGAGTTTTTTAAAATCTTGTTTTCTCGGGAAGTAAGAGAGCCGTTTTTCTTCTTTTTAATCAACTTTTTTAACTTGGCAGCTCTATCGTTTTGAAGTTTTTCAATACCTACTGATACATCTTTATAGGTGTCAAATACTTCTTTTATTTCACGTTTATTATCATCATAGAGATTAACAAGAAGCGAAAAATAAATCAATAAAGATTTAGGGTCAGTAATATGTTCTTCACTGGAATTCCATGCTTTTTTATAACTTTCAAATTGTTCTTCTTTAGTTCCTATTTTATTTTCATATTTCAAGGTAGCAATCTCGGCATAAATGTCACTTGAATTACTCTTTTCCGGGAAATGCTTTAATCTTAACTTGTAGTTAGTTATTGCCTTTTTTAAAAGCTCATCCTTCTTAGCCTTGTCTTGCTCCTTTTTGATAAGTGATTTTAGCATTTTTTCGCCGTACTGATAGGTGACTACACTTGTAGACGGGCAATCTTTTACCAAATCATTATAGTAAGGCATTGCGGTTTTGTAATCTTTAATTTTTGCACTTTGGTTAAAAAGGTTTAACTTTTTTACGCATTCCTGGGCAAATGCACTTTGCATTATTAAAAGGAATACAAAGCAAAATCCAAATGTCATTTTCGTTTTCATAGTTAATTGTTTTAGTTGTACTTTCTATCTTGAAACCATAGGTCGTTAAAAGAAAAGCTCAAAAATAAAGAAACAAACTCTTCTTTAACAAGATTATCAGAAACTTTTCCTCTAATGCCGTATTCAACACCTAAATTAGCATTTGTAAAAATACGACCGGCTGGTAAACCTACACCAAAAGATATGCCAAACTCTTCAAGTTGTTCACCACCTATGTTTAAATCTAACTCTTCATAGCGTAAACCAAATCTATAATTAATACGGTTATAGTATTTTTGTGGATCGTTGAACCTAGGAACATAATAACCGCCCAGTTTAAAGCTGGATGTAGCATTATAAGAAACATTGTCTCTGGCATTAAAAGGCATATCGCTAAAATCAGACGCGCTTTTATAGACGTATTCTATGCCTGCGCCCCAAACCCTTTCTTCACCTATTGCCAGCCCCATACTCAGACGAGAAGGTAAGGTGATATCTTCTTTAATAAGTCCTGAAGATTGTTCATTAACCACCACTTCTGATCCGTCATTTTGAAAAGTTACTACCGCTAGATTTCGGGTGTTTTCTACATTCATATTAAATTCAGGGCGATAGCTTAATGAAGCAGTCAATTCATATTTTTCGTTTAATTTATAGTCGTATTGGGCGCCAAAATTGACATTAACACCTTTAAAATCAGAATTATTAAACTCTCTGGATGCAAATTGAATCAATGGTTGAAAAATTACGGTTCTATTTTCAATATCACCAAAAATATAACTCGCCGTTGCACCTACGTTTAGCTGATCTGTGACTTTGTAGCCGGCTGATAAAAATACATCGTTTAGACCGCCTCTACCCTCAAAGTTTCGTTGTCCTTCTTCCGTACTTTCTATAATAGTATATCCTACAGAGCTAAATGGCTTAAGGCCAAAACCAAAAGACATGTTTTCTAACGGAATACCTATTGCAAAATAATCTACCGTTGTAATATTGTTATTATCCTGAATAGTATTATTATCGGTAATCCGCTCTTCTATAGTAATGCTGTTATAACTCATACCGCCAGTAAAAGCCGTGTAATCTAAATCAGCATAAGCTGCAGGATTGTTAAGGTTCAAGTGTATACTATCAGACATTAAACTGATTCCGCCCATGCTGCGATTTTCTACAGTTCCCTGAAATGAGGTAGTCCCTGTTCCATAAAAAGAATAGGGTGAAAATGCACCCTCTTGCGCATGAACAGATACGATAGATAATAATAAAAGTAATCTAAAAAATGGTTTACTCATGAAGACTGTTGTATTCTAAAATGGCATTTAGGCCAAACATTAAAAAATTTGAGTTGGCAAATATGTCATTTTTTAGTTGTGTTGACAAGCGATGGCTATCACCACCTGTTAAAATAACTGTTAAATGTTCATAATCAGCTTTATAAATATCTATAAAACCGTCTATTTCTAGCAAAAGCCCTTTAACGACTCCGGTATACATTGCAGATTTCGTAGAAACACCGGGAATTGTAAGATTTTCCGGGCTGTCTACAAGTGGCAAACGATCTGTTTTCTCATGTAAAGCTTCAAATCGCATTTGCCAGCCAGGCGATATCATTCCGCCGTAATATTTTTTTTCTGCATTAATAAGATCATAAGTTATACAGGTACCGGCATCAATTACTAGACAATTATGATTTTGATATAATTGAGAGGCTGCACTGACTAAGGCCATACGATCTAAGCCTAATGTCTGAGGTGTTTTGTAGTAATTTTGAAAAGGGACTTTAGTTTTTTGATTAAATGCTAAAGTTGGCACTTTGTCTTTTAGTTGATTTAACCAGCGATCATCCACATTTCCTGTTGTGCTTACGATGGCTTGTGATATCTTAAATTCAGAAAACAGGCTATTTATCCTTTGCTGATAATCTTCTTTTTTTAAACGATAGGTCTGATGGATTACATTTTTTTCAAACAATGCAACCTTAATAAAAGAGTTCCCGATATCGATAGTTAAATTCATCCTACAAATATATAAACGTCATAATTAGAAAAAATTATTTGGTAGGGATATAAAATGACTTTATATTTGCACTTCTTTGTAAAAAAAGGTGCCTTAGCTCAGTTGGTAGAGCAACGGACTGAAAATCCGTGTGTCCCTGGTTCGATTCCTGGAGGCACCACATTTTTAAACCCTAACTATTTGAAAATCAAATGTGTTAGGGTTTTTTATTGCCTGAAAGTTCCCACATTTTTACTTACAAACGAAAAGTAAATTATTTTTAACTGTCATTAACCTTCGTTATTTTAAATGCTTGCACGTTAAAAAAAGCCGTTACAAGTAAATGAAACGGCTTGAATATTTAGTTAATTGAATTAATTTATAGTTTCAGTTCAATTTTGTAACTACTTGAAAAATGTCTTCCGCTTTTATCAAATATTATCGTGTATTTGCCGGTCTTTGTTAAGGCTGATGATATTTTAGTAAACTTATCATCAGTGAAATACAATTCTCCTTTTTTGGTGAAAAAAACATCCTCAATAGTTACAACCTCATTATCTGGTTGTTTTATTTTTACTGTCTCATAGGTGATATCTGTTAATTTGGTAAGATTTGTACTATATTCATAAACTTTTATGATTAAAGAATTATCATTTTTTATAAAAGCATAATCTGCTTTAGATTTTTCAGTTTCTGAATTACTAAAAGTTCCAGATGCGACTAAAGACTCATATGTTTTGCCTGTTTTATCTCCAAACTCGTCAACGTATTCATTTGTTTCCCATTGTGAATAAATCGTGTTGCATGCAATTAAAGTTAAAAACATTAAAAATAATTCCAATTTATTCATAGTTTATTTTTTTAAATTTTTTACTACAACCTAAAATACATTTTTTTTTGTAAAAATTGGCCAGTTAAGTCATTTATGCGTCTGTTGATATTTGTTTCTTTAACTGATATGCCTTAAAATTCTAAGACTAGATCATGTTTTAGGTGTGTGGATTATTTTAATGTTAAAAATTATTTTGACTTCCTATAGCTGTGGTTTGTTTTCATAAACTTAGGGAAAACTCTATTCTAAAACACACCTTATAATTTAAATTTATTTTTCATTAAGCAAAACACAAAAATGAGTTTTAAATAATCAACTAATAATGGTCTAAATTACTCAACGTATTTCAAACATTCTGTATTAAATGACGAGATAAGCATTAGCCCTTAATTTTTTTGAAGTCGTAAGTTTGCATTACCTCAATAAATATTTTAAATGACCGATTTAGAAAGTTATGCTATTGCTATTTTTGGCGCGCTTATCGCTGGAGGCATTAATACGTTAGCTGGTAATGGAAGCGCCATCACGCTAACTATTCTAACTGAGGTTTTAGGTTTGCCTCCTAATATGGCTAACGGCACTAATCGGATCGGGATTTTTACACAGTCTGCCATAAGTTCTCAAGTCTTTCATAAAAAAGGGAAACTTGACATCAAACGGCATAAAAAATATATTTTACCTATTATTTTCGGCGCCATTGCTGGTGGTTTTTTAGCCGCAAATGTGAGCAATGAACAATTTAAAGCAGTCTTTAAATTTATGATGGTGTTTATGCTCATCGCTGTTCTCGTTAAACCAAAACGCTGGTTAAGACATACAGATTTAGACTTTAAACCAAAATGGTATTTTTATGTACCGCTTTTGTTTGGGCTGGGATTTTATGGGGGTTTTATTCAAATGGGCATGGGTATTTTCTTTCTCATTATTATGGTTTTAGGCATGCGTGTCAACCTTACAGAAAGTAATGCTATAAAAGGATTTGTAATCGCCGTTTATACGTTTTTAGTCATTTTACTTTTTCATTATAAAGGGATGATAGACTGGAAGCTTGGTGGCATTATGGCGATAGGACAAACCTTAGGCGGCTATCTTGCTGCAAAATTTGCCAGTCAGCATAAAAAGGCAGATCAAATCGCCTACTATGTGCTGATTGTCGTTTTAGTATTAGCTGTAGGTAAATTGTTTTTTGGACAATAAATAAATGGAATTTAGCGATTTAGGTGCAAGATCATTAATATATGATCAATTGATTTTAGCACTAAAAAAAAGTCCAATCAAATAATTGATTGGACTTATAATATATTAAAATTTAATACTTACTCTGCCATCACAACGGCGTTAATCACGTGAACAACACCATTTGAGGCGTCAACGTCAGCTTTCACGACTTCGGCCATATTACCGGCACCGTCTTTAAGCATAACCTTTCCATCTTTGAGCATTGCGGTCATTTCTGCACCGGCGACCGTACTGAATGAAAAAGAACCATCATTACTTTTTATCTTCTTAACAAGGTCGCCAGACATGATTTCACTTGCTACTACGTGATATTTCAGCACATTTTGTAAAGTCTCCTTGTTTTCCGGTTTTAATAAATTGTCAACTGTTCCTTTAGGTAATTTACCAAAAGCATCATTTGTTGGCGCAAATACAGTATAGCTACCCGGTTCGTTAAACATAGCTGCTAGTTCTGCTGATTTTAAAGCAGTTACTAGTGTTGATAAACTTTCCGTTTCCATTGCTAGTTCAGCAATTGTGGCTTGCTTTTCTTCTTTTTCTTTGGCCATCTCCTCTTTTTGATCGGCCTTCATTTCTTTGCTTTCTTTGTCAGCTTTTTCTTCTTCCTTTTTCTTGCCATCATTACAGGCGGTAAAAGCAACAAGCATTAAGCATAACATTGCGTTTAAGATGTAGTTTCTTCTCATGTTCATAATTATATTTTTAACGATTTGTTTGATAGCACAATATAAATTCTCTATCAATTCTAAAGCAATACTAAGCCGATATTTAGCTAAAGTTTAACAGGAAAGGCCAAGCCGTAGTTTATTTGAGCTCCGGATGTATATTTTTAATGTCCGATCAATTCCAAAACTCGTCAAACCATATAGGACAAGAGCGTTGGTGTTTATGTTCCATCGCGAAGTTGCCCAATGAAATTTCATCCACTTTTTTCTGTATGAACATAAAGAATTCCCGCTCTTCAAACCTGATATGCTAGTTGACCATATCCCTGATGACCTTCAGCTGTTGAATATCGAGCCCGGCTTGCTCAAAATAGGCTTGAATTTGCTGATGCTGCTCCAATGCTTGTTCCTTCATAAAATGATCATCTGATATCAAAGGGAATAAATGCTTCTCTTCCAACCTGAAATGCTCCTGTAAATAAGATTCCCAGAACCATAGCGCATATTTGACCAGTCGATCGAGAGCGATGTCGCGCTTGATACCCTTGGATAGGCGTAAGGTGAACACAAGGATATCGTGATGTTCCCGACTTAAGTTCCGTAGTGAAGGATGTCGCTTTAAAGGCTTCGTTCCCATTCCTGATCAAAATCTTACCTGCAAAGTTGCGTAAAAATAAAACGATAACAACGCTAACATTTTGTGTTGAGTAATAAAGAAATTAATATTTATCCCATTGAGTCTGTATTTGATAACACTTTATGAACATCTCAGATAATTACAACTTGTTGAAATTATTAAATAAAATTTAAATAAATTTGATAAATTTTAATTTCTAATCTATGGAACTCACAAAGCAGCTTAAAGGTTTATCGGATAAAGTAGTCCAACTTAAAGACCAAATAGAAACAGAAGAATCGAGCAAGCACGCTTTTATCCTTCCTTTTATCAACATACTGGGATATGATGCTTTTAATCCTACTGAAGTGGTGCCTGAATTTACTGCAGACCTTGGCTTAAAAAAAGGGGAAAAAGTTGATTATGCCATATTTCAAAACGGTGAACCTATTTTAATAGTGGAATGCAAACATTGGAAAGAGAACCTAAATGTCCATAACTCACAGCTTTTCAGGTATTTCCATACGACCAAAACGAAATTCGCACTTTTAACTAACGGCATTATCTATAGATTTTACACGGATTTAGAAGAAGAAAACAAAATGGACGAAAAACCATTCTTCGAGTTCGATATTAATGATATAAAGGAAAGTACTGCCAAAGAGATAGAAAAGTTCCATAAGAAGAACTTTGATGTAAATAAGATATTTAACAACGCAAGTAGTTTAAAATATACTAGAGAAATAAAAAATTTGATATCCAAAGAGATGGAAGAACCTTCCAAGGAGATAACTAAACTTCTTGGAGCTCAAGTGTATCAAGGACAAATGCGATCTAAAGTAGTAGATGAATTTCAAGAGATCGTAAAAAAAGCATTCAATCAGATCATCAGTGAAAAAGTCAATTATAGACTTAGTTATGCTTTAAATCAAGAACAAGAGATACAAAAAGAGCAAGAGCAAGTTCAGGAAGTTGAAGAAGATGATGATGGTATTGTAACGACCGAAGAAGAATTAGAAGGTTACAGGATAGTTGTGGCTATACTAAGAAGAAAATTGCCAAAAGAAAGAATAGCTCAAAGAGATACAAAATCTTATTTCGGTGTTTTATTAGATGACAATAATCGAAAACCTATTTGTAGATTAAGGTTTAATGGAAGCACAAAATACCTTGGTGTTTTTGATGAGAATAAAAAGGAGACAAAACATACCCTTGAATCTATTGATGATATTTACAAGTTTGAAGATGAACTTTTGAAAGTCGTGGATAATTATTAAAGTTCAATTATAAATGCAAGATTTTTTCAATAAAATAAAAGAAAAATGGTATTTTACATTAATAATAACGCCTTTTCTTCCATACCTCTTTGACTTTCTTATAAGCCTCCAATACACTATAATTTTATGTCAATTTATTCTAAATATTATATTAATTTATGAAGTTATCACACTAAATAACAAAATAAAAAATTTTGATAACGAACCATCAGAAAATGATAAAGTAATAATACGTGACTTATTAAACACTTTGGATATCTACAGTTTTGAAAATAATATTTATAAACAACCTAGCTGGTATGGTTATAAGATAAATGCTGTAAAAAAAATTTCTCAATTTATAGAAAAATCGAACAATTTATCTTTCAAAACAAAAGATGAAGAATTAAATCACCTTGTAAAAGATTTATCAAAAGCATTAGAAGATCATAATAGTTTCGCGATTAAAAAACTATTTAATGAAGGTAAAAATTATGAGTTCCTTAAAGACACAAAGGGATTTGATTATAAGCAAGCAGAAGAAGATTCTTATACAATTGACCAAAAGGCTAAATTAGCATTTGAGAAATTAAATAAATTACTAGATCACATAAAAAGTAAAAATTTTAATTACGAAATCCCTTATTATGAAAGAGATGAATATATAACATTATAATTATGATAGCATCCTAACCATCAAAATCTAACCTGCAAAGTTGCATAAAAATTCCTCGGTGGCGATGGGATGATGCCGGGTCCCGGATAACCTGTGG
>JAVLBJ010000088.1:0-7679 GCA_031581455.1 Psychroflexus sp. | reverse complement strand
ATTCCATATTTAACAAAACCTGTCTCATACTGACAAAACAGATAATTTAAAGATAAAAGAAAAAAAAGGTTATTGTGTATTTCATACTAAAATAAAAAAGTTGCCCTTTAAAGAGCAACTTTGATTAAATAAAAATATTGTAAATAAACAGCATCAATTAACAGGCTCAAATGAAATTTCATCAACTTCTTCTTTGAGTGTGTGCGTCTTTTTGCATTGACCTCTGGAACAGGCAGAACAAGAACACATCCTTAAAACTTCGCAACCTATATTACAATTAGTAGATTCGCATTTGCAGGTTTCACCAGTAAGAACATAAGTATTATCAGAAGACAATAATACCTTGCTACTTACGCTCATATTCTCTTTTTTGTTTTTTGCCTGTAACATATAATATTGATTTTCATCTTCTTTCACTTCTGCTTTAACAAGTTTCACCGTTTTAAATTCAATATCATGATTTAACTCAAGGCTATTAATCCAATAGTTTCTTAATTGATGTTTATCAATTTGAATAAACTCATTATTATCACTCTGTTGATAACCGATGACGTTGTCAAACGCATTTTCAATGTTGTTTGATTTTTCGACTGATTCAGTTGATGGATCATCTTCACAAGCTAATGCTAAAAGAGATAAAACCACTATTAATAATAAATTTTTCATAATACGTAATTTTTGAATTATGAAACAAACTTTTTTAAAAAAAAACAGAGCTACCAAATAAAATGTGTTAAAATCTATTATCAATCCGGTTTGAAGCGGGTTATTTCAATAAGTAGCAAGCGCTTTTCTAATTGATTAAAGCTTTAAAACCACTTTGCTGGCGTTTGATATTACTGTTATCTTCAATGATAACCTCATAAGATCTGCATAAATCGATCAATCAATAAAGCCAAATAGGTTATAATTAATACCAGGACAAACTAAGCACCAGACAAAATTCAAATTCAATTAACGCCCATCGATAATAGGTTTTATCTCAATTTTGCTTTATTTTGCAATACGATGAATAAAATCACTTTCTTAAAAATTGCCGGTCTGGTTTTTATCATGCTCATTATTTACGCCTGTGCCAAAAAAGGCCGACCAGATGGCGGCCCTATTGATGAACAACCGCCTAAGGTGGTAAAAGCATCGCCGCCTAACTATACGATTAACTTTGATCAGGAAGAAATTCAAATCAATTTTGATGAATATATTAAATTAGAAGATCCCAGAAGCCAAATTATATTTTCGCCGCCTATTGAGCTCAGACCCGAAATCGACCCCCTAAGTTTCGCTACGAAAAAGCTGAGTATCCTTATGCCGGATAGCTTGTTAGATAATACCACCTACACCATTAACTTTGGCAATAGTATTGTAGATAATAATGAAGGCAACCCTCTACCCTACTATAGTTATGTCTTTTCTACCGGAGATTATTTAGATTCTTTATCTGTTAAAGGCAGAGTTAGAGATGCCTATAGCCGTCAGGTTGAAAACGACATTAGCATCATGCTTTATGCTTTAGACACCAGTTATACAGACTCAGCTGTTTACAAAAAAAACCCGCGTTATATCGCTTATGCTAAAGATTCTACTAATAATTTTGAAATCAACAATTTAAAAGCCGGTAAATACAAGATGATTGCTGTTGAAGATAACAACCGGAATTACACCTATGAACCCCAAACAGACAAAATAGGATTTTTTAAAGGCAGCATTTCTGTGCCAACTGATACCATTTATGATATTGCCGTATTTAAAGAACAACAGCCAATAGATTTTAAAAGACCCGCTCAAATCACTAAGAACCAATATTTAATTGGCTACACCGGCACCATTGATTCTACAGCGATTAATGTTGATTTTCTTAATGATCAAGATTCTTTAAGTTGGGTTATAGAGAAAAGACCGGATTCAGATAGTTTAAATCTGTGGACTACGCCTTTTTTAGATCGTGACAGCATTGCCATGAAAATTTCTCATCATCAAGTAATTGACACATTTACTTTAAGACCTAAAGCTATAGAAAAAGACTCGCTGGAAGTAGAACAAATCACTAAATCGCCGTTAGATTTATTTGATGCTTTAAGCCTTAAACCTAACATTCCTTTAACTGATATTGATACTTCAAAAATAAAAACCTATCATAAAAAAGATTCAACACCAGTAAATTTCAAATTAGATTATTACTCCTATTCTAATCAAGTTATCATAAGCCACGACAAACATGAAAACACAAGTTATGTCTATAAAATTATGCCAGGTGCTTTTCAGGATTGGTTAGGAAATGAAAATGACACACTGTCTTATACATTAAAAACAAAGAAGGAATCAGATTATGGCAATATAGATTTGACTATTTCAGGGATCAATGAATTTCCGGCTATCATCCAATTGGTTGATGACAAAGATCAAGTGATCAAATCAACTTATTTAAAAGAGAATAGATTGATCAATTTTGAATATGTAAAGCCGGGTGAGCTTTTTGTTCGCGTGATAATAGACAGAAATGAAAATCAAATCTGGGATACAGGTAATTTTTTAGAAAATAAACAACCTGAAATTATTATTTATTCCAAAGAACCTATTAAAAACAGAGCTAACTGGGACGTCCAGCAAAGCATTAAATTTTAAACAAATGTAGTTCTTGCTCAAGATTTTAAATTTGATAAAACTAAATTATGCGATTTCATACAAGAAAGTGGATAAAACCGGGTGATTTAAACGCTAATGGCACATTATTCGGTGGTAGATTATTAGATTGGATTGATGAAGAAGCTGCCTTATATGCCATTATTCAACTTGAAAACCAAAAAACCGTCACTAAATACATGAGTGAAATAGATTTTGTGAGCTCAGCTCAGCAAGGTGATATTGTTGAAATTGGTATTGAAGCGGTTAAATTCGGTAAAGCTTCTTTAACCCTTAAATGTGAGGTCCGCAATAAAATGACGCGCAAAAGCATCATAAAAGTAGATCGTATCGTCATGGTGAGCTTAGATGAAAACGGCAAAGCTAAACCTCATGGCAAAAACAAGGTTGAATTTGTAAAAGATAGGTTAGCGGATGAAAACGATTAAATATAAGGCTTGACGTATTTTTTATCAGCATAAAAGGGACCAAATGGTAAAACAGCACATAGCATGACGATGAGTAGCTCCTTTAATTTCCAGCCTAATTTTTCATACATAAAATAGGCGCCAATAATGTATAAAACAAACAAAACACCATGTGCCATCCCGACTATTCTAACATATTCTGGCATGTCAAAAAAGTATTTAAGCGGCATAGCTATAAATAGTAATGCTAAAAAAGAAATGGCTTCAAAATAGCTTAACCAAATAAAAGATTTAATCATTATTTTTTAACGACAAATATACTTGTCATGCTAAACATAATCATCTTAAATAACAGCTTTTAAACAATTTTTTTTATCATTACAAAATTGATTTGATAAGATGTTGATCAAATTTTGATTCATAATGCCACAAAAAAACATTCACAGGTTTATTAAAAGCATATAAACTTTCAAGAAATTGACTGTTTCTCCTTGTTAAAAACTTAGTATGTTTGTGGAGAATCTATTTTTATGAAAATCTTAGTAACCGGTGGACTTGGATTTATTGGCTCACACACGGTTGTCGCCTTGGTTCAGCAAGGTCATGAAGTTGTGATTATAGACAATTTATCAAACTCTAGTTTAGACGTTTTAGATAGAATAGCACTCATTATCAATAAAAAACCAGAGTTTTACCAGGTAGATGTGAGAGATCAGCAACAATTACGTGACTTTTTTCAAAATCATCAGGATATAGAAGGTTGTATACATTTTGCAGCCTCTAAAGCTGTAGGAGAATCGGTTGAACAACCTTTACATTACTATCAAAACAACATCAGTGCACTCATCAATCTATTAAAAGAACTGACTGAAATTGAGCGTTGTGGATTGATTTTTAGTTCATCGTGTACGGTTTACGGTCAGGCTGATGAATTGCCTATTACGGAAAACGCGCCGGTAAAAAAGGCAGAATCTCCTTATGGAAACACCAAGCAAATAGGCGAAGAAATTATAACTGACACTACTAAAGTATCAGATTTACAGGCTATTTCACTCAGATATTTTAATCCCATAGGCGCTCATGAAACAGCCTATATCGGCGAGCTTCCTAAGGGTACGCCTCAAAATCTAGTCCCTTATATCACCCAAACAGCCATAGGTATAATAGAAGAGCTATCCGTTTTTGGTGATGATTATCCTACTGATGACGGTACGTGCATCCGCGATTATATTCATGTAGTCGATCTGGCTGAGGCTCATGTCGTCGCGGTAGAACGCCTGATCAATCAAAAAAACAAAACTCAGTTTGAAGTTTTTAATGTAGGTACCGGCAAAGGAAATTCTGTGCTTGAAGTGGTAAAAGCTTTTGAAACATCTACAGGTGTAAACCTTCCTTACAAAATAGCACCCAGACGTTCTGGTGATGTTGTAGCCGCTTATGCAGATACCACTAAAGCTAATCAGGAGTTAGGCTGGACGGCAAAACATTCGCTGGAAGACGCCTTAAAAAGTGCCTGGAAATGGCAAAAAAATTTAGCTTAATCTTTAAGTTCAAAATCATCCTGATCTTCTAAAAAAGCCATTTTCTTTCTGGTAATTTCCAACTCTGACTTAGATATATCAATGGTTTTGACGTGCTCGGTTTCATTATATTCATCCGTCATAGCTTGACCTAAAGGATTATAAAGACAGGAATGACCTGTGTGATTTAAGCCGTTGCCATCCTCACCTACGCGATTTAGGCCTAAACAATAGCTCATATTTTCTATTGCTCTAGCCGCCAGTAAAGTATCCCAGGCGTTCACGCGTGCTTCCGGCCAATTAGCTACAAATATTAATAAATCATATTCGTGCCTATTTCTAATCCAGACAGGAAACCTCAAATCATAGCAAACCATGGGGCAAATGCGCCAGCCCTTATAAGTGAAAATTAATTTATCTTTCCCGGCTGAGTAATGCTGATCCTCGCCGGCATAAGTAAAACGATGTCGTTTATCATAATATTTTATCGTTTCATCAGGAAAAGCTATGATCATTCGGTTATAGTGATGACCCTTATCTCTGATGATCAAGCTCCCTAAAACACAAGCGGATTGTTGAACCGCCTGAGTTTTCATCCAGCTTATACTTTTACTGGTTTTAAAATCTTCAGCTAATGCTTCTGAGTTCATAGAAAAACCCGTGCTAAACATTTCAGGCAGAACTATCAAATCTGGTTGGTCAGGAATAGCCTCTATTTTAGAGGCAAACATTTCCAGGTTCTTATCCGGTTGCTCCCAGTATAATTTAGTTTGTATATAGCTTACTTTTAAAGACATATCAATAGGTTTTCGTCATATTTTGATCGATGCAAATAATGAAGTCAGCGGCTTCGAGATTAGCTTTATCTATTGAAAAAATATCAGCTTGATGAACCATACTAATCGTTTTAACTTTCAGCGCCGGTTGATATTGTTGTAGATACCAGAAAATACCATCAAAATTATCTGAATGATATTTGCCATTAATATGCAAGACCAGTGCGTTTTTAGCTGCTAATTGAGTTAATTGATGAGCCATTGTCGCATCTTTAAGCGCCTGTGCTTTTACAATATCATCATTGGCATGAAGCCCCATCATTTTTTTCATTTTCTTATATCCCGGCAGATTAGGATCAAAAGGAATAGGTCTTGGTGGCAGGTAACTTAACTGCTGATCACTTAGCTCGTCTAAATAAGAAAATCCTCCTTTTTTATAGACATTGCGGGCTATCTGTTGCGGTGCATTGGTTCCTCTAAAAGATAAATTATGGGTCTTGGCAAAGGTCAAAATTTGCAGGTAATCGGTTTTAAAATTGGGCCATAAATCAACTTGACGCCTTAATGCCTTAAAGTTGATATCACCTGCTAAATAATCATTTACAGCAGACTGTTGATCAGGTGAAAACATTTCCATACCAATGCCTAAATCAGCTTCCTTGACAAATAAATCGCTGATCAATTCATACTGCAACCAGTGAATTAAAGCGGAGTTATGCTCTTCACCAAACAAGATAATATCAGTATCAGAAAAAGCATTAAGTAACTGACTGTAATTAATGGTTTCTCCGTCCCGGTTATAAATGGCAAAGGCTTTTTTTGCCTGTGCCTCAACGTGTTGAACTGAGAAACAAAAGCTGATTAAAAATATAAAAAACAGTCGCATAATTAGCCGTTTAATGCAGTAACGTGGCTGATCTGATTCGGCAACATATCCTTGAGCATGGTTTCTATACCGTTTTTTAAGGTCATGGTAGACGATGGACAGCCGCTACAAGCGCCTTGCAGTACCACCCGTACTTCTTTAGACTGCTGATCATAAGATTGAAATACAATATTACCGCCATCACTGGCCACAGCCGGTTTTACATATTCGTCTAAAATTGAAGCGATTTTTTGGGAAGTGTCATCTAACTGATCAAAATCAACCGAAGCTTTAGAAGTACCAACTGCTTCTTGTTGACCTGCGGTGGTGGTAGCTGCCGCCATTTCTTCATTCACTACTGTTTTTTCTGTTTCAAGATGACTTTTGATCAATTCTCGTACTTCTACGGTAATCGATTCCCAATCTGTTACATCGTATTTTTGTATCGATAAGTAATTTTCATCGATAAAAACCGCTTTTACAAACGGTAGCTTAAATAATTCCTGAGCTAAAGGTGAGTGTTTTGCATCATCTATATCCTGAAAGTCATAAGTGCCTAAAACCAGTTTTTTATTAGCTACAAATTTCATGGTAGAAGGATTGGGCGTACTTTCCGCATAAACCGTTATAGCAGCTGGTTTTTTAGCCGCTTGCTGAACAACAGCTACGCCGCTGTTAAGCATTTCAGTTAGCTGATCTACAATTTCCTGTTCTACATCATGCCAGTCTACAATATCGTATTTCTCAATAGCTACAAAATTTTGGGCGATGTAAACTTTTTTTACAAAAGGCAAGTAGAATAATTTTTGAGCCAAAGGTGAATTATTAGCCTCATCAATATTGGCAAACTCATAACTCTCATAATCAACTAAAAATTGATTGGCTTCAAACTTTTTAATAGCGGGACTTTTCGTGCTTTTTATGTCAAATGATATCATGTGGTTAAAATTTTTTCACAAATTTACGCTTTCGTATACTTTTGGTTTTAATATATTTACAATAAATTTCTGAATTATGTTAAAATTTACATCACTTTTTTTCTTATTGATGTTGTTTTACGGGACGACTAATGCACAGGATTTCCTGATGCAGGACGGCGTTACTGAGAATACATGTACGGGTACTTTTTATGATAGTGGTGGTCCTAATAATGACTATGGAGATAATGAAAATTTTGTATACACCATCTGTCCTGATGATCCTAACGGCGATGGTCTTTTAACGGTACTTGAATTTACAGAGTTTGGTTTACCGGGTGGCTCTGACAATATGATCATCTATGACTCAGATACTAATGACCCGGCAGCTGAAATTGGCACCTTTACCGGAAGCTTTAATGCTAATCAGGAATTACAATACATAACCGCCTCTGAAAGCAACCCCAGTGGTTGCTTAACCATAGAATTTATATCAGATGGTTTTTTTACACAACCCGGTTGGGCAGCGGATATCTCTTGTCGTGAGCCGTGTC
>JAVLBJ010000007.1:24891-44653 GCA_031581455.1 Psychroflexus sp. | reverse complement strand
GGCCACTATAAAGACCAATTAAAAAGCGAGTCTTTATGAGTTTGGTTTATTTGAGAAAGTGCTTTTTTATTCGACTTGGATTCGTCTGATGTAATAGAACCCATTACGCTTTATTTAAAAAAGGCTAATTGAATAATGACTCGATCAAAAAATTCAAACCATCCAAAATATTGATAAAATGATCCTGCCTTCCTACTTCTTAGGAAAGGCCTTTTTATTAAAGATTAGTAATAAGATAAAGCCTATGCTGATGGAGGTATCGGCAATATTGAAGACCGGTTCAAAGAACACGAACCTTTCGCCGCCCCAAATAGGGATCCACTCCGGCAACACATTATCATAAATAGGAAAATACAGCATGTCCACGACCTTTCCTTTTAAAATTTCGCCGTAAGGTTCTTCAGCGAACAATGTCGCCACCTGACCGTAGCTACCGTCAAAAATAAGGCCGTAAAAAACAGAATCGATGATATTCCCAATGGCGCCGGCAAGGATCAAAGCGATGGATAATACAAGTACGTTCGCCGCTTTTTCATTGATACTTTTGTTAAGCCAATACCCTATCGCGCCAATAGCGACCACCCTAAAAAGCGTTAAGATGATCTTGCCATAATCACCCGGAATTTCAATGCCCCAGGCCATACCGTCATTCTCTATAAAAAGTATCTTGAACCAATTGAACACCTCAACCGATTCCCCCAATTGAAAATGCGTCTTGATATAGATCTTACTGATCTGATCGATCAACAAGATGATGAAGATGAGAACAATCGCCGCTTTTTTATTCATGACAAAATATAAAGTTCAGCAAAAATAGGGTTTTCATTCTTTTTTAGGTTGGATTTTGATATTTCCATCAACGGTTCTCACTTTTATCAGATACTTTTCCCTTTTAAATCGATGAACGTTCTTGTCTCCGGTGGATGTCCTCGCCTCTACCTTAGCATCTCTCGTGGTGATGAACACATGACCATCAAAGGTGTTGATATTGGCGTTCCCCCGAAAGTCAATCAATTCACAATCGCCGAACTTGTTCTCGATATGAACGGATTGGAAATTCCCTTTGATACTGATATTGGAAATATCCGTACTTATATCTACTTCGATTTCGGCTGGAATAGAAAGTGCCAAACCTATGGAAAACACCTTATGCGCGCTCAATTTATCAAATCCGCCTTTCAATTTTCCATCAAATACCGATCGGATCCTTAGTTCCTCCTTATCGATCTGCTTATCAAAGCTTATCGCCTGGCTGTATTCACCATTGGAAACGGTTTCCATCTCGATCTTATTCGTTGGCGTTGCCCGGATATCTACAAAAGCCACCTGGTCAAGGTCTAAGGTGATCTTTTGAATACTGGCGGCATCTATCTGCTGCGTGGTTTTGACCTGCGCGCGTGTAGACAACATCATCGTGCAGAAAATAGCGATAAATAGCTGGAATCTACGCAAAATGCTGTATGATCTTATCAACTATGGTCTGTGCCAACTTTTCCTTGCTCTCTTTGGTCCAGCCGGCAATATGTGGCGTGATGATCACATTGGGCGCATCCACAAGGTGTTTAAAATCCGCTGGTAGATCTTCCGGTCGAGCAAATAAGTCTTCAAAAGAACTTTTCTCAAATTCTAAAACGTCTAATCCCGCGCCGCGAACTTTCCCGCTTTTTAGCGCCTTGACCAGTGCTTCTGTGCTGACGCATTGACCACGCGCCGTATTGATAAGCCAAAAGGGTTTTTTGACCTGACCGATCCATTCATCATTGACGAGATACCGGGTTTTTTCCGTTAAAGGAACGTGTAAGCTGATGACATCGGCGATGGCCAGAAGACTTGACGCACTGATCTGCTGGGCGTTTTCATCGGATACATCCGCTTTGATATCGTGGCAGAACACCTCGCAATCAAAACCTTTGAGCTTTCGGGCAAAGGCCTTCCCCGCATTTCCATATCCAATGATCCCTATGGTCCTGCCTTCCAGTTCGAGTCCGCGATTTTCTTCGCGCAGCCATTGGCCTTGAGTAACTTCCGCTGTGGCTTTTGGGAAATGGTTCATCAAGCTTAGCAGTAGACCCATCACGTGTTCTCCTACCGCATTGCGATTGCCTTCCGGCGCATTGAAAAGTTGGATATCGTTTTCCTTAGCGGCTTCCACATCGATGTTCTCCATGCCTGCGCCTACCCGAGCGATGAACTTTAATTGACGAGCTTGCTGGATCAAGGCTTTATCAAATGGCATCCTACTTCTGATCACAACGCCCTGATAATCGCCGATCTTACTCAGCATCTCCTGATAGGTCGATACGGTATCTACTTCATTTTCAAAGCCGTGCTTTTCCAGCTGATCGATCAGTAAAGGGTGATTTTCATCTAAATGGAGTATCTTAAACATCTTGAACGGCAATATAAGGTTGTTTTATCTCATCAGGAATACGTGTTAATTTTTTGGTGGATTTATCTAAAAAACACCATTTGGATTTGGCCTGAACACAGATCTTCCCGCTTGTGTTGTTGAATATTTTTACACATCTAATAGAAACCACGTTCGTAAAGGCATCTACCCAGGTCTTTAATACCAGCTCATCATCCAAGAAGGCCTGATGCTTATAATCGATCTCATGCCGCGTGACCATCCAGGCATATTTTTCTCTTTGCGCTTTAGACGTTTCCTGTTCCCAGTGTAGATGAGCCGCGTGATTGACCCATTTGACATATTGCACATTGTTAACGTGCTCGAAATGATCGATGTGCTCTGAGCGGACTTTAATTTGTGTTTGGAATACTTTTGATGTCATGTTATTTCCTTCAAGTTACTTTTTAAGCATTTTGAGCATTGTCTTTTTTTTAAAGATATTTAGCGTTTCTGCTGGAAGGGATGCTGGACTATGATACTTCATATTAATAGCTGAGATTATTTCCTCCCGTATTTTTCAATTATTTTGCTGATAAGAGTATCTGATAACCTGAATCCTTTTCTAACAAGTTGCAAAATTATTTCAACCACATCTGAAATCAACCCTTTTTTATGAGCAAGTATTATTATACCGATGGTTCCGATCATGTTTAAATTAAATGATCGAGCAATTTTTCTTCCTTTGATCTCGTCTATTATCAATGTAGGGTTTTTACTCTCAAGTGCTAAAGCAATTGAGCTAGCTTCACCTTTATCAAGTTTAACCTCTAATTCCTTTTGCTTGTATTTACTCTTGACTTCTATAATTATAATCCAATCTGGTAGCCTACCACCAAATTCCTTATATACTTCTGTGGTAATAAAAATTTCCTGATATAACTCTTTTAGTAGATCAAGTTTACCGATCTTACTCAAAGCAATAAGGCAACTGGTATCAGAGATGATAAGCCTATTCATTCATAAGTTTTTCCAGGTCATCAATTTGCTCTCCAAATATTGATACGCCATAATGGCCAACCGTCTCGATGAATTCTCTCTTTGAAACACCAACCAGGTCGGCCGCTTGTCCTGAAGACATTAAGCCCTTTTCAAAAAAATGTGCTGCTAATTGCATTTTAACCTCCTTTTCATCTATTGTCTCTGGAATTTGTAATGTTAATGTTTTCATTGTTAAACAGTTTTTAATCCACAAATGTTTCTTTGATCAAGCTCTTACAATTTGCGATCTCAGATTTCTTTAACCTGTCGAATTCTCTGAGAATACGCTTTTTATCAATTGTTCTGATCTGATCTATCGCTATCATTCCTTCTTTTTCATTATGACTGACTTCAACTCTTGTGGGATACTTTTTTAAGTTCGTTGTCATTGGAGCCACCACAATTGTCCTTAGATACTTGTTTGTTTCATCAGGTGATAAAATTACACAAGGACGCGTTTTTTTGATCTCGCTTCTCCCGATATTTTTCGGGATTTGGTTAAGATCCACAAGTACAATTGAATATTGTTTTAATTCCATTCGTCAAAATGTTCATCTTCAAAAACATCATCAATTAATAATTGATCATCATTATTCGCATTCATTTCCTTGAATTTTTCTTCCCAATTTTCTCTTGGCCTATCAATAGGCTTAAGAATGATTTGACCTCTTTCTAAGATCATTTCAACTTTGTCTCTTAAATTATACTTTTCTAAAATAGTTTTGCTCAAACGTATTCCTTTTGAATTTCCGATCTTTATAATGTTTGTTTCCATAACGAACAGTTTGTAATCACAAAGTAACAACATTGGTTTTGGTCCACAAAGAGTTTTTTGTATTTATACCAACCTTATTTTTCCCTAAAACCCCAATATCATCTTAGCGATAAAGAAAAAGATGAATATCCCAAAGATATCATTGCTGGTAGTGATGAACGGTCCGGTGGCGATTGCCGGATCGATGCCGCGTTTGTCCAATATGATGGGTATGGACGTGCCGATCAATGCCGCGACCATGATCACACAGATGATGGAAAGCGCAATGGTCAAACCTACCAAATTAGGAATATCCATGATATAACCAAAAGCCAATATCAAAAGTCCCAGTGCCAATCCGTTCAGCAAGGCGATCAAGACTTCCTTGGCAAGCAGTTTCAAGATGCTTTTACCAAAGGTCCCGCGCGTCAAACCCTGAACGGCAATCGCGCTGGATTGAACACCTACATTTCCGGCCATCGCCGCGATCAGTGGTGTAAAAAAGAAGAGTAAAGGATAACTTTGCAATGCGCCTTCAAAACCCTGTAAGATATAGACCGCGCCTAAACCACCGATGAGCCCGAGGATCAACCAGGGTAATCTTGCCCTGATGAACTGACCTACGGTATCATCTGGTGCGACATCCTCTGAAATACCGGCAGCCAACTGGTAGTCCTTATCGGCTTCTTCCGTGATGAAATCCACGATATCATCTATGGTTATGCGACCTACAAGGCGATTGAGCTCATCGACCACGGGAATGGCTTCCAGGTCGTATTTTTTCATCACACGAGCTACTTCTTCGCCATCGGTATGCACGTCCACATAATCTACTTTCTTGATGTAAACATCGTTGATATGCGCATCGCTTGGTGCGGTGATCAGGTCTTTTAAAGATAATCTGCCTTTTAGAACACCGTCATTATCAACGACATAAATAGAATGCACCCGCGTTACATTTTCGGCCTGAGCACGCATTTCCGTCAAGCAACCGGTGACGCTCCAGTTCTCATTGACCTTGATCAACTCCTTGGCCATCAGTCCACCGGCAGAATCCTCATCATATTTGATGAGCTCCTGAATATGCCGCCCCATTTCCGTACCTTGCAGATTATTGACAACGCCGGTCATCACGTGGTCCGGAAGCTCACCTATGATATCGGTGGCGTCATCCGTGTCCATTTCCCGGATCTCATCAGCGATCTCCCTGGCATTTAGATTATCCAGGATCTTCTGCCGATCGTCCTGGTCAAGCTCCATCAAGACCTCAGCTGTTTTTTGACTGTCTAACAACTTGACGATATAAATGATCTCCTCGATGTTCAATTGGTCAAAGACCTCAGCGATATCCGCGTGGTGAAGTCCTTTAAAATGTACTAAAAGCTCCTCATCATCCTTTTGTTCGATAAGGTATTTGATCTTGTCCAGGAATTCTTGCGTGATCTCAATTTCCGTCATGCGCTATTTTTTTAGTGAGTTCAACAAACTGCGGCACGCTAAGTTGTTCGGGTCGCTGGGCAAAAATACGATCTTGTCTTAATTTATCGCTTAGTTGAAAGGTTTTTAAGCTATTCCTTAAGGTTTTACGACGCAATTGAAAGCTTTTCTTGACCACCTGGAAAAACAGGTCGATGTTTTCGCAGATAAGCGGCTCATCTAAACGGTGAAGCGATATCACCGCGCTGGTCACCTTAGGTGGCGGATAAAAAGCCTCCTTTTCTACCGTGAACTCGTATTCAACGCGATAAAAAGCCTGCGTTAGGACGGAAAGGATGCCATAGGTCTTTGATCCTTCCTTAGCGGCAACGCGCTCAGCCACTTCTTTCTGGTACATGCCGGCCAGGAACGGCACGTTATTTCTATTTTCCAGGAGCTGGAAAAGTATCTGAGACGATATATTGTACGGAAAATTCCCGATGATCGCCAGTTGACCGTGCTTTGCTGCCAAATCGCCGATATCCATCTTCAGCACATCCTGATGTAAGACCTCAAAGCTTTTCCCCTTTTCCGGCAGGTTCAGCGCCTGGGCAAAACGTTGATGCAAGACCTGAATAGACTCATGATCAAGCTCAACCGCTATCAAATGGTCTATTTTTCTTAATAAATGATCGGTTAGAACGCCATTGCCGGGACCTATTTCCAAGGCCACATTGACATCTGCAGCATCAAGAAGATCGGCAGTTCTCTTAGCGACGCTATCATCGGTCAGGAAATGTTGGCCTAATTTCTTCTTAGGTCTTACTCTGTACGGATGCGCTTTTTTTTTCATCAGAACTGAGCAATAACATCGAGTTCCGTTCTAAATACCACGACCTTATCCTTGAACTTAGAGCCTTCATTACGCAACTGCTGCGCGTAATTTTCATAATAATCTTCCAGCTCTGCTTTGCTTTCCGCCTTATAATGCACTGCATAAGTGATACCTCCGGTAGGCTCCTGGACATTGACCCTGATCAGGTCAGCATTTTTGAACTTTCCCGTGTTGAGCATATCCGGGATATGGTCTTTTTTCATCCAGTCCAGCCATTCCTCATGAACGCTTTCCTCTACATTAATGGTCACATTATAAATATACATAACTAATTGATTTGCTGGTCGCCGCGTAATTTTCTAAACTCTTTTTGCGCTTCTACGTAAAAAATACTGTCTTGATGATCAAATAATATTTTTCCATAATAGTCTTTAGCTTCCTGTTTGTTATTTAATTGATATTGAAGAAGTTCCGCCACCTGAAAATAAGCATTATCGATCAATATGCTATCCGGATAATTGTTGATGATGACCTTGTAAGCGTCTAAGGCTTGTTGATGTTTTCCTTGCTGCTGATAAATTTGTGCCAATCTAAAATGCACTTCATCGATGATATCATGGTTCGGAAACTCAGCAATGACTGCTGAAAGTTGTTTTTCAGCCGATACCTTTTTGTTCTGGAACAACATCAGATCGGCTTGAGCCACTTTTTTCAGGGCGGTTTGTGTAGAATCGCGCAAGCCGTTGTCTTTGATGTGTAAGGCTAATTCCAGCGCATCATTGGCGATGAGTTGGGAAGTGGCTTTTTTAAGCACATCGAGCTGGGTGACCGCCCAATCAAAATCGCCTTTGTAATAGCTGGTCCTGGCCACTTTAAACTTGGCTTTTTGTCCTAATGGATTGTTGGGCAACATTTTTTCCACCTTTGTGTAATAGATCAGTGCTTGATTGAACTTTTCTTCGAGCACTAAAATATCAGCTAAGAGCAATTTGGCATTTCCTTCTGAGAATCGGTAAAGATTCTTGTCCAGCAAAGCGTTGATCATTGCTTTCGATTTATCTATATTCTCAAGTTTAAAAGCTAAGAATCTCGCAAAATCTAATTGTAAGTTTTCCGTGTCTTTGCCTCTTCCAAATTGATTTAAATAGTTTTCATAATCTTCTTCTAAAGAAGCGTAGTCTTGTTGATCTGCCTGCCTTACATTAAGCTGCATCAATGCAGTGGTGGCTTCTATTTTTGCACCCTTTGTTTTGGCTTGCTTAATAATACTTTTATAAATTTGTTTGGCCTGATCTGTGAAGCCTTCTTCTGCGGCAACTTCACCTATATAAATCATAGATTGGTACGAGCTATCCGTACGCATGACGATGGCTTTTTGCTGAGCAAAAGCTTTTAAATACTGCTTTTCCTGAATATATAACCAGCTCAACATTTTGTTAAGCATTATATGAGGTGCTTTTTGAATGTTTTTTATCAACAGTTTTCTAAAAATCTGATTCGCTTCATTATCCGGGTTTTCAGTAATGTAACCGTCAAAGTTTCTTCTGATAACGTTGTAGTAATTTTCGCGCTCTGTAATCAAATCAATATAATTAGCAAACATTTTTTCAAGGTTTCCTTTTTCCCCGTAAATTCTCGCTAATTTGATTTTAAAATTAATACTTGGCCTAAGCGCATTTCCTTTTTCATAGGTGCGTATCGCCTGATTGAGCAAGCCGTACTCCTCAAATTTTTTACCTATGGTAAAAGCAAAGTAAGGTCTTTCCTCTATCTTGCTAATGGCTTTTTTATACCATACATCCGCTTTTTGATCTTCGCCTTGAACGGTGTAAACATGCCCTAAAACTACCATGACATCTGGTTGTTGGCGATCTTTTAGATAAGATTGAAGCGTTTGTTGAGCATTTTCATAATCTTTAAGCTCGAGTTGAGACTGTGCCAGACCCAAAGCATGTCTTTTATCCTTAGGGTTTTGCTCATAGAGTTTTTCATAAACCGCTTTGGCCTTTTTGATTTCGCCTTGCTCCATATAGTTTTCTGCAACCTGTAGATTTTGTCCAACAGCGCTAAAGCTTAGAAAACAACAAATGATCAATATGTATCTCTTCATAGGAAGCAATTTAATAAAACTCGGTCAAACCGATGGAGAAGTGTTAATTTCATTATTCTACCCATTGCTTTAACTCTTCAAAATCCAGACCAGCATAGTTGCCGCTGCTCATTAAAAGCAGCAGGTGATGATTAAAATGATAAGATCTTAGAAAATCGTGAAAAGCTTCCGGTCTTGTGAAAACCCGGATGTCCTGTCTGCCAAAGGCTTCTTTGATCACTTCTTCATCTATTGGCTCGAGCTTCTTGATGGCCAGTGCCTTCGGGTCATAGACCACTACCGCTTCATCCGCATCGTTCAAGCTGTCCTTATAATGCTTGAGGAATGTTTTGTTCAGGCTGCTATAAGTGTGCAATTCTAAACAAGCCAGTAATTCATGTTCCTTAAACTGCTTTTTTACAGCTTGTGTCGTTGCATTGACCTTTGATGGCGAATGCGCATAATCCTTAAGGACCAAGGCTTTATCGGTCTTAACGACCTTTTGCAGTCTTTTGTCCGCTCCTTTGAACTCGGCGATGGCTTCATAAAAATCATCTTCATCCACGCCCATATGTTGGCAGATCCATTTGGCTCCTGCTAAGTTGCTCAGGTTGTGCTCGCCGAAGATCTGCAATGGCATGAGTCCTTCCGGCGTATCGAGATGAACTTCTTCATCTATGATCTCATACTTTGGAGTTCGATAGGCATGCTTGCGGGTTGGTTTTTTTGCGTTCTCAGCGATCTTCTTCACTGCTTCATCTTCTTCATTATAGACCAGTGTGCTTCCATTCGTCATATTATCGGCAAAATATTCAAATTGCGCCTGGTATTCTTCATAGGTGCCAAAAACATTGATGTGGTCCCAGGCAATACCGCTGATCAGGGCGATATTGGGTTGGTACCAGAGGAACTTGGGCTGTGGGTCGATGGGAGAAGACAAGTATTCATCGCCTTCCAGCAAGATAAAATCGTTTTCTTGTGTTAACTTGATCATGGTAGAAAAACCTTCCAACTGAGCTCCGACCATAAAATCCGTAGGTTTATGATGGTAGTTCAGAACGTGTAAGACCATGGCGGTGATGGTGGTCTTGCCATGAGAACCTGCGATGACGACCCGCGTTTTATACTTGCTCTTTTCATAGATGAACTCCGGATAGGAATAGATCTTCAAACCCAATTCCTGCGCTTTTATGAGCTCGGGATTATCTTTTTTAGCGTGCATGCCCAGAATGACCGCATCGAGGTCTGTTGTGATCCTTTCCGGGAACCATCCTTCATTTTCTGGTAGTAAGCCTTTCTCGGCTAGCCTGGACCTTGACGGCTCAAATACCTCATCGTCGCTACCCGTAACATTTTCTCCCTGATCTTGTAGGGCGATGGCCAGATTGTGCATGGCGCTTCCACCTATCGCTATAAAATGAATGTTCATAGACTGTTTTTAAAGCTGTAAAGATAGTATTTAGCGAGGAAAATTCAGGGGAAACAATGCTTGGGTATTGTGTTGAACGTGTTGATCAATGATTTGCCTATTTTTGTTAGTCGTGTACGGCCAATGATATTATCATTTAAAATTTAGTATTTTTGACTATGGAATAAATATTTTGGTATGGTTACAATAATAAAAAGTGGCACAAGTAAAAAGACAATAGATGAAAAACTAGAAAAACTTTATCAACAAGAAGAAGCTGGGTTTGATGCTAAAAAGTTCTGTGGTAGCTTAAAGCTTAATGACGACCCGCTTCTCATTCAAAAGCGTTTGCGTGATGAGTGGAAATTACCGGAGAAAATGTTCCTTACTTAAGCTATAACCTTATTCCAAAACCCAGAAACAATCCATAACCGGATTCTATTCGAATACTTGAGTTTTCAGTTTCTAATAGGTCATTAAAATCCCTGTCAACTTGAAAACTAAGGTTAACAAAAGCTCTTTCTGAGAGATCGTGTTTAATACCCAGAGAAGCATGGAAGCCGAAGACACTATTCTCATCGTATTCCAGGTTGGTATTATTATTAAGGTTCGTTATCGACCTTAAGTAGGTCCCTAATGAAGCCACTATTTTTGTGTTAGGTTTACTTCCATTATTATTAAAGGTCATATCTGTGCTGAAAGTGAGTGGTATTTTAAATGAATCATAGCTTAGACTGGAAAAGGATATCTTATCAATTTGGTGAAATCCGGTTTCAATACTAGTATTCCCAAACAAGCGATATTCAGCGATGATCGCACCACTATAAGAAGGTTCGTTCGTAATATGGTTTTCGTTTTCTTCTATCTGCTGTATGTAGTTCCCTAGCTTTATACTAAAACTAAACCTTCGTTCATTGGGAATCGAATCCTTAGATTGCTGTGCTGAAGCTGCTGTGGTAATTAACGCTAACAATAATAGTATTTTATTTTTCATGTCTATTTATTTAGATTCCTTTTTTTAATTTTGATAAATTTGAGGTGATGTTGGAGAATTTATCTTTAAGGTATAGGTTAAACTTAACCTCTGTATAATTATTTATAGCCTAATTTTAATCCAAAAGAGTTAACATTTTCTTGCTCTAACCACCCATATTCCTTTTTAAATCTTATAAAAAACTTTCTTTCATCTTTAGTACACTTTAATTTTAACATAGGTTCTGATAGTTGCATTTCTTGATGGTCTGATATTTTTTTTACAACTTTTATACTTAAAATAAAGTCATCGGACAAAGTTACTGCGGTCTTTTTTAAGATGTTTAGTTTAACTTCTCTTTGATTCTTGAAATACTTTAAAGGATAAACGATATCAGAATTATTCATTTTTTTGTATTTATTTTTAATTTTTTGGTAAAAATTGATTTTTAAAAATCCATGATTAGATAAGACTTTTTTTGGGTATAGTATTAAATTATTTATTGTTATTTCATCGTTTTTCTTAGGTATTTCTAAATAAATTCCATAATCAAGACCGGCTTTTAAGATATGCTTTCTACTGTTTTTCTTTTTGTCAACAATGTAATTAATTTGGGAATCTAATGATACTTCCTCTAACTTATTGATAGTAGACTGAAAATATACAATAGTATCATTTTTTGGTATTTTAAATATTAAATCCTTATATGTTAATCCGCCTTTAACCTTAATTTTTTTATTATACATATTAATATTAAAGCTACAGGATTTATTCTTTAATTTATTCTGGCTTATTTCAAATGTGCATACAGTTTTATCTTGATGTTTTATAGATACTTTTTGACAAATACAAATTTTATTAAATAATATTAAAAGGCAGCCAAATACGACTGCCTTAAAAGGGAGTTTATTTGATTCTAACATGGGGTTAGACTTGGACTTGGTGAACAACTTTCATAGGATGTGCTAGAAGAAAGTGGTATTCCAAATAAATAGAAAGTTGTAGTAACTAGCTGAATTCCAGTTGCACTACTGCCACAACCTCCAGTGTAACTGCAATCTCCTTCTGTAGTTTCAGAACCTATAAAAGGGCTAGCTTGTGCTTTATAGGGATATATAACTAATACAAATAAAAGTGTAATGGAAAATAAACTATTAAGAACTTTTGACTTCATAACGATAAATTTTAAAAAGTTAATACTAACGCTACCATTTTAAGTCTGGTAAGTCAGCGCGCAGATTTTCTGCTTGAAGACTGCATTTAACTTCTTATTTCTACTAAGCAAAATTAAAATTACTAATTTTTTAAGTTCTTTATCTATTTAAAACATGATTACCTAAGTGGTATATGCTTAAATTTGTTTTGGTCTTTAAAATAGAGCGTTAAATACATTACAAACCTAAGAGAAAGAAAGATGCAAGTGTTACACTAAAAATGTACATTTTCTTAAAATAGTTAGTTTATTTGTTAAATGCACGGTCCGGTCTGTTTTTGACCATCCTGTGTCGCTTAAATTCTTGGGTTGAGCTATACAACTTCCTTTAAAAAATTCACATGCGAATTCTAATTATAAAGACCTTGTTTACTGCCTCATAGCTAAGCACTTTGCAAAAAAATAGCCACTACCTAATATTTGGTTAGCTTTGCATCACCAAAATATAGGAATGTTCTCTGTTGAAGCGATAAAAAATCTAAAAAATTCCGGCTCTGTTGTGCCGAGTTCCCGGTTCCTGGCCCATAAAATGACCCGAAGAATCAATGGTGAAGACCATGTCATTGTGGAGTTTGGCACGGGTAATGGTAAAATCACAAAAAACATCCTTCAAAAGAAATCTCTCCAATCTAAGTTAGTGTCTTTTGAATTAAACCCGGCGATGCATAAAAAAGCAAAACTTAAACTACCGGAAAATGATAAGTTCTGGTTAGTAAATGAATCCGCCTTTGCTTTTGATCAGTTCTTAGCACAGCATCAAATAAAAAAGGTCGATCAGTTCATCTCGAGCTTGCCGCTCTCTTTATTAAAAGAAAATGATATTGAGAACTTGCTCGCTAAGGTCAAAGCACATCTTGACCCGCAAGGTGTTTTCATCCAATATCAATATAGCTTAGACAAGTACGATTTTTTAAAGTCTCACTTTAAGGAAGTAAAGTTGAGCTTTACACCGCTTAACTTTCCGCCGGCATTTATCTATCGCTGTTCGATATGATTAAGACCTTAATTTCGCAGAAAGTACTTCTAATTGCTTTTGCTGATTTTCGTTGATTTTCTCCAGGTTGATATCCCTTAGATATGCGATGGCCTTGTCCTTGTTTTTTGCATATTCCTGTGCCATTTCTGCGAATTTTATCTTTAACGCAGCCGCGTTGGTCTGACCGATACCTTCTTGTAAAGTAGCAAAGGCTTTCTCCGACTGGTCTATTTTTAGATAAAGCTCGGTCAATTTGGTATAGGTAGTTACTGATCGGCCGATAGCAACAGCTTGCTTCAAGTATTTTTCTGCTTCCCGGTAATTTTCTTCTGACCTTTCCACAAAGCCTCTGGCAAGCGCGCCATCTACAGGACTGATATCGGCTAGTTCATCAGCATATTGCATTGCATTGGCCTTCGTGCCACCTATCATGGAAGGTAACTCTACATAAAGCTGCACCAAAGCCCAACGACTATTAATATGCTGTTCGTCCAATCTTGTGGCTTTCTTTAGATGGAATTTGACATCGTCTAACATCATCAAGGCGGTAAATTTATTAGCTTGTTTGGCCACCATTCCTAATGCGCCGCCATATCTAAAATTATATTCTGCATTATCAGGATATTTGTCTACTAAGACCTCAACTTCATCGGCAGCCTTTTCCCAAAGTTCTAGCTTGGCATAGACCGAACCTAAGAGCGACCTGACGGCCGTATCCTTTTCCCGTTGCTGTCTCAGGGGTTCAAGGATTTCTCTGGCAGGTTCATAATCGCCCGCATCATACAGGTCTTGTGCTTTAGAGAAATTGTTTTGGGCTACTATGGTATCGACTGATGAGGAAAGTATTAGCACAATTGTCAGAAACATTAATCCTTTGTTTATTATTAAATTCATTACTGTTAATTTTTTTATTCATTTCACAATTTTCATTTTCTTGAGTAGAAAAGAAGCGTTCATATTTTGGCACACGCCTTCTTTCAATTGATAATCAAAGTAAAGTTCATCCTTGATAATCTGAGCGTCAAAATGATAGTTGCTGACGGTTTCATGTTGGTCTGCCACTTGACATAAACTTAAATCATGGGTGGCGATCAGTCCGGTCGATCTGGTCTTTATAAGCCGTTCCACAAATTTTTGAGATCCTCTGGCCTTATCTTCAGAGTTGGTGCCTTTTAGTATCTCATCGAGAATAATAAAATGTTTTTGTCCTTCTATTTTATCGATGATTTTCTTTAACCTGGCCAGCTCTGCATAAAAATAAGAAGCTTCGCTAGCCAGCGAGTCTGCTGTTCGCATGCTAGAGATTAATTTAATAGGTTGATATTCGCAATGTTCAGCGGCAACAGGTAAACCAGAATTAGCCATAATAATGAGGGTTCCGATGCTGCGAAGGAATGTACTTTTACCGGCCATGTTCGCTCCGGTGATAATCAAAAAGTCCTCTGATGACATTTCAATACTATTGCCCACTGCTTTTTGTTGATCTAAGGACGGATGAATGAGATTTGTGACTTTCAGTTGATACCGTTCTGTTAACTGCGGATAAGTATAGTCATTATGATTATAAGCAAAAGTAGCCAGACTGTTTTGTGCATCTACCTCAACAATCGCATCGAGCCATTTTTCAACCTGAGGTCCATGATCGATGATCCATTTTTCAATTTTATGGCAAAGCCGAATATCCCACAACAAAAATCCATTAAGGAAAATACCCATTAACAGATTATTTCTCTGCTCAAGCGCATCGATAAGTTTTGTTAATTTGTGAATTTGGTTGGATGCATTTTGACTGCCGGATTTAAAATCAGATTGAATATCATATAACTTTTTTGATGTGAAGTTAGTGTTTTCTATTAATCGTATGAGAGCTTTATACTGCTGAAAAACACTCTGCGTTTCATTGATAAATTGAAGTAAAACGTTGATTCTTTTAAGGTAGATGCCTGTGATGCCTATCCCTATCAATAACCAGAGCAATACATGTTTAAATTCTAAATAACCTAAAAATAGCAGACTGATAAATGCTACTGATAAAACAGAAAAAACCAGACTTAACCACGGCGCTAATCTGGGTGTAAAAACTTGATAATTTTTAAGCCAGTTGATCAGCGATTGATTAGAAACATTAGATTTTACTAAAGAAGCCTCTGCTGTGAATGATTGCCTAAAATCAATTTTCCCGGCTAATTCTTTAATCAGTTGTTGTTTAGCTACAATAGAGTTGGTGGCATTGGACTTTAAGGTATCTGCTAATTCTTGTTCGCCCTCGCTGAGCGCCGTCCGGTTGATCCTCTGGAATAAAGATTGCTGTCCAAAAAGGTCTAAATCATTGCTAAAGTCATGTTCATCATCTTTGTAAATCTGACCGTTACCAAATAATGAAAGCTCGCCATCTAAATATGCCTTTTCCTCCTTATTGATATTGATCAGTTTAGACAAATACTGTTTTTTTCTGTTTAAGCGTTGATGATAAGCTACAGCCATAAAAAACAGGATGATTCCGGTTAGAGCAATTCCGGCGATGAACTTATATTCAGGCCATAAAAGATAAATAGATACGCCTGTAGTTATAAATATGATAAGTCTAATTAAAGTAAGCCAGTTGCTTGCTTTAGCTGCTTTCTTCCGCTTTAGCTGAAAATGCGCTATCCTTTGTTGATATGTTTGCTTTTGTCTTTCCATGTGCTGGCAAAAGTAAAATTTGGATTATTGATAAGCCTAACTTTTTAGATAAAGTTGCATCTTATATCAAAAAGAACAATTAGCTAGAATAGTTACTGATCATTTAATTGCTGCTTAACCCATATTCGTTTAGCCTTAGGCAATTTACTTACTACTAATTCATAGCTGTGATTGATCAGGTAGCGAATGTATTTTTCACTTAATGCGGTTTGATCTATATTGACTGTATTCCAGTGCTTTTTGTTCATGTGATAACCGGGAAAAACATCATCAGGGTATTCGTTTCTGAGCATTTCTGACTTCTGCGGATCGCATTTAAGGTTAACGGAGTGATCGCCTTCTTCCCAGGACTTTAGTGAAGTTAATGCAAACATTTTGCCCATGACCTTAAAGACCAGAGTGTTATCATCAAATGGCAATTCCTCTGTGGTTTCAGGTTTTGCCAGGCAATATTCCCTAAATTCGTCGATGTTCATCATTTATTTTATCTGTTACTAAACTAAGATTTTCTATTAACTTAAATCTAAAAGGATTTTTGACTGATATTCTTCATTATCTTTGCAGCGATGAGTCAACAAGAAATCCAGGGCTTTTATGCTGATCATCCGCATCTAACGGCTATTACTGCAGATCTAAATGACCCGCAGCCGCATCCTTATTTGCTTAAAGGAATGATAGGTAGTGCCCAGTCATTACTGATCTCCAAACTTTTTGAGAACACTGACCTTCCTTTCCTGATTATCATGGAAGATAAGGAACAGGCCGCTTATCACCTGAACGACCTGGAGCGCTTGATCGGTGAGAAGAATGTCTTGTTCTATCCGGGAAGTTACAGGCGACCTTATCAAATAGAAGAAACTGACAATGCGAACGTGTTGTTGCGCGCCGAGGTCCTTAATCGGATCAATTCCAGAAAGAAAGCATCGGTCATCCTGACCTATCCGGAAGCGCTTTCTGAAAAAGTGATCACCAGGAAAGAGCTGAACAAAAGCATCTTAGAGCTGAAAGTAGGTCAGGAGATCGATAGTGAGTTCATCAATGAAGCTTTATTTGAATATCACTTTGAGCGCGTGGACTTTGTGACCGAGCCCGGCGAATTTTCCGTACGCGGCGGTATCATCGATGTGTTTTCATTCAGCCACGATCATCCGTTCAGGATAGAGTTCTTTGGCGATGAAGTAGAAAGTCTGCGTACCTTTGATATCGAGTCGCAACTCTCCGTAGAGAAAAAGAAAAAGATCAGCATTATGCCGAACGTGGAAGGCAAACTGGTGGATGAAAAAAGAGTTTCCTTCCTGGAATATATGGCTAACAAGACCGCTGTCTTCATAGAAGATCCTCACGTATTGAACGACAAGTTGGATGAAATGTTCGATAAAGCTAAGACTACTTTCAATGAGCTCAGCAAGGATATCAAGCATCAACAACCGGAAGACCTTTTTTGTGATGCGCAACTACTAAAAGATCAACTGGAAGACTACAAACGCTTCTTCTTCAGATCATCAGCAAGCTCATCATTCTCCTATCACAAAGCATATCAATTTAATATTGTACCGCAGCCATCTTTCAACAAGAACTTTGAGCTGATCATGGAAAACCTACAGGAAAATCACGAGGAAGGTTTTACCAATCATATCTGCTGTTCTAACGAAAAACAAGTCAAGCGCTTCCACGATATTTTCCAGGAACAAGAACAAACCGTACATTATAAGACCAGTTTGATCAATCTGCATCAGGGATTCATCGATCGTGATGTGAAATTGGCCTGTTATACTGACCATCAATTGTTCGATCGTTACCACCGATTTCATTTGAAGAACGGCTATGCGAAGAAACAGGCGATCACGCTAAAAGAATTAACAGACCTGAACGTGGGCGATTATGTAACGCATATCGATCACGGCATCGGGAAGTTCGGCGGATTACAAAAGATCGATAACGATGGTAACAAACAAGAAGCCGTAAAACTGATCTATGGCGAGCGCGATGTGCTTTATTTGAGCATTCACTCGCTACATAAAATATCTAAATACAGCGGCAAGGATGCTAAGATTCCTAAGATCTATAAATTAGGTAGCAAGGCCTGGAAGAACCTTAAGAAAAAAACCAAGACCCGCGTGAAGAAGATCGCTTTTGACCTGATCAAACTTTATGCGAAACGGAAGATGAAAAAAGGCTTTGCCTTTGCGCCGGATTCTTATCTGCAACACGAACTGGAAGCCTCCTTTCTTTACGAAGACACGCCGGACCAGAGCAGCGCCACAAAAGCCGTAAAAGAAGATATGGAAAGCGAACAACCTATGGACCGATTGGTCTGCGGTGATGTGGGCTTTGGGAAAACAGAAGTGGCCATTCGCGCTGCTTTTAAAGCAGTTGATAACGGGAAACAGGTGGCCGTCCTGGTGCCAACGACCATTCTCGCCTTCCAGCATAATAATACTTTTAGAAAACGATTAAAGGACTTTCCGGTGAGCATTGATTATCTCAACCGATTTAGGACCGCCAAAGAAAGAAGGAATGTTTTAGAAGGCTTAAAAAGCGGAGCGGTCGATATCGTTATCGGAACGCATCAACTGGTCAATAAAAATATTGAGTTTAAAGATCTGGGATTGCTGATCATTGATGAAGAACAGAAGTTCGGCGTTAGCGTCAAAGACAAGCTGAAGACCATAAAAGCCAACGTTGATACCCTAACGCTTACGGCCACGCCAATTCCGCGGACCTTACAATTTAGTTTGATGGCCGCCAGAGACCTGTCGACCATCAAAACGCCACCACCTAATCGATATCCGATAGAAACCCAGTTGATCCGGTTTTCTGAAGAAGTTATCCGCGATGCGGTGTCCTACGAAATAGAGCGCGGTGGTCAGGTGTTCTTTATCAATAACCGCGTGGAGAACATCGAGGAAGTCGCCGGATTCCTACAAAGGATCGTTCCTGATGCCAGTATAGGTATAGGTCACGGGCAAATGGACGGCAAGAAGCTGGAAAGCTTGATGTTGAAGTTCATCGATAATGAATATGACATCCTGGTCTCGACCACGATCATTGAAAACGGACTGGACGTGACAAACGCGAATACCATATTTATCAATGATGCGCAGAACTTTGGGATATCAGACCTCCATCAAATGCGCGGTCGTGTAGGAAGAAGTAATAAAAAGGCCTTTTGTTATATGATCACGCCACCAATGAGCGTTGTTCGCGATGATGCGCGCAAAAGACTACAAGCCATCGAGCAGTTCTCAGACCTGGGAAGCGGTATCAACATCGCGATGAAAGACCTGGAGATCCGTGGTGCCGGCGATATTTTAGGCGGTGAACAGAGCGGATTTATCAATGAGATCGGTTTTGATGCCTATCAAAAGATCCTCAATGAAGCGATAGATGAGCTTAAAGAAAATGAATTCCAGGATGTTTATCATCAGGAAGAAGATGAAGATGAAACCTTTGTCAAAGAACCGCAGATAGATACAGACCTGAGCTTGCTTTTTCCGGATGATTATGTGAACAATATCACGGAAAGATTGAACTTATACACCAAGCTGAACGAGCTGGAAAACGAGCAAGAATTAGCCGATCTTAAGAAAGAGCTCAAAGACAGGTTCGGTGATCTGCCGCCGCAAGCTGAAGACCTGTTGAAAACAGTTGAGCTGAAATGGATCGCCAAAGACATCGGAATGGAAAAGATCGTACTGAAGAACCAGAAAATGATCGGATACTTTATTGCTGATCAAGAATCGCGTTTTTATAAAAGCCGTGCTTTCACTCATATCTTACAGGTCGTTCAGGAAAATCCCAAATTAGGGGAAATGAAACAAAAAGAAACGCGAAACGGCGTAAGGCTTTTGATGTCCTTTAAAGGTGTCGATAGTATAGATAAAGCCGTGCAAAGCTTAAGTCAACTTCAGTTACCTAAAAAAGAAGTTCCCATAGAACAAGAAATCCCAGAATAATGAACACAAGATCCTATTACAAAGACTTTGATATCCGCTGGAGCGACATCGATGCGAATCGACATTTGGCCA
>JAVLBJ010000007.1:0-24791 GCA_031581455.1 Psychroflexus sp. | reverse complement strand
TACAAAGACTTTGATATCCGCTGGAGCGACATCGATGCGAATCGACATTTGGCCAATTCCGCTTATCTCGATTATATGAGCCATACCAGAATGGCCTTTCTCATCGAGCAGGGATTTACGCAAAAGACACTGATACGGCACAACCTGGGACCCATTGTGTTTTTTGAACATCTCTATTATTTCAAAGAACTATTGCCTGAAGACCGAGCACGCGTCTATTTACAGCTTAAAGGTTTATCAGAAGACGGAATGTTCTTTTCTTTTGAACACAATATCTATAATCAAGACGGCAAGCACTGCGCACAATGTGAGATGATGGGAAGCTGGATCGACCTAAGGACCCGAAAGCTGACCGCTCTACCGGACGATCTCCGCAGCTTGATGGATGAACTGGAAAAGACCGATGATTTTAAAGTACTAACCAAGGAAGATACGCGGAAATACGGGAAAAAGCCTAAGGATATGGGGGTTGATCAAATCAAATAGTATTTGACATGTATGATACTAAATTACAGTTAAAAATTTATTATTACGATAATAAGAATAACCCTCTGACTGCTAAAAATAAAATAAGCCCATCAAAACACTAATTTTATTTAAAATAAAATAACGACCTGGAGTCGACTTTCATGTTTCACAGGCTATTTAATATGCAAATATAACAAATTCTAAGATATAAAGATATCTGCAATTCCTCCTTGATCACTTTCTCCCAAAATCAGCAGGTATCTCGCCCCATTGCTGTGTAGGCCATTTGATGATCTTCGTGGAAAAATCGGTGTTCTTGAGCCAGTTCTCGGCCCGATCGATCAATTCGAACAATTCTGCGGTTTGCCTGTCCTTTTTAAGCTTGGTCTTACATTTCTTTCGCCTGACCCAACCCATGGCGATGGTAGAATCGGTATAGATGACCCGCGAGCTGTTCTTTTGTTTGATAAGTGCGAGTGCATGCACGATCGCCAGGAATTCGCCGATATTGTTCGTGCCTTTCGGAAAAGGCCCCTGATGGAAGATAGGTTTCCGGCTCACCGTATCCACACCGCGATACTCCATTTTCCCTGGATTACCGCTCGATGCGGCATCAACGCAGATAGAATTCCTGATCACGCCATTGGGTAAAGGTTGGATAGCACCGAACTTTAGGAAATTATAATAGCCTTTTTCATAAGCATCCTGTGCTTGCGCTTTGGACTTGAAAGATTTGTATTTGGCATTGGGATAGTTGGCGATCCATAGCTTGCAGGTTTCCCATGAGTCGCAGATACCGATCTCATGACCTTCCCAGACCACATAATATTTTTGTTTAGGCATGTTGCTCCTTTAGAAGTTGTTCAATGACAAGCGGATAATATTCGTGTTCCAGTTGATGTATTTTCTGCTTTAGCGAGTCTAGGGTTTCATCATTAGCTATTGATGTTTCATATTGAGCAATGATCCTTCCTTCATCATAGTTTTCGTTGACATAATGAATGCTAATGCCGGATCTTTCTTCTTTATTGTCAAGGACAGCTTTGTGGACATGATCGCCATACATGCCTTTACCACCGTATTTAGGCAATAGTGCCGGATGTATATTGATCACGCGGTTTGGGAAATCAGCCAGGATGTCTTGTGGGAAAATCCACATAAATCCGGCTAATACAATCAAATCTGGTTGTAATTGGCGTAATTGATTTTTAAGCGTATCTTTTTTATACAATTCCTCTTTAGAAAATGAAATACCCGGAATATTTCTAACACGTGCTTTTTCTAATACAGGAGCTTTTTGTTTGTTAGAAAATACGGTAGACACGGAGAAATTTTGGTGATGTTGAGCATAATCTATTATTCTGGCAGCATTACTGCCATTACCTGAAGCAAATACCACAATTGTAAAATTTTTATGCTCAGTATTTTGCATGAATTGCTGATTTATAATTGCCAATTTGATAAAATTATGTATTTTTATTGACATTTAAAATTTAATGGGCTGTGATAATAGAAAGTTTTTTATTTTTGCGCCCTAATTAATATTAACTAAAAAATTAAACCATGTCAGACATTTCATCCAGAGTTAAAGCCATCATCGTTGACAAATTAGGCGTTGATGAAAACGAAGTAGTAAACGAAGCCAGCTTCACAAACGATCTAGGAGCTGATTCTTTAGATACCGTAGAATTAATAATGGAGTTTGAGAAAGAATTTGATATTCAAATACCAGACGACCAGGCAGAAAACATATCGACTGTTGGTCAGGCCGTTAATTATATAGAAGACGCCAAAAAATAATCATCACAAAGCGTTTTAATCCATGAATTTGAATCGTGTAGTCATTACAGGTTTAGGAGCCATTACTCCTATAGGTAAAAACTTAGCTGATTACTGGGAAGCTCTCCAGGCCGGCAAAAGTGGTTCTGGACCTATTACCCGTTTTGATGCAGAAAAATTCAAGACTAAATTTGCTTGCGAGATTAAAGATTATAATCCAGGTGACTATTTTGATAGAAAAACCGTTAGGAAGTTAGATAAGTTTACGCAGTATGCGCTTATCGCCTCAGATGAAGCTATAGCAGATGCTAATTTAGATCTTGATGTGGTAGACAAATACCGCACAGGTGTTATTTGGGGTGCCGGTATAGGCGGTTTAGAAACTTTTCAAAATGAGGTGATCAACTATGCTAAAGGTGATGGAACACCCAGGTTTAACCCTTTTTTCATTCCTAAGATGATCGCTGATATTGCCCCTGGTAATATTTCTATTAAACATGGTTTCATGGGACCAAATTACACAACTGTATCAGCTTGTGCGTCATCAGCTAATGCTATTTTTGACGCCCTAAATTCCATTCGTTTAGGTTATACTGATGTGGTAGTTTCCGGTGGAAGCGAAGCCGCTATTACCGAAGCAGGTATGGGCGGTTTTAATTCTATGCATGCATTATCAACTAGAAACGATACGCCTGAAACGGCATCAAGACCTTTTGATGCTACGCGCGATGGTTTTGTTTTAGGTGAAGGTGCAGGTTGCCTTATTTTAGAAAGTTTAGATCATGCTAAAGCTCGTGGCGCTAAAATATATGGGGAAGTCATCGGTGGCGGTTTATCCTCTGATGCGCACCACATGACCGCTCCACATCCGGAAGGAAAAGGTGTCATAGCCGTAATGAAAAGTTGTCTTCATAATGCCGGAATTAAACCTGAAGATGTAGACCATATCAATACGCATGGAACATCAACGCCATTAGGTGATGTCGCTGAACTAATTGCCATTAAGGAGGTCTTTGGTAAGCATGCTTTTGATATGAATATCAACTCAACAAAATCTATGACCGGTCATCTTTTAGGTGCGGCCGGCGTTATCGAGTCCATTGCTTCTGTAATGGCGATTAATCATAACGTTATACCTCCTACGATTAATCATACTACTCACGATGAGAAAATAGATAATCAATTTAATTTGACACTTAACAAAGCCCAAGAAAGAAATGTTAATGTAGCTTTAAGCAATACCTTTGGCTTTGGTGGTCATAATGCATGTATTGCGCTCAAATCATTTAGTGAGTAGCCTGAGACATGCAATTGATCAATCTGTTTTACAATAAGAACTCATCTAATACATTTTCTCATCTTATTGCTAATATAACAGGATTTAAGCCTAAAAATATAGCTATTTATCGCCAGGCTTTTACACATAGTTCATTGAGAAAAGTAGATAAACATGGTAACGACCTCAATTATGAGCGTTTAGAGTTTTTAGGTGATGCTATTTTAAGTTCCGTAGTCAGCTGTTTTCTTTTTGAACAAATTCCAGATCAAAATGAAGGTTATTTAACTAAAATGCGGTCTAAAATCGTCAGTCGTCAAAACCTTAACCAGTTAGGAAAAGATTTTGATTTAGCTAGCCTCTTAGATTCTGATATTCATCAAAATAATCACGGACAAAATATTTATGGTAATTTATTTGAATCGCTTATAGGTGCTATTTATTTAGATAAGGGGTACAAAATATGCGAACATTTTATTTATGATAAAATCATAGACCCCTATGTTGATATTGATAAATTTGAAAAAAAGGTAATTAGCTATAAGGGGTTGATTATTGAATGGTGCCAAAAACAAAAAATAGATTATTCATTTGATATTGATGAAGAAGTAGGTGTTGATAAGGAAAATTATTTTATAGCTCGTTTTTATTTAAATGAAAAAATAATTTCTAAGGCAAGAGAAATATCAAAAAAAGTCGCTGTAGAAAAGGCCTCCAGAAGAGCCTTTTATGCACTACAAGATCAAATAGATGATTGAGGGTTATGCCAGTCAAAAAACGTTATTTAGATGGTTTTGTCCTTGATAATTTCAAGCTAATCGGGGTGTATTCAACCTATGAAAATTACAGGCTTGCCTTTTTTTTAAATGAGATTTTAGGGTGGCGATTAAAGCGCCGTAAAGTAGATCTGGATTATCAAATCAATAATGAGTTAGTGCAATTTCCGGTATTCTGCACTCATTTAACTGATGACGCATCTATTTATTTAATTGATAATCGGGTAAAGAAGGCAAAAGCTAATAAGGTAAGCAGTGGATTATTTGATGAAAGCTTACAGGAAACCAAAACATTTAGCTTATTAAAAACATATAAACATATTGATTTTTTGATTAAAATAGAAGAAGATCAACAACATATAGATGTTCAAAATGTTTTAAATCAAATCAATAAAAGTAATTTTGATGCAAACGCTACCTTTATTCCTAACAATCAAATAAAGTATAAGGAGCGTTTAGTTGTCAATTAATTTTCTAATTTTATCAGCTTAAACCATACTGAATGAAACATACTAAAAAAACTAAAATCGTATCAACCCTAGGGCCATCTACCAGCAGTAAAGACACGCTAAAAAAGATGATGGAAAGTGGTGCTAATATATTTAGAATCAATTTTTCTCACGCTAATTATGATGATGTTAAAGAGCGTGTAAAGATGATTAGAGATCTAAATGACGAACATGGCTTTAACGTAGGTATCTTAGCAGATTTACAAGGCCCTAAGCTAAGAGTTGGTGTGATGAAAGAAGATGTAGTTGTTACAGATGGTGATCAAATTAAATTTAAAACCGGTAAAGCTTTTGAAGGTACCGCTGATGAGGTTTACATGAATTATGATACCTTCCCGCAAGATGTAAAATCAGGCGAAAAAATATTACTCGATGACGGAAAGTTAATTTTTGAAGTGGTTACCACTAACAAAGAAGACGAGGTTGTGGCTAAAGTTCTTCAGGGCGGTTCTTTAAAATCTAAAAAAGGAGTGAATTTACCTAATACTAATATATCGCTTCCTGCTATGACAGAGAAAGATATTGAAGATGCTAAGTTTGCCTGTGGCTTAGAAGTAGATTGGTTTGCGCTCTCTTTTGTAAGATTCGCCAGCGATTTAAAATCATTACAGAAACTCATTAAAAAACACAGTAAGCATAAAATCCCTATAATAGCTAAGATTGAAAAACCTGAAGGTGTTAAGAATATTGATAAAATTGTTGCATATTGCGATGGACTGATGGTTGCCCGTGGTGATTTAGGCGTTGAAGTGCCTGCTCAGGAAGTGCCTCTCATCCAGAAAAAATTAGTCCAAAAAGCTAAAGAAGCTCGTATTCCAGTGATCATTGCTACACAAATGATGGAAACTATGATCTCAAGCTTAACCCCTACCAGAGCGGAAGTAAATGATGTCGCTAACTCTGTTATGGATGGTGCTGATGCCGTAATGCTAAGTGGTGAGACCTCTGTTGGAAAATACCCTGTTCAAGTGATTAGCAAAATGTGTGAAATTATTAAAAGTGTAGAAGATTCACCTTTAATAATAGTTCCTCATAGAGCACCACATATCAAAACAGAACGATATATCACTAAGGCAGTATGTTATCATGCCGCCAGAATGGCCAATGAGATTGACGCAACGACGATTCATACATTAACAAACAGTGGTTATACCGCGTTCCAAATTTCAGCCTGGCGCCCAGATGCTCATGTTTTAGCCTTTACATCTAATAAACGAATTCTTACTCAATTGAGTTTACTCTGGGGCGTTCGTGCATTTTTCTATGATAGGTTTGAAAGTACTGATCAAACTATAGATGATGTTAACAAAATAGCTTTAGATAATGGGTTTTTGCATGAAGGCGATTACTCTATAAATCTTGCCTCTATGCCGATTGAGAAAAAAGGAATGGTAAACACTTTACGTGTTTCCAAGGTTTAATTTAGACGATTTTCCTTCAATCACGATTACAAACTCGCCTTTAGGTTGATTTTCTGTATAAAAAGCTACGGCTGTTTTTATCTGATCTGTGAATGTCGCTTCAAACTTCTTACTTATTTCTCTAGAAAGACTTACGATGCGGTTTTCTCCCAGATGCATGGCCAAATCGTTAAGGGTTTTTAAAATGCGGTATGGCGATTCGTAAAGCACAATTGTCCGGTCTTCCTGTGCAAGTGTAGCTAACTTTTTTTGTCGACCTTTTTTAACCGGCAGAAACCCTTCAAAGACAAAGCGATCTGATGGAATTCCACTTTGAACAATGGCTGGTATTAAGGCTGTTGCTCCTGGTAAACAGCTAACTTCTAAATTGTTTTGATAGCAAGCTCTTACCAGAAGATATCCGGGGTCTGATATACCTGGAGTTCCGGCATCAGATATCAGTGCAAATGTCTCCCCGTTTTGCATTCTGTCTACTAAACTATTAGTGTATTTATGCTCATTATGCTGATGATGGGCAAGCATTGGTGTGCTTATGTTGTAATGTTTTAACAGTTTGCCGCTTACGCGCGTATCTTCAGCTAAGATAAAATCAACTTTATTCAATACCGATACAGCCCGGTAGGTCATGTCTTCAAGGTTGCCAATAGGTGTGGGTACAATAAAAAGCTGTTTCATTTGTTGCAGATTCTAAATAATTGATTGCTTGATTCTTAATTTTTTATAATACATATATCAATGATCAACAAAATTCATAATTTTACTCGACAAAATAGGGCTGATGCAGAATTATAAACGTGTTGAAAAGAAATTAGAGCAATTTATTAAAAAATATTATTACAATGAATTAATAAAAGGTGGTATTCTATTTTTTACTACCGGCTTACTTTATTTCTTGATTACCCTTGGGTTAGAATACTATCTCTGGTTAGCTCCTGCTTATAGAGAAGTTCTTTTCTGGTTGTTTATAATAGTTGAGCTCAGTTTATTTGTAAGGTTTATCATATATCCGCTAAGCAAGTTGATTAAATTAGCAAAAGGAATTAATTATAAATACGCTTCACAAATTATAGGCGATTATTTCCCTGAAGTAAATGATAGACTGGTTAATATTCTTCAGTTAAGGTCGATGAATAAAGATTCTGATTTGATTATAGAAAGCATAGAACAGAAAGCTGCATCACTTAAGCCTGTTCCTTTTCAGAAAGCAATCAGTCTTAAATCTAACTTACAATACATAAAATATGCGGCATTTCCTGTTTTAATCATGCTTTTGATATGGGTCAGTGGTAAAAATGATTTTTTTACAGATAGTTATACCCGTGTGGTCAATTACAAAAATGAATATCAGCCTCCAGCTCCCTTTCAGATTAAGGTGCTGAACGATAGTCTTATAACAACAAATCAAAATACTTTTGTTCTCAAGGCTAACACGATAGGTGATGTCAAACCGCAATCGATGCAAGTCCATTTAGAGAATGGCAATACTTTTCTGATGAATAAAAAATCTAATGATCATTTTTCTTTTGAGTTTAATAATCTTGATGAAGCGACATCTTTTTATTTATCTGCAAATGATGTAAAATCAAAAACATACGCGATAGATGTTCTGGCTGTTCCGATGATAGACAATATAAGTTTAAAGGCTGATGTGCCTGAGTACACAAGAATGGCTGATAAACAATTAGATGGCACTGGTAATATAGAAGTTCCTGAAGGTAGTTTAATCAAATGGAATGTAAAAGCTACTGCAACAGATCAATTATTACTAAAAATAAAAGACTCAACCTTCTTATTTGATAATCATAAAGGTGGTTTTGTGTTAGAGCAAAGTATTTACCAGTCCGGTAGCTATGTGATAAGCTCATCAAACCAATTTTTAAAAGATTACGATAAGCTAAAATATGCCATAAGCGTCATCAAAGATGAAAAACCAAAAATTGAGATTAAGGTTGAAAAAGACTCGACGGAAAAAGATCAAAATTTTTTTAAAGGGACAGCCAGTGATGATTATGGTGTGTCGTCTGTTGATTTATTTTACAGACCATTGATGAACGCTAAAGAATTAAAAAAAGTCAACTTAAAAAAACCAAACACTAATTTAAGTCAATTCTATTATGCATTTCCAAATGAAAGTTTGAGTCTTAAGGAAGGTGTAGGTTATGAATATTTTTTTCAAGTAACTGATAATGATGCGATTAACGGCAAAAAGGCTGTCAGGTCTAAAATGTTTTCTTATAGGAAGCCTACACAAGATGAGAAAGAGGAACGACAGTTACAACAACAGGAACAGACAATTGATAATATGGATAAAAGCTTGAAAAAGCTTAAGAAGAACAAGTTATCACTTGAGGAAATACAGAAATTACAAAGAGAAAAGTCAAATTTAAATTATTCAGATCAGCAAAAGCTAGAGCGTTTTATAGATCGCCAGAAGCTTCAACAAAAGCAAATGGAAAGGTTTAATAAGTCTTTACAGGAAAATCTTAATCAGCAGAATCAACAAAAAGACGAGCCTAAAAAGCAAGAGCTTCTCAAAAGATTAAAAAACAACGAAAAACGTTTAGAGCAAAACGAGAAGATATTAGATAAGCTTGATCAATACAAAAAGAAGATAAAAGACGAAAACTTACAGAAGAAACTAGAAGAGTATGAGAAAGAAAGCAGCAAACAAGAGCGAAATCTGGAGCAAATTCTTGAATTAACCAAACGCTATTATGTAGAAGAAAAAACAAGGAAAATAGCCAAAGAGCTTGAGCAACTGTCAAAGAAACAAAAGGAATTGGCAGATAAAAACGATGATAATGAAAAACGTGAACAAGATTCGCTCAACAAAAAATTTAGTAAGCTAAGGGAAGATTTAAATGAATTGAGGCAAGAAAATAAAAAACTAAAAGAGCCTATGCCAATGATTGATGAACCTGAGGATGAAGAGTCGATTGAAGAAGAACAAGAAAAGGCAAAAGAAAACTTAACTAAAAAACAAAAAGCGGGCTCTGAAGAGCAAAAAAAGCAAAAAGGTAAAGATGCTAATCAAAATCAAAAAAACGCTGCTAAAAAGATGCAACAAATGAGCCAAAGCATGAATAGCATGATGATGATGAGTGGGCAACAACAAGCTAGTGAAGATGCTAAAATGCTGAGGCGAATATTAGAAAATCTGTTAGTTTACTCTAAAGAGCAGGAAATACTCATAGATCAGTTCAAATCAATAGATGATAATAACCCCAATTTTGCCAAATATCTTAAACGTCAGGCGAGCTTAAAAGAAAATTTTGAACATGTTGATGATAGTCTTTTTGCCTTAGCTTTAAGAAATCCTATAATCAGTCAGCAGATTACAGAAAAAATCACTGAAGTAGATTATAATATTGAAAAATCTTTAGAGAAGCTTGCTAATAATGAGGTAAGGATTGGCACTTCTAAACAGCAGTATGCGATGAGATACGCTAATGACCTGGCAAATATGTTAGATAATTCATTAGATCAAATGCAGCAGATGTTAGGCAAAGGAAGCGGTAGAGGAGCTTCAGGGAAAGGCAAAGGCAAAGGCCAGGGAAAAGGTAAGGGTTTTCAATTGTCAGATGTTATCAAATCTCATGATGACTTAAAAAAAGCTATGCAGCGTGGAATGAAAAAGGGAAGCAAAGAAGGAAATAAAGGAAAAAGCGGAAATAAAGGAAAAGGTCAAAAGGGCAAAGGGGCTAAGGGCGGTCAACAAAACAAAAATGGAAAAGGCGGAAAAAAACAAGGGAAAACTGAAAAAGAAAGTGGTGAGTTATATGAGATTTATAAAAAACAGCAAGATTTAAAAAATCAATTAGAAGATTTGATCAGAGAAAGAGGTTTGCAAGACGATGCTGGTAAACTTCGTCGTTCTACGAAACAGTTAGAGCAGGAGCTTTTAATGAAGGGATTTAGCAACAAAAGCTTAAAGAAGATGGAGGAAATCAAACATGAATTGCTTAAACTTAAAAAAGCCGCTCAAAAGCAGAATTACAGCAATCAACGTAAGTCTAATCCGAATACAAAAAATTATACTAACCCGGAAAACAAAGCGATTAAGGAGGCTAAAGATTATTTTAAAAGAGATGAGATATTAAATAGACAAAATTTACCTTTGCAAATTAAATATCAATCATTAATCAAGCGTTATTTTAACTATGAGTAATATCGTTTTTCAGGGAAACTCTAAAACTAATAAAAATTCATTGTTGAAAGCCTGGATTAAAGATGTCATTCATTCTAATGGTTATGAAGCAGATGAGATTACATTTAAATTTGTTACAGATGAAACCCTTTTATCAGTGAACAGAACATATTTAGGCCATGATGATTATACTGATATAATAACTTTTGATTATACATCTAATAAGATAATTTCTGCTGATATTATAATAAGTGTTGAGAGAGTGGAGGAGAATGCTGATGAGTTTCAAGTTGATTATTTAGATGAATTAGCACGTATATGCATTCACGGCATTCTACACTGTATGGGGTTAAAAGATAAATCAGCAAAAGAAAAAGAAGAAATGCGCAATAAAGAAAACGAATATTTAAAATTGTTCCACGTGGAACATGATAAAAAATAAAGCTTATGTTTAATAAAGAGTATGATGTTGTTGTTGTAGGCGGTGGGCATGCCGGGTGTGAAGCTGCAGCCGCAAGTGCGAACATGGGACATAAAACATTGTTAGTAACCATGAACCTGCAAAACGTAGCACAAATGTCTTGCAATCCTGCTATGGGCGGAATTGCAAAAGGACAGTTGTTACGCGAAATAGATGCATTAGGTGGACTAAGCGGTGAGATATCAGATAAAACAGCTATTCAGTTTAGGATGCTTAACAAGTCAAAAGGCCCTGCGATGTGGAGTCCAAGAGTGCAAAGTGATAGAATGCTTTTTTCCTTAGAATGGCGGAAAAGGCTAGAGGAAATTCCTTTGCTGGACTTTTATCAGGAGATGGTGTCAAATGTAGTTGTTGAACATGGAAAATTAAAGGGCGTTAAAACCTCTTTAGGTCTATTTATCCCTTCTAAAACTGTGATTCTAACCAATGGCACTTTTTTAAATGGTTTAATTCATATAGGTGAAAAGAATTTTGGTGGTGGCCGTTCTGGGGAAAGGGCATCAACAGGAATAACAAAGGATTTAGAGGATCTTGGTTTTGAAACCGGACGAATGAAGACGGGAACACCGCCCAGAGTAGACGGAAGATCATTAGATTTTGCTAAAATGCAAGAACAAAAAGGAGATATCAATCCTAAGTGTTTTTCATTCATCAATAAAGAATCACACTTAAAAGTAAGACAAAGGTCATGTTATATGACCTATACTTCTCCTGAAGTACATGATACTTTACGGAAGGGATTTGACCGTTCACCGATGTTTAATGGACGAATCAAGAGTATAGGCCCAAGATATTGTCCGAGCGTAGAGGATAAGATAGATCGATTTGCAGATAAGGATAGACATCAAATGTTTATAGAACCTGAAGGCTGGAATACGGTTGAATACTATGTAAATGGTTTTGCGACCTCTTTGCCAGAGGATGTGCAGTATGAGGCACTCAGGAAAGTAAAAGGTTTTGAAAATGTAAAATTCTTTAGACCAGGTTATGCTATAGAATATGACTTTTTTGCGCCAACACAGCTTAGACATACGCTTGAAACAAAATTGGTTGATGGTTTGTTTTTTGCCGGTCAGATAAATGGTACGACAGGATACGAGGAGGCGGCTTCACAGGGACTTGTAGCCGGAATCAATGCTGCCTTGAAAACAAGAAGTTCAGAACAATTTATCTTAAAAAGAAATGAAGCCTATATAGGGGTGCTTATAGACGACTTAATCACAAAAGGCACGAAAGAGCCTTATCGTATGTTTACATCCAGAGCAGAATATAGAACAATCCTCAGACAAGATAATGCCGATGAACGATTAACCGAAAAATCTTATAGGATAGGCTTTGCCTCAGAGGAGCGCATGAGGAAAATGGAAAATAAAATGGAAAAGGCTGAGGCATTAAACAAATTTATTCATCAATTATCTGTCTCGCCTGATGATATTAATCCGGTTTTAAAGGAAAAGAACTCCTCACCTGTCAAACAAAAAGGGAAATTAGCTAAAATACTTACCAGACCAAATATTCATAAAGAGGATGTAAGTCATTTAGAACATGTGAAAAACTATGTGAAGGAAAATGAAATTACAGAAGAAGAATTTGAAAAAGTGGAAATTGAAATAAAATATGATGGATATATTAAACGGGAAAGGGAACATGCTGATAAATTAAATCGATTAGAGGATTTAAAGATCCCCAAAAATTTTGATTACAATAAATTAAACTCAATGTCTTATGAAGCTCGTGAGAAGCTATCAAAAATAAAACCGGCTACGGTTTCACAAGCATCAAGAGTAAGTGGTGTAGACCCTACAGACATATCCGTATTACTAGTTCATATGGGTAGATAAAAAATGTTCCACGTGAAACAATTTATGAAAGTAAAAGATCATTTTAAGACAAATGAAGAGTTTGAAATAGTTGAAAATGAAAAATATAAAATTCTTGAAACATTACCCAAGCTTGATTGGAATGAACTAACTAAGTATTACAATTCTAAGGCATATATATCACATAGGGAAAGTTCTACTTCTTTATTAGATGAAGTATACCATTTGGTTAAAAACTATATGTTTCGAAAAAAAGAGAGTTGGATTAATAAAGAAATAGAACAAGGCCGTATTTTAGATTTTGGGGCTGGGACTGGGGAATTTCTTAATTATTTACCTAATAAATGGGAAAAAACAGCATATGAACCAAATGTAAAGGCTAAAGAAAAAATAAGTGAAAAGAAGATTGAAGTTGTTTCTTCATTTAAAGAAATAAAAAAAAAATATGATGTAATTACAGCCTGGCATGCATTGGAACATGTTTTAGATATAAACAAATGGTTTAAGGAAATTGATCAAGTAACAAAAAAAGAATCGTATGTATTTATTGCTGTGCCAAATTATCAATCCTATGATGCGAAATATTATGACAAATACTGGGCGGCTTATGATGTTCCCAGGCATCGCTATCATTTTTCTAAAGCAGGATTAATAGATATTTTTAAGGATAAAGGATATGAAAATATAAAAGCATATAGCATGCCACTAGATGCTTTTTATATAAGCATTAAATCTGAAAAGTATAAAAAGAGCAATAATCTCTTAAAAGCAGTTTATATTGGGTTAAAATCAAACCTTATGGCGGTGAAAAACGGAGAATTCTCAAGCAACTGTCTGGTTTTTAAGCATTTAAATTAGTTGGTAGAGTTTGCTTGTTTGCTATATCTTGTTACATTTGTAAAAAAATAAGAAAAATGAAAAAATTAATAATCGTTCTGGGTCTACTAGCACTTACCACTTCTTGCAATCAGGATAAAACAGCATTTGTTAAAAATGAGGAGGTAGTAGAAGAATACTATAAACTAGAAAACATGCGCCAACGTTACGATAAAAAACAAAAAGCTTTATCGACTGAAGTTGACTCATTAGCCGGTGTTTTTCAAAAATTGTATGATGAGTACATGTCGAAAAGAGAAAGCCTATCAGACAAAACAAGACAAGAAAAGGAGCAGCAACTCAGATCTATGCAACAAAATATCAGAGCTAAACAAAATAGAACTGGAAGGCAGATACAACAGGAAAGGGGAAAAGAAGCTGATTCTATTGTAGGGATGATGGAAGATAAAATTGCTGAATATGCAAAGAAAAAAGGGTATACCTACATATTTGGTTCCAACCAATCATCAAATATACTTTACGGTGATAAAAGTAAAGATATTACAGATCAAATAATAAAAATGTTAAATGAGGATGTAAAGGGTGAAGAAAAGAAAGAGGCTATTAAAGCTGAAGATAGTCTACAATAGAAAGGAATCAATGTTTGTGTAGTAGTTTTGTTAGCTGAAAACTGGTATTAGTAAAAATATTTCTTGTGTTAATGTTTCTTTCTAAGTGAAGTATACTTTCATTCAATTTATTAATGATTTCAGGATAATTGTTATCGTGGATGAAAGCTGAAAACTTATCAAAAGAAAAACCGGAAACATTGCTCTCAAAATAAACTAAATTACTCAGTCCTTTGTTGTTTAGATAAGCTTGTCTGAAAAATAAAAGACAGAATTGAAGAAAATTCTTTTGATAGTCTACTTTTTCTCTGGATAAATCAACGCTCCAATTAATGAGTGATTCTATTGCAGATTTTTTCTTTGTGGCCATAAACGCATATCTCACCCATTCAATTATACGTTTTTCATAGTTTGAGTCCTGATCATTAGCGTTAACTAAATTGATCGCTTTAGCTAAGGAATGATTGGACTGTTCAGCAATATGATTTGCATGCAAGTCATCAATATTAAACTGCCTTGTTAAATAATCGACAATTAATTGAGGGCTAAGCGGTTTAACCGGAAGTTCCTGACATCTAGAAAGGATAGTAGGTAAAAGCCGGTCTTTATTTTCGCTTATTAAAATAAGATAAGAGTTAACCGGCGGTTCTTCGATTAACTTTAATAACTTATTTGAGGCTTCTATATTCATATACTCTAAACCCCAAATTATCGCTACTTTTGAAGAAGCTTCATAAGGCTTGTACTTCAAAGCATCAACAATATCTTTTGCTTGACTAACATTGATAATACCCTGCCTGTTTTGCAATCCTATATATCTGAACCAGTAAGACAATTCCTTGTAAGGAGTGTCTTTTATGAATTTACGCCAATCTTCGATAAAATCGTTTTTTCGTGGTTTAGATTTTACTTCCTGTGTCACATTAATCGGGAAAAACAGATGTAAATCAGGATGCGTGAATTGATCAATTTTTCTGTGAAACGCGTCTATATTCTCAGACTTTACATTTTCAGATAGTATTGATTTAGCAAAATTGATAGCTAATGATAAACTGCCATAACCAGTATTACCAGTAAACAGTAAGGCATGAGGTATCATTTTACGTTTAATCATGTTGTTTAAAGAGGCAACCGCTGTATCCTGACCAATAATATTAGATATATCCATGTTTCAAAAATAAAGAATTTGATGTAGTATAAGTTATATTTGCTGTTCAAGAGATCTTAAATTATAAAAAGTTTGATATGAAAACAATAGATGAATTACATTTAAACAACAAAAAAGTATTGATTCGCGTTGATTTCAACGTACCTCTGAATAATGATTTAGAGGTAACAGATTCTAGCCGTATCGAAGCTGCTAAACCAACGATAAGCAAAGTTTTGGAAAAAGGAGGTAAACCGATTCTTATGTCTCACCTGGGAAGACCAAAAGCAAGAGAAAAAGAATTTTCCTTAGCTAATGTGTCAAAAAAAGCAACTCAGATTTTAGGTCAACAGGTTAATTTTGTTGAGGATAGTGTTGGCGATAAGGTAAAAAAGGCAATAGCAGATTTACCTGATCAGGAAATTTTATTGTTAGAAAACCTAAGATATTATTCTGAAGAAAAAGCAGGAGATGAAAATTTCGCTAAGCAGTTATCAGAATTAGCAGATGTTTATATAAACGATGCCTTTGGAACAGCTCATAGAGCGCATGCATCAACAACAATTGTCGCTAAATTTTTTCAGGAAAAAGGAATGGGATATTTGCTTAAAGATGAAATAGACAGTCTTGAAAAAGTGATGAAAGCAAAAGAAAAACCAGTCACCGCGATAATCGGAGGAGCAAAAGTTTCAAGTAAAATTGGTGTGATTGAAAACATATTACCACGTGTAGATCATTTGATTATTGGTGGTGGTATGAGTTTTACCTTTGTCAAAGCAAGAGGCGGTAAAATAGGTGATTCTCTTGTAGAAGATGATAAGCTGGATCTGGCAAAAAACATCATGGGTAAAGCTAAAGAAAACAACGTCCAACTTCACCTTCCAGTAGATGTTTTAGCAGCCGATGAGTTTAAAAATGATGCCAATACTAAAGTATTTGACATTGGTGAAATAGATGATCATTGGATGGGAATGGATGCCGGTCCTAACTCTAAGATTAATTTCTCGGATGTCATTGCTCAATCTAAAATCATTCTTTGGAATGGGCCGATAGGCGTTTTTGAGATGGAACCCTTTTCAAAAGGTACTAAGACCATTGGTAATGCCATTGCAAAAGCCACAGCAAATGGTGCTTTTTCACTTGTTGGTGGCGGCGATAGTGTGGCAGCAGCAAAGCAATTTGGTATAGCTGATAAAATGAGCTATGTATCAACTGGCGGTGGTGCTATGTTAGAAATGCTAGAGGGTAAATCGCTCCCTGGTATTGAGGCTCTAAAATAGTTGATAACCCATGTGTTAATAGAACTTTCTTAAGCCAAACATTATATTTATACATAAAAAGATATCTTAATGATTAGGTTAAAGAGTAAAAAAAATATCAGCCTTCTTTTTTCAAAAAGCCGTCAGCTAAAAGCTTATCCTTTACGCTTAGTGTATATCAAAACTGATAGAGATGATACAGAGATAGGTGTTAGTGTACCAAAGAAAAAAGTGACATTAGCTGTTAACAGGAATAGGTTAAAACGCCAAATGAGAGAAGCTATAAGATTACAGGATAAGGCGATAGTACAGTTAAAATCTAATTATAAAATGATGTGGATATATACAGGAAATACATCAACCTGCGATTTTCATACTATTCAAAATGCAGTGAGAGTAATAACAGAAAAAATGAGTGCTTATGAGAAATAAAAAATTAGCTGGTATCATTATAGCTTTAAGTCTTTTAATAGGCTTAAGCAGTTTTAAATCTGATTACTTTGAAATAGCTAAGCAGATAGAAATTTTCACATCAGTCTACAAAAAGGTGAATATGAACTATGTAGAAGAAGTTGATCCGGCTGGATTGATGAATACTGCCATTGATGCTATGATGAAGGATTTAGATCCTTATACACAGTTTTATGACGAACAACAAGTAGAAAATGCAAAAATCAGTAGAGGTAGCGGTCTTAACAGCTTAGGGGCTAGCATCGTCAATCAGGATGGAAAGATGGTATTTAGCAAAATATATCAACACATGCCGTCTGATAAAGCAGGTATTAAAATTGGTGATGAGATTATAGAAATAAATGGTGTTTCTACAATAGGAAATCAACAAAATACAATTGATTTATTAAAAGGTGCTCCCGGAACAGCAGTTGATCTTAAAGTAAAAAGACAAGGTGACATCAAGAATGTTAAGATCAAAAGAGAACAAATCAAGATTCCGGCTGTGCCCTATTCATCTATAACAGCTGGTGATATAGGTTATATTAAATTAGATAAGTTTACCCGTACTGCATCTAAGGAGGTGATGGAAGCAGTAAAAACATTAAAGGAAAAAGGCGCTAAGAAAATCATTTTAGATTTAAGGGGTAATCCGGGAGGTTTGCTTTCTGAGGCAGTAAATGTGGCTAATATTTTTATTCCTGAAGATGTAACCATCACGTTTACAAAGTCTGTTGTAAAAGATTATAATGATAGTTATCAAACTAAAAATGAGCCCTTAGATACCGAAATACCACTGGCTGTATTGATTAATGGTAAATCAGCTTCAGCAAGTGAAATTGTATCAGGTAGTATACAGGATTTAGATCGCGGTGTTATTTTAGGGGAACGCAGCTTTGGAAAAGGTTTGGTTCAGCGACCTATGAAGTTAAGTTATGGTACATCTACTAAAATTACTATTTCAAGATATCATACACCTAGTGGTCGATGTATACAGGCATTAACTTATAAAGATGGTAGATCTGTAAGAAATGATACTTCAAAATATACGGCTTTTCAGACCAAAAACGGGAGAACGGTTTATGACAGCGGTGGCATTAAACCTGATATTGTCACTGTAAATCAAGCTAAAAACGATAAATACATTAATGCACTTAAAGATGATTTCTTGATAGATCAATATGCAACAGATTTTGCTTATCGTCAAAAAGAAATCGACTCATTAGATTTTAAATTATCCTCCTCAGACTATAATGAATTTGAGCAATTTGTAAGTACCTCTGATTTTAGTTTTGAGACGAAAACCAGAAAAGCTTTTAACGTGATGAAAAAAGCTAGCCAAAATGAATTTTCTGATGATATAAATAAGGAAATAAAAAAGCTGAATGAATCTATTAAAAAGCAAACTTCTAATCTTATTAGTGATCAGAAGAATTGGATTAAAGAGTATCTTGAAAAAGAAATTATTAGAAGATTTTATTACGAAAAAGGCGTTTACAAATATGCTTTATATAATGAAAAGACGATTGTAAAAGCAGTTGATATACTCAATGATAAAGAGGCATATCAATCCATTTTAAATCCTTAAAAAATAGTGACTAAAGAGTAGATTTAGTTTTAAAAACTATAGGTTTCTAATCTAATAAAGTAATGCTGATTAAACTGAAAAATCGTCTAACTTTATGAGTAAATTAGATTAGTGTTATTTAATATCTAATCATAGCGATATGTGGTATACCGTCTTCAAGGTAGCCTTTGCCGGTAATTTCGAATCCATGAGATTGATAAAACTTAATCAAATATTGTTGAGCTGATAGTTTAATACGCTTTTTAGGGTAATGATTATAACAATAAGCTATACTTTCTCTCATCAAAAGATGACCAATTTTTTGACCTCTTACTGAGTTGGCAGTTAATATTCTACCTATACTGAGATCATCAAAATAACTTCCGGGCGGTAGTATTCTGGCATAGGCAATCGGCTTATCATTTTCCCAAATCATTTGATGCATGGCCTGGAGATCCACATCATCAATATCTTGATAAACACAATTTTGCTCTACTACAAAAACGGCAGAGCGGAGCTGTAAGACTTTGTAAAGTTCGAGATTAGTAAGTGCGTCAAATGTTTTAAATTTTGATCTCATATCAGTCTTGGACAATAATGTCTTTTTCGTCTTCTTTTTTAAATTCAGGCTGTAGCGTAACATGATTAATGCCGAAATTCTCACTCAAATAATGCTCTATTTTTACTAATAGATGTTCAAAATCAGCAATATTTAAATCATTTTCTAATTGAAGATGCGCCTCCAGGTGTATTTCGTCTTCATTTAGCTGCCAAATATGGACATGGTGCAAGAGCTTGACCTGATTAAATGCATTGACCTGCTCAACGATTTTTTCAACCTGGATATCATCTGGCGTAAAAAGCATCAATACATTAAAAGATTTTTTGAGTAATTTGATACTGATCAATATCAAATAAAGAGCAATGACGATGGTTAACAGGCCGTCAATCCAGTAAATCTGAAAATATTTCATTAACAATCCACCTATTAGGACAGCAATAGAAGCAAGCATATCAGTTAATAAATGCAGGTACGCAGAACGCATATTCATATTCTGTTGATGACCTTTATGTAAAAGCCAAACGCTTAAACCATTACCGATAATGGCGAAAATTGATAGCCAAATAACAAGACCTGAATCAATAACCGGAACGTCTACAAATCGCTGAGTGGCTTCAAAAATCAGAAAAATAGCAATAACAACTAATGTAGAAGCATTGATAAAAGCAGCGATGATTTCAGCTCTTTTGTACCCAAAAGTTTTAGCTGTAGAGGCCTTTTTTTTTACTAATCGTGCTGCTATATAGCTAATGACGAGCGAGACAACATCCGTAAAATTATGCAACGCATCAGATAATAAAGCCAGACTACCACTTATGATACCACCAACAATTTGAGCCGCAGTTATGCCAATATTAAGCAAGATGCTAAAAAGCAATTTAGCAGAATGTTTAGTATGGTGATGCTGATGCGTGCTCAAGGGGTCAATGGGGTATTTTTTCTACACGTCTGATATGTCTTCCGCCTTCAAATTCAGTGGATAAGAAAAGTTCCACAAAACGCAAAGTCTGATGAATGGAAACGAATCTGGCTGGAATGCTTAGGACGTTCGCATCATTATGTTGACGTGCTAATTTTACGATTTCTTCATTCCAGCAAAGCGCAGAACGTACTTTTTGGTGTTTATTGGCCGTCATGTTCGCACCATTACCACTACCGCAAATAATAATACCAATCTGTGCGTTATTAGCAGACACATCTTGAGCTACCGGATGGACAAAATCCGGATAATCCACGCTGTCTTCATCATGTGTACCATGATCAATGAGTTGATGACCTTGTTCCTTGAGTTGTCTGACAACCGCTTTTTTATAAGTCGTTCCTGCGTGATCGTTACCTATTGCTATTTTCATAATATTAAATTTAATCTACAAAAATACATAATGATTAACTAAGTATAAGATATAAAAGCATTATATAAGAATGAAACTCATCTAAATTATTGATATTTAGAAAGTTAATTTATTGTAAAATTAATATTAATAAAATATCATTAGGTATTGATAATCAATAATTTAGTTTAAACATATATTTGTTAATATCTTATGCTAAAAAATGAAAGATTAATGTATATAGTAAGTCATTTTGTATATCTAAAATTATTAATCAAATTTCAAAATAAAATCTATACTTTTTACTTAACCCTTAATTCACATTTTATCAACATTAAAAATGGGATTAAAACAAAATACTTATATAAGTAAATTTAAAATTAAAAACATTAACAACTGTTGATAAGATTTAAATACTATTGATTATTATAAGGTTATAAAACACAAGATAGTTTATAACTTATTGAGGTTTGTTTATATTTAGTATAACAAGTAAAGAGCTATGTTTTTATGCTACAAATTAACAAGCCATAATAGTCATTATTTAATTTTTATATATTAAAAAAAAACAAATAGTATATAAATAAATGTTCATAACTAACGTATCACTCTAAACTCATTTGAATTAAAATTGTCTAAAATAGCTTGTGCTTCTTCGTGATCTTCTGGATGAATTAATAGCCTTATTCCGCCAAAGGCGTGAGAATGAAAAGGCAATACCGTTGCAATAGTTTGATTTTTAAAAATATAACGAATACCTTCCTGATCTAATAGATTTCTTAAAACGCTGTACTCACTCTCGTAGGTAAAAACAGCCAATTGTATATATCTTTCTTTCATATGTCCAAAGCATCTTATAATATTTAAAATTACAACAAAGCTTTGAAAATAAAGCTTAAAGATTAATAAAAAGCCTTTAAATCAAAAAATATAAAACATTGATTTCATAAATCTTACCTTGTTTTAGTGGATTAATCTTACATTTAACCACTGAAAATATATTTTATGAGTCGTGGTAAAAGAAAAAAAGCCGCAGAAGATTTTACAAGAAAAATTCTCAACTTACTGCATAGAAATGCGAAAGCCTTGAGTCATACAGAGCTTGCAGATTTATTAAAAATCAAAGATGATAAGCGAAAAAAGCGTCTTTTAAGAACATTAGGCAAGCTTACAGCAGAGGAAAAAATAACACAACAGGAAGATGGTAAATTTTCTGCCGATGCAGATAAAGATCTGTTTGAAGGTATTGTAGATGCTACATCTAAGGGTGATGCTTATATTATTACTGAAGATTTAGAAAAAGATATTCACGTTAAAAATAAAGACCTTAACCATGCATTAGATGGCGATAGAGTAGAAGTTTATGTCTTTAATAAACGTTTTAAATCTAACTCTAGTGGAGAAGTTACTAAGATTTTAGAACGATCAACAAACAGATTTGTTGGAATTTTAGAAAAGCAAAAAACATTTGGTTTTGTAGTCATGCAAAATCCTAAGATGTATACTGATATTTTTGTCCCTGAATCTGCCTTTGAGAATGCCAATGACGGAGACGTTGTGCTGGTAGAAATACAAAGCTGGAAAGATAAAGATGATTCTCCCCGAGGGAAAGTAATTGAGGTTCTGGGAAAACCAGGCGACCACGGAACTGAAATCCATTCTATTTTAGCTCAATATGGTTTACCAGAAGCTTTTCCGGAAGAAGTTAACAAGTTTGCTGATCATTTAGATACTTCTATTCAGGCTAAAGAAATCAAGAAAAGGAAAGATATCAGGAATATACTGACATTTACCATCGATCCGGCATCGGCTAAGGACTTTGATGATGCCCTTAGCTTTCAGGAGTTAGATAATGGTCATTTCCAGGTAGGTATCCATATTGCTGATGTTTCTCATTACGTCAAGCCTAAAACCATTCTTGACGAGGAAGCTTATGAGCGAGCAACGTCTATCTATCTGGTAGATCGTGTGGTTCCTATGCTGCCGGAAGTTTTATCAAATGATGCCTGTTCATTAAGACCAAATGAAGATAAACTGACCTTTTCAGCGATATTTGAGATCGATAAAGAAGCGAATGTCCATAAACAATGGTTTGGCAGAACAGTGTCTCATTCTGATGCCCGGTTTGCTTATGAAGAAGCGCAGCACGTCATAGAAACCGGATCCGGGGAAATACCAGAACAGATCTCCTTAAGTAGTTCATCTTATCAGATAAATCAACCTATCGTAAATGCTATTTTACAATTAGATCAAATGGCTAAAAAAATGCGTCAGAAAAGAATGGACAACGGTGCCATTTCATTTGATAAAGTAGAAGTTAATTTCAGATTAGGGGAAACTAATGAGCCTTTAGGCGTCAACTTTAAAACTTCAAAAGATGCCAATAAACTCATTGAAGAATTCATGCTTCTGGCAAATAGAAAAGTAACAGAGTTTATAGGCAAGCAAAAACCTAAGAAAACCTTTGTTTATAGATGTCACGCTGATCCAGATGATGAAAAATTAGAAGCTTTAAAAACAGTGGTATCCAAGTTTGGCTATGAAGTAGATTTTAAAGATAGGAAAAGCACTACGCAATCTATCAACAAATTGTTAGCTCAGGTAGATGGCAGGAAAGAGCAGAATCTCGTGGATACATTAACCATTAGGAGTATGAGTAAGGCTTATTATTCTACGGAAAATATCGGTCATTATGGACTCGCATTTGATTATTATTCGCATTTCACTTCACCCATTCGCCGATATCCCGATGTCATGGTACATCGCTTATTACAGCATTATTTAGATAATGGATCACCTGCTAATCCGGTGGAATATGAAGAGAAATGTAAGCATTCCAGCGAAATGGAAAAAATAGCGACAAATGCGGAGCGTGATTCCATCAAATACATGCAGGTTAAATACATCAGTCAGCACGAAGAGACTAAGTTTCTGGGTGTTATTTCAGGTGTAACCGATTTTGGCTTGTTTGTTGAAATTATAGATAACAAATGCGAAGGTATGGTTCGTGTAAAAGATATTCCAGGCGATCGTTATTACTTTGATGAAGAACATTATGCCGTTGTTGGCAAACAAAGAGGAAAAATGTATCAGTTAGGCGATGAAGTTTACGTAGAGGTGATGAAGGCTGATACTATCAAAAGAAACATTGATTTTAGATTATTAGGAAAAGAAGATGAAGTAAGCATTTAGAGCAGTAAATATAGAAACAAATATAATTTACATAAAAAACGAAAAAATGAAGATGTATAACCTATTGGTGATTTTTCTACTAATTTCTCAATTAGCTTTTGCACAAGAAAAATCAGAAAAAAAGGAAAAGAAAGATACACAGGTATTACTGAAAGGACAAAATGAAATAAGATTAGGCGTTATTAAACTTTTAGGTGGCCCCATCTTAGAAGCAGGTTATGAATACGTTAGGAACAAAAACATAGGTTATGGCGCTTATCTATTTGCTAATTTTTCAAAGAATGAAAATGTTTATCCTGAAGATTTTTCATTAACACCATTTTATAGAACTTATTTTAAGAAGGATGATGAATATGGCGCTAATGGTTTTTTTATAGAAGGATTTACTTCTTTTTTTAGTGGTGAAAATGAAATACAAACAAATAATTTTAACTTTGAATACGAGGGTTTCTTCGATATATCCTTAGGTGCCACTATAGGTTATAAGTGGATAAATTCCAGCGGATTTATAATTGAAATCAAAGCTGGTGCAGGTAGAAATTTACTTAACCAGTCAGATCTAGAGGCTTTGTTTAAAGGCGATCTTTACATAGGTTATAGGTTCTAAATTAATCTTGTAGACCCTTCTTCGCTTGCCTGACATGCCTATTCATGAAACACTAAAACCCTAAACAGATCGCCTAATTTGAATTGAAGTAATGCGGTCACTGATGATCCGATCTTGATCTTATTCAAATCAACTGACCGTGATCGCTCCAGTTGGTCCGACAATCTGCTTTGATGTGTCAAAAAGTTATCTAAGATAGACCGATCTAATTCGCTACTTCCCGGATTCATGGACGGAAAGGTTTTCGTTTTAAGTTGATGCTTATCCGGATGTAGAAAATTCGCAAATCGATAGCCTAAAATACCCGGCTTGAAATGATTCACATCAGAGTATTTCGCCTGTTCTAATTTCTCATTGATCATGGGTAGATAGTAAGTATCATAGCGGTTGATATGTTCTATACAGGCTAAAGCACTCCAGGACTTAGAAGCCGGTTGGTGATTTAATTTTTCTGTAGATTGTTTTTGTAGATTTTTGACGGTTTTAATATTAGATTTAATTATATCATTTAACTCAAGAAATAAAATATTATTGTTAATTTTCATCTTTAATAA
>JAVLBJ010000006.1:27958-45381 GCA_031581455.1 Psychroflexus sp. | reverse complement strand
CTAAACCTACCTATTGATTTTTAACCAGATGAGTTGTGTGATTTGATCGTTATAGGCATCAAAATTATCATCGCTTATCAGAAAAATGGTGGGGTTACCATCTGCTAAATCTGGCCCCAGGCAAATCCCTTCAATATTATCTATCCTATCTGCCTTCATCTCTTTTTTTATAGATTTTAAATCCAGCAGCAAATGTTTTTTAATCGATTGACGATCAGCTGATTTCAATTGTTGTTTAGATTCTAATAGATATAATTTAACTCGATTGCTATGTTTTCCCCATCCGGCTGAAAAACCACGTTCTATGGTGATCATTTCATGAGCACTGATCATTTCCATACCTGTAAGCCCATTTAGAGAGTAGGGTAGAAGTGGCAGTTTGGGAATGGCCTCAAGCTTATAAAATAACTGATTTGTACTTTTCTTGGCTTTAAAATCATAATAGTAAATAGACTGCTCTGCACCTGATTTAAGCAACTTTGGTGGTTTGCCGTTTTCCGTTGTAGGAAATTCTGTACTGAACCAAAAGCCCTCATGGCTACTATCAAAAGTAGCGGCTTCAAATGCTCGATTATGCACAATAGTTGATTTTTTTTGGTTTAATCTATATTCTTTAGGTAATTTATAGGATGATAATAAACCGCTTTTGATATCAATTTTAAACACACCTGGCATGATATTGTTTTTGATATTTCCTTCATTACTGATTAAAAAGGCGTTTTGTTCAGGAAATTTATTGATGCTTTCTAAATCAAAGTAATCACTTTCCAGTGGGTTTAACTTACTCAGAATTTTTGGCGGATTAACCTTAAGTTGTTCTCCGTTTATAGCGATTTTACTGACAAAAATATATGGTCGAGCACCACTATCGCTTATCATGTAAATAGTATCATTGGCATAATCTAAACCAGAGATACCACCAAATTTGACATCGGTTTGCTCCTTAAATGTAAAATCATCTAAATAGGAAAGACTAATTTGTGTATCAGGATCAACTTTAGTAGCGCCACAGCTTATGAGTAAACTTAGCGTTACTAAAAGCAACAATTTGTTTATAATAAAAAAAGCCGAAGTGTGTTGACTTCGGCTTTTATAAATATTTGAATTTATCATTATTTTTCAACTACTTCTATGAGCTCAACATCAAAAATAAGTGGTGAATTAGGTGGAATAGGTCCTGAACCTTGCTCGCCGTAAGCTAATCCTGAAGGAATAGCAAGCGTTGCTTTTTCACCTTCATGTAAAAGCATGATGCCTTCATCCCAGCCTGGAATTACTTTACCCTGACCTATAGGGAACTCAATAGGTTTTCTACCTTCTGATGAGTCAAAAACTGTTCCGTCTACTAATTTCCCTGTGTAATCAACTTTAACCGTCTGACCTGCTTCAGGTTGATCGCCAGATGGGTTTTCTTCTTTTAATTTATACTTTAAGCCGCTGGCTGTAGTCTCAAAATCTGAAGTCATTGCTTCAAATTTTTCTAAAGTTTCCTTTCTCGCCTGCTTTTTTTCTTCTTTAATTTTCTCCTGTGTTGAAGTAAAGGCAGTTACCGCATCAAAGACTTTAGCTGTTTCTCCTTTTCTGATGATATTTAGCTTGTTAATCGTAATATTTTCCTGAGGGCGTTTTCTCTCGTTGGTTTCTACAGCACCAATAGAATCAACAACACTCTGGTTTTTAACAACTTTCCCAAAAACAGAATATCTTCCATCTAATCTTGGCTGAGGTGATAAGGTGATAAAAAATTGGCTACCGTTTGTACCTGGTCCCAGGTTGATCATAGATAAAACGCCTTTTGAATCATGCTTTAAAGAATCTGACACCTCGTTAGGGAATTTATAACCTGGACGTCCACCCGGTTGATTATTAGGACTACCTGTTTGAATCATCATATCTTCGAGAATAACATGAAACTTTAGGCCGTCAAAAAAGGGTTTGTCTTTAAGTGAATCTGCCACTTGAGGGTGTTTACCTTCTGCTAAGGCAACGAAGTTTCCTACGGTCATCGGTGCTTTTGCGTGATTTAATTTAGCTATAAAATCACCTTTACTTGTTTGAAATTCAGCATATAAGCCGTTTTCTAAATCAGGATGTTTCTCACAGCTGCTTAAAACGACCATTAAACTGAAAATGATTAATAAACTTACTTTCTTCATTGGTTTTTATTTTGGTTTGGATTAATTTCTAATAGTGTAACTTGAGCTTTTATCGGCATATTGCCTTTAATTTTATTTTGGTCGCCATAATAGCCAAAGGCTTTATGCGATGGAAATAAAAAGGTAATAGTTTCCCCTTCATTCATTAGTTTTAGACCATCGCGTAGTCCGGAGAACAATATTTCCTGATCTGTAATGTATTCTTTAGTACCTAATTGATCTTTTGTGTATAGCACGTCACCATCTAATTCCTGTAAGCTGTATTCAAAAATCAGTTGATCTCCTTTTTGAGGCTTTACTGTATCTGTTTTAATTTCTTTATCAAACGAATACCAGAAGCCACGTTGCGACTGTAAATACTTTTTGCTTGTATCTGTTTTGATAATTTCTTTTATCCTATTTTCATCTCTTTCTATCAGCTTTCTGTTTATTTTAACTGATTCTTTTAGAAAAGAGGTGTTTGTTTTTCGCGTAACTGGTTTTCTGGGTTCCGGCGACTTACAGGAGACTATGGCTATAATAAATAATAGAAATAATATTAGGCGCATTTTAGTTCAGGGTATTGGGTTATTGTATTTTTAAAAAAATCAATGCATTCTTTCAGTGATTGATCAAATCTACCACCGGCCGCATTTTTATGACCGCCACCATTAAAGGATTCACGGGCTAAAATATTGACATCAAAATCATTTTTAGACCTCAGTGATATTTTTATGTAATCTAAATATAAATCCTCTATAAATATGGCCGCTAATTCAACATTTTTTATTGATAAAGCATAGTTAACAAAACCCTCAGTATCCCCTTTTTTAAATTGATGATCCTCTAAGTTTTTTCGGGTTAAATAAATGTAAGCGACCTTATGTTTAGGTACTGTTTTGAGCTGTGTTAAAGCTAAACCTAAAAGTTTTAGTTTATTTAAAGAATTGACATCAAAAATGTTTTTATGTATCAGGTTATTTGGTGCACCATGGTCTATAAGTTGCGCTATGATTCTATGGGTATGAGCCGTCGTTGAAGCATATTTAAACGACCCGGTATCTGTTAAAATACCGGCATAAAGATTTGTGGCTATAGCTTCATCTATAAGGTCTGTTTCCTCAAAATAGTCTATAAAATCATAAACCATCTCAGATGTAGAACTCTTTTGATCATCAGTCATTTGATATGTAGCGTAATCACCAGGTTGTCTATGGTGATCAATCAAACCAAAATCTATATCAAGATTTTCCAATATTTTAGCCATATCATCGCCTACACGAGATAAATCATTAAAATCTAGAGTAAAGATCAAATCAGCTTCTTTTAATAAATCAGTACATTCTGACTTATTTCTCTCAAAAATCATCACCTGATCATTGCCGGGTAACCATTTTAAAAAATCAGGATAATCATTTGGCATGATTACGTGAGAATTGATGTTTTTCTTTTTTAAATGAAAATTTAGACCCATGGTAGAACCTATTGCATCGCCATCAGGGTTTTTATGGCCAAGAATGACAACTTTTCTAGCATTGCTTAAAACACGATTTAAACCTGTTAACTCAATTTTTTTCATCGAGTCCAAAAGTAATAAAATAATATCTCTCCAAATGTTTTACGTATTTATTTTAAAGATTTGTTAGGCTTAGAATTCCACTTATATAAATAATTAATATTTTTGCAATTATAAAATTCAATTATGTCAAAAGATATCACACTAACGATGTTAAAGCCCGATGCCCTGGAGAAAGACAATGAAGGCGACATTTTACATCAAATCACAGAAAGTGGTTTTAAAATTATCGCTCTAAAACTTACGCAACTTACCGTAGCTGATGCTAAAGATTTCTACGCCATACATCAAGATAAGCCATTTTATAATGAGCTTGTAGAATATATGACGCGCGGGCCGATTATAGCTGCTGTTTTACAAAAGGATAATGCGGTTGAAGATTTTAGAACCTTAATAGGTGCTACAAATCCTAAAGATGCCGCTGAAGGTACTATTAGAGAAAAATTTGCCGCTTCTATCAGCGAGAATGCTGTTCATGGAAGTGATAGTGATGAAAATGCAGCTAAAGAAGCAGCCTTCCATTTTTCTGAAACAGAAATGTTTACTGGTTAAATAAATTCAATATCCTATAGCTTTTATCCCTTCGTGTAGGGATAAAAGTTTTTTTTAAAATTAAGTCTATATCAATTGATATAGACTTAATATGAAATATTTAAATTTCCATAATAGTTTTCATATCTATGTGAAATCTAAAATTTAAAACATCAAAAATAAGATTATGAATATCAATAAATTAATACTACTAAGTTTAATGCTGATTTTCTTAAACCCTATGTTTGGTCAGGAAGGAAGTGATGATGAAACTTCTTACGGTGAAGAAGACTGGACATCTGGCCGACCAGACGGTCATGCGCCTATTCATATAATGGGTGATCATTATCATGGGAAAGGTGAATTGATGTTGTCTTACCGATTTATGCCGATGTTTATGGAAGGTAACCTTCAAGGTTCTGACGAGGTAAATAATCAGGCTATTTTTAATCGATACAATGTTGCCCCTCAGGAAATGCAGATGAACATGCATATGATAGGTTTTATGTATGGTGTCTCAGAGCAAATTACGCTAACAGCGATGACTAACTACATTAGTAACTCAATGGATCTTACCGCTATGAACGGTACAGATTTTACCACGGAAAACGCTAATTTTGGTGATGTTAGCTTATCTGCTATGATTAAAGTACTTAACGAGAACAGGCAATCTTTCCATGCCAATCTTGGTGTTTCTATCCCAACCGGCAGTGTTGATGAAAGAGACGATACACCAAATATGACGGATGCTGTTTTAGGATATCCGATGCAAACTGGTAGTGGAACCTTTGATCCTTTTGTTCAGCTTACCTATTTAAAGCAATTTGAAGTTTTCTCATTAGGTGGTCAAATCGATTTTAAAGCTAGGTTAGGTGAAAACAGTGAAAACTACACCCTTGGTGAATCATTTGGCGCTAATGTTTGGCTGGCACACAAAATTTCTAAAAACTTTAGCTTTTCTGTTAGCGGTGAATTCCAAAGCATCAAATCTATAGAAGGCGTAAATCTTAACCTCAATGAGCAAATGATGCCCCTTTTTGATGTCTCTAATACCGGGAGGGATGTGTTATCTGCTGGATTAGGATTTAATTATTATGTGCCCAATGGTGCATTTAAAGATTTTCGTTTTGGCTTAGAATATCAATTACCGGTTTGGCAAGATGTAAATGGTATCCAAATGGAACAAACCCAAATTATTTCCGGCGGTATTCAATACACCTTATCTTTATAGCTCGATTTCTTAAACATAGATTTAATTTTTGATTTGATTTAAAGCTTCATCAATTGAATCAGTTGGTGCCAGACAGGTTTTATTTTTACAAACATAAATCAAGCTCTTATCAGATTTGACTTTGCCTTTTAATAGCGCTAAATTTTCTTCATTACCACCGCAATATCTAACTAAAGGGAGATAATGTTTCTGCAATTCATCAGCTAGAGATTGGGCATTATCGCCAGTTATGGCGATATCTATGGCATTGTGGCTAAGTTTTCCCATAACTTGCAACCATTGTGAAATATTAGGTGAAAAATGCTCAAATTCAGATTGTAGAGCTTGCATCATTTTATCAACTATAGTCGCATAGTGCTGCTTATCAAAGTAAGCGCTTAAGTCGGTCAGGTTTTCAGTCATTACGGCATTAGATGATGGAATAACATTGTCATCTACCTCATAAGACGTACTCACTAATCGATCTGATCTGTGATTTTGATAGGTAAATAAACCAACTTTCTGATCTAAAAACATATCGATGCTTTGATCTGCTAAAGTTTTAGCTTTGTTGAGATAGTTGATTTCAAAGGTGATTTGATAAACTTTGATCAATGCCTGAATCAGAAAGGCGTAATCATCTAAAAAGCCTGAAATACTTGCTTTATCATTCTTGAAATTACGATACAACAGATTGTTGTCATCTACTAGATTAATAATCAAAAAATCAGCTAAATCAATGGCTTTTTGACGGTAATTTTCGTTGTTTAATGCCTGAAAAGCATCTACAAATCCTGATACGAGCAAGGCGTTCCAGGCGGTGAGTTGCTTATCGTCACAGGATGGTTTTATTCTATTATTTCTTTCTTTTTTCAATTTTTCTTGAGCTCTCCACAATGAGTTTTCAGCTTCATACATGGTTATTTCCAGATTTTTTGCTACCGCTTCTATCTTCTTATGCGCGTGTAAAATATGCTTGCCATCTTCCCAGTTACCGTTTTTGCTGATTTGATAATACAATTCACATACCGCAAATTCATCATTACACAAAGTTTGCTCTAATTCGCTTTTTTGCCAAATGTAAAACTTTCCTTCTTCACCTTCGCTGTCTGCATTTAATGATGAATAGTAACCTTGATGCTCAGCTTTGAGTTCTTCATCTATAAATTGAATTGTGGCTTGAATAGCCATTTGATAATTTTTCTGACGGGTCAGTTTATAAGCATGAGCCATTAAGCTGATAAGCTGAGCATTATCATATAGCATTTTTTCAAAATGCGGCACTTTCCAGTATTCATCTACGGCATAGCGTGCAAAGCCTCCGCCCAGGTGATCATAAATACCGCCTTCAATCATTTGGTCTAAGGTGTTTTTTGTAGCCTGTAGTGCATCTTTATCATCCGTTATATATTGATATTGCAGTAAAAAAGACCAGAATGCCGGGAATGGAAATTTTGGTGCTCGTTTAAAACCGCCAAACCTAAAATCAACATAATTGCTCCAGTTTTCACCTATTTCACGATATCGATTATACGTAAAATCAGATGTTTTACTATTTTCAGCTTTAAATCTATCAATATTGATATTATCTAATCCTTCACTCACCTGATCTGCTGTTGCTTGAATTTTATCTGGCGTTTCCGCATAAACCTGAGCTATTTTTTCCAAAATCTCAAGCCAATTTGATTTTGGAAAATAGGTGCCAGCAAAAAATGGTCTGCCATCCGGTAAGGCAAATGCATTTAAAGGCCAGCCTGCTTGCCTGTTTATAAGCTGTGCGGCATCCATATATACTTTATCTATATCTGGTCTTTCTTCTCGGTCAACTTTAATAGGTATAAAATAACGGTTCATTACCGCAGCTACTTCATCATTTTTAAAGCATTCTTTTTCCATAACATGACACCAGTGACAAGCGGCGTAACCTATGCTAATCAGCAATAATTTATTTTCTTTCTGAGCTGTTTTTAGTATTTCCGGCGACCACTCTTTCCAGTCTACAGGATTGTTAGCATGTTGTAATAAATAAGGACTAGAAGCCCGGGCTAAATCGTTCATATAATCATCTATTTTGTAAAAACTATAATATCGTCTGCCAGATAAACATCTGAAAAGCCTACAATTTGTTTTATAGTTTCTAATGTTTTTGGCGCATAAAAACACACATGGGTTGGGTCGTTTTTATAACCAAATTGTCTAAACTCATCTACAGTAAAATCATCAGAAATCATCTTGGTTTTTCCAAAGAAATGTCCACTGGGTTTTAAAAGCGACCTCATCCATTTAAATTCTTTTAATGGCTGATGAAAATGTTCCATGACTTCGCAACAGACGATATAATCGTAATTTTCGTTGTTTAATTTTATGGTGTTATGGTAAAACGGGTCGTAGCATTCTAAATGATAATTCTCATCTTGCAATAATTTGGTGATGACAGGTCCGGTTCCTGCGCCAAAGTCTAAACCCAAAGAAGACGGCTTGTAATTTTTTTTAACCTGACTTACCACCGGCGCTACAAAGTTTTGATAACGCACATCATCAACATCATTTTCATGCATGTCGTACCTGCTTTTCTCTTCTTTTAAATCAAGAAAAAACGCATCATCTTCAAAAATACAGGCGCATTGGCTACATTTGTAATAAATAGGTGCTTGCGGATTCATTTGATAAAAGAAATCCCCCTTAAAATCACATATAATACATGATTTTGTCATGGTATTTAATCCACCAGACTTCTTACCTGACTGAGTTTTGTTTTCCACATGGCTAGTTCTTTTTGAAAACCTTCTATTTTCTGGTTGATGTCATTAATCATTTCATTAGCCTGATCAGACGGACTTAAAAAGGACTTGTTGTTCTCAAATTGATTGATTTTATCCTCGGTCTCCTCTATTTTACTTTGCAAAAAGTTGATTTCTTTGTAGATAAATTTAGGGTTGTCAGACTGTTCAAAGTCGTGCATCCTTGGTTTGTATTTGATCAGTTCACCTTCTATAAAATCGACATCTTCTATCTTTTTAAATATTTGGTCTAAGGTCTTATGAAATTTCCCTTCTACATAACGTTTATTATCAGGCACACGGCCTAACTCAGACCATTCATCAATAATTTCTTCTATTTGAGGAAGGTCTTTATCTTTTTTACCGCTGATAACCAGAGATTTTAACTTACTGACTAGATCCTTCTTTTTTAGAAAGTTTTCAAATGCCTCGTCATGCACTTTCTCCTGACTATTATGCAAACGGTCAAAATAATGATTACAGGCCGCCTTAAACTGTTTCCAAATTTTATCACTTTCTTTTCTGGGAACATGACCTATTTTTTTCCAGTCAGCTTGAATTTTTTTCATAAGTGGAGTAGTGGATTCAAAATCTTCACTATCTTTATGATTTTCAGCTATTTGTATGAGTTCTTCTTTCTTTTCAAGATTTTCAAACTGTTGCTTTTTTAAATCTTTATAAAACTGATTTTTTTTGCGATTAAAAACTCTGGTATGTTCTTTTAATTCGTCCCAGACGCGATCTTTATCTTTTCGGGGAACTTTTCCGGCTTTTTTAAAGATATCACGCAATTTTTCAATCATTTTTATTTTATCTTGAGCATCACGGTGAGTTTTTATATCCTCATCACTTATTTTCTTAACTTGCTCAATAACATCTTCTTTAACCGCAAGATTTTTCTCTCTTTCCTTGTCTAATTCAGCAAAATAAGCTCTCCGATTCTCATGTATTTTCTTTGTGGCCTCCGAAAATTTCTCCCAGATTTCATCACTGTATTGCTTTTCTACCGGGCCGAGTTCTTCTTTCCAAATTTTGTGTAAAAGTTGCAACTCTCTAAATGCGCGCTCTACATCTTCTTCTTTAGCTAATTCTTCAGCGCGGGAGATCAGCTTTAGTTTTTGATCTAAATTGTGTTTATAGTCCAGCTCGCGAAATTCTTTATCTAAATGAAGGAAATCGTAAAATCGCTCTACATGATGATGGTAATCATTCCACAATTTTCCTTTTTCATTTTTAGGTACATCGCCGGCGTTTTTCCACCTTTCTTGCAATTCCTTAAACTTACGATAGTTTTCACTCATGCTTTCGCCAGAACCTATCATATTTTTAAGCTCTTCAATAATAGATATTCTTGTTTTTAGATTTTGCTGTAAGTTCTTCTTTAGCTGCGCATAATACTGATCTCGCTTTTCCCGGTAATCAAAATAAACCGCATTAAAGCGTTTTTTTATCGGCGATGTGTATTGAAAATCTATAATATTGCCGCCTTCATCCAGAAAAGCTTTTTTCTTTTCCTGAATGATATCGTCAAACTTTTTATCAAAGATGGCTTTAATGTCATTAACATGTTCTCGGATGTGCTGAACCTTTTCATTTTTAACTAATTGCGTCAACTCCATAACCAGTTCATCCGGCGACATGGCAGAATAATTTTTCTTAGGTATAGTATTTTTATCCGGTTGACCTCTTTTTACTGCAGTTGATGTAGCCTCATTTTCTTCTTCTTCTTCTTCAGCATCTTCACCAGCGCTATTTTCCTCTTGATGATTTAATTCACTTTCATTAATTTCGGTTTCAGTTGATTCTGTTTGATGATCAGTAGCTGAGTAGTCTCTCTCAGCATTTTCACCAGCGCTATCTTCCTTTTGATGTTTTAATTCACTTTCATTACTTTCAGTTTCATCTGATTTTGATTGATGATCAGTAGCTGAGTCGTCTTCAACATCTGATTCTTCAGTCTCAACTGTTGCTGATGTTTCAGGCTTGTGTTCTTTTTGGGTTTGACTTTCTTGAGCTTCATTTTCATTTTCAGATGCAATTTTATCGCTATCTTCAGAAGTTTCTGAATTTTCAACAGAGTTATTATCTGATTTTTCACTATCAGAATCATGATTTTTTTTCTGATTTTTCAATGATTCATCAGTAGTGTTATTTTCCTCTGATTGCTCATTTTCAGAAAGTTGATTTAAATTTTCCTCGTTTTGTTTTTCTTTATTTTTCTCTTCAGACATATCTTTCAATGTTAGGGTTCTAAACTCAATGTAATTTATAAACAATTATTAACAATACAAAATAATGATCTAAAAATGTAAAAATTATTTATATTTAAATTTTTAATAAACTATCTAAATACTACATTTTGAGAAAAGTAGCCATCTTATTAATCGTGAGTTTTACCTTGTTTTCTTGTTTATTTGAAACACCTTATACTTTAACCCCTGTTAAGGAGGCGGTTATTATTGAAGATCTTAAAGGAATTTTTCATGAACCCTCAGATTCTACAAAAGTAAAAATTAGTATTGATGAGAATATTTACACTTTTCATTTCTTTAATTCAAAAGATTCCCTGGAAAGTAAACATAGCGGGTTTATCAGTGATTTAAATGGAGTTAAATTTTTAAATTTTGATGGAAGAAATCAGCTGAAAAACACAAATGCTGAGCCACAATATCAATATTATAAAGTGACTCAAATCAACCGGGATCAATTCAAATTTAATCCTGTTGTTGATTCTTTATTTAAAGATAAGCAGTTTAAACATGCGCAAGAGTTTAGAAAATATTTTAAATCTCAATTAGATCAACCGGCATTGATCAATACTGATAAAAACGAAATCATTTTAAATAAAATAAACTAAGCATTAAGGGCAAGAAGTTCTTTTTCAGTAAAGCTTTCTAAGGTTTTAAAGAAATCAAATATCTCCTGATCAGTGTTGTTGCTGTTAATGGTGATCAATCTGATAAATTCTGTTCCTTCATAACTACCATAGCCTATCATAAGTTTACCTTGCTTGTATAATTGATTGCAGATTATTTTAGGGTCTACGTCTTTGTAGTTAAAACACACAGAAATAGAATTATCAAAACTATAAAGTGTATAATCGCTATGATTTGATATGTATTTTCTGGCAGTTTCTGCTAATGTAAACTGACGATCTACAATGTTTGCGAGGCCTTTAGTTCCAACAGATTTCCAGAGCACCCAAAATTTTAAAGCGTCATTTCTTCTGCCGCATTGTAATGAGGTTTTACCTAAGTTATAATCGTCTTCATCGGTTTGATAAAGGTAGTTAGCCTCACAGGCGAAAGAGTGTTTTAAATTATGCTTTTTTTGCGTAACTAATATTGAGCAGGAAAGCGGTGTGTTTAGCATTTTATGCGCATTAAAGCAAAATGAGTCACTTCTTTCCAATCCATTTACTAAATGCTTGTGCTGGTCACTAAATATAACCGATCCACAATAAGCACCATCAACATGAAGCCATATATCGTGATTTGAAGTCACATCAGCAATCGCATCAATCGGGTCAAAAGCCCCTAAAACCGTGGTTCCGGCTGTGGCGTTAACAAAAACAGGAACAAAGCCTGCTTGCTTATCTTTAATGATTTGTTCATCAAGTTGATCAGCTAACATTCTACCATAATCATCCGTAGGTATTCTTCTAATCTGATTGATTCCTAATCCGCTAAACATCGCGTTTTTAGTGATGGAGTAGTGTGATTCTACAGATGTATACATCGTCATTTTTTGATGTACGCCTTCAGATTTGATAGCTCTGTCATGCGAATCTCTTGCCATAAGCAAAGCCATAAAGTTACACATAGAACCTCCCGGTGCTAAGGTGCCATCTGCACTTTCACCATAGTTGATAATGCTGCAGACTTTATTGATAATTTCTTTTTCAATACCTACCTGAACACCACCTACTTTATAAGTATACATGCTGGAGTTTAACATTACAGCTAAGAGCTCACCTAAGGTGGCTTTAGCATTTCTGCCTCCAAATAGCTGATTAAAAAATTTTCTGGTTGTTGTTTTAGGGGTATTTAAAACAACTTGTTTTAAAAGGGATGTTAAGGTATCATCATCAACACCTTGTTCTTTTAAATCTAAATCTAAAGTATTAAAAAGTTTATCAGGATTTATAGGCTGAACAACCGGTTCTTTTTTTTCATTTTTCAGGATTTCATCGGCAAATTGATGAAAAATTTGTAACTCTTCTTGCATAAGGCTTGCATAAAATTTATATTTACGAAAATATATAATTTAAGAAGTTTACTAAAGTTAAGAATCTTAATTATTTTAAAATTTATTCATTTTGGAAAAAATAAGTAGTTTAAAAACGTTAATTCATCAGCTTGATCATTGTAAAACAAGAAAAGATTATGTAGGTCTGGCCAATAAATTAGATTTAGACGAAAAAGAACTCGGCAAATTTGCATTTTGGGACGATCAACAATACACCCGCAATTGTATTAAACGTACAGACGATTATGAGTTGCTCTTACTTTGCTGGGAGAAAAATCAGGAAACGCCAATTCATTGCCATAATGGTGAAGAATGCTGGGTTTATATGGCCAATGGTAAAATTCATGAAATCAGATATCAAAAAGATGAAGATGATCAACCATACGCTACAAACGAACTTAAAATGGTAGATTCTGGTGTGTCTTATATGAACGATGATATGGGCTATCATTCTTTAGCTAATATCCATAATGGTAGAAGTATGACTTTGCATTTATACGTCGAACCTATTGATGAATGTTCTGTCTATTGCGAAGAAAGCGAAAAATTTATTTTTAAAGATTTACAATATTATAGTTATCAAGGGGAAGTCAATTCCGAATCAATAATAGAAAATTAATACATGAATTGGACAGAATTTGGTGATTACGAAGACATCACCTATAAGAAATCAGATGGTATTGCAAGAATTGCATTTAACCGACCTGAAGTAAGAAATGCTTTTAGGCCTAAAACGGTAGCAGAATTATACAAAGCTTTTATAGATGCTAGAGAAGATACATCTATCGGCGTTGTTTTATTGAGTGGAGAAGGCCCTTCACCTAAAGATGGCGTTTATTCGTTTTGCAGCGGTGGTGATCAAAAATCTAGAGGTAAGCAGGGTTATGTTGATGACGATGGAATGCCGCGATTAAACATTTTAGAAGTTCAAAGATTAATACGGTTTATGCCTAAAGTCGTTATTGCTGTTGTGCCCGGATGGGCAGTTGGCGGTGGACATTCTTTACACGTTGTTTGCGATTTGACCTTAGCTAGTCAAGAACACGCCATTTTTAAGCAAACTGATGCAGATGTTACCAGCTTTGATGGCGGATATGGATCAGCCTATTTAGCTAAAATGGTAGGCCAAAAAAGAGCAAGAGAAATATTTTTCTTAGGTGATAATTACTCAGCTGAAGAAGCTTACCAAATGGGAATGGTGAATAAAGTGGTTAAGCATGAGCAGCTTGAGGAAGAAGCGGTCAATTGGGGTAGAAAAATTTTAGAAAAATCCCCAACTTCTATAAAAATGTTAAAATTTGCTTTTAATGCTACAGATGACGGTATGGTAGGTCAGCAAGTGTTTGCCGGTGAAGCCACAAGATTAGCTTATATGACTGATGAGGCTGCAGAAGGAAGACAAGCTTTTTTAGAAAAAAGAAAACCGGATTTCACATCTATTCCCTGGATTCCATAACTTTATAAAAAATTAATTGTAAGTAAAAACAAAAGAAAATGCCAGTATTAACAGACGAACAACACCAGGAGTTATTAGATAAATCAAAAAAGGCTGATGAGCGGGCTAATGAGTCGCAGCGGTTGTTGCAAAAATCTGAAGAAGAGAAAGAAGAAAAATCTCAACAACGCAATGTATTTTTAACAACAACGATTATATTATTTGCGCTTCTCGTAGCTGGCGTAATTATATATTTCGTCCAGCCCGATTTACTTTTCAAAGGTCAACAATTAGACAGCGATGAAGTGGTTGTTAAACAACAAACCATTGATGAATATGAATCTCAGATTGCTGATTATAATAATAAATCTGAAACCAATAACGAAAACAGTATCATCATAGATGGTCAAAATGTTTCTACTTTTTTTGCTGTTCAGTTAGGCGCTTATACAAAATTTAACGAGCCTATTGTTTCGCCTCAGTATTCACTAATCAAGCATATAAAGGAGGATGGATTTACTAAGTATACGGTAGGTGTTTTTGATAATGCAAAAGACGCCAGAAATCTAAGAAATAAATTGATTAAATTAGGTTTTGAAGATGCCTTTGTAGGGAAGTATAATAATGGTAAACGTCTGGATATTATCGAATAAATTATACCATGTCCGAATTTTCAAATACACCTTTAAAATTAGAAGACATTCCAGATTTTAAAGATGTAAAATTACAGCCTATACATCCTGGTTTTAAAAATATTTTAATCATAAGATTTTCAATTGGTTTAATTGTCACAGGCCTATTAATTGCAGTGCTTTTTGTTTTTATACTACTTCCTTTATGGATACCATTGTTAGTATCGGTTTTAAGTCTTTTGATATTTACTATGATCTATATGGAGTTTTTTATAGGGTTTCCTATTAGACAATTTGCTCTGAGAGAATTAGACATCATTTACCGGCATGGTTTCTTTGTAACAAAAGAGACTATTGTGCCATTTAGTCGCATACAGCATATAGAAATAAAACAGGATTTATTGATGCGGCAATATAAATTATATGCTTTAGCTATATATACCGCCGGCGAGTCTACCGGAGACTTAAAGATTTCAGGTTTAGACCTAGACACTGCCCAAAAATTAAAATCTAAAGTATTACATAAGGTTAAAGATGAATGATGAGAGTGTATTTACATTACCACAACGACAGTCTTTTCAAGGTGTTTTTGTACTTTTCTTTACGGATCTCTTAAAGCGGTTCAAACAAAACATTTACATAATTGTCTTACCATTTATCAACGAGAAAATAAGAACTGATTATCTGTGGTTGTTTTTCGCGCTTTTATTTGTATTAATTGTATTACAGCTGCTTTATTCCTATAAATATTATCTAAACTACCAATTTTATATACGTAAAGATGCGTTTTGTTTAGATTATGGGGTGTTTAAAAAGAGCAATCTTGAGATTCCATTTTATAGAATTCAAAATATAAGTATCGAGCAAAACCTGGCTCAAAAAATATTAGGGGTTGTAGGACTTAAAATCGATACTGCCGGAGCAACACAGGCAGAAGTCAAAATTAAAGCGTTATCATCAATTAAAGCTAATTCCTTAAAGCAGGAATTAATAGAAATAAGAGAAAAAACTACTGACTCAACTGAAGTTACTTTAAACGATAAACAAGAGAGATCAAACTCAAAATCAAACTCGAAAGTTGTACTAAAGCTGAGTATTAGTCAGTTACTTAAAGTAGGTGTGAGCTCTAATTTTTTTAAAGGTATAGGTATCATATTTCTGGTCATAACGTCAACCTATGATTTAATAAGCGATCTTTTTGGAATATTCTATGAAGAAGATGATTTTCATAACCAAATTTATAACTCAGTTCCTAAAACGATTAGCTTTACATTTATTTTTATCACTTTTTTACTGATTCTGGGTTTTTTGATTACTGTAATATCTGCAATATTAAAATATTATCATTTAAAAGTAATTAGTAGAGATGACGGGTTTGAGGTTAATTACGGATTATTCAACAGACAAAGTAAATTTATAAAAGTTAATAAGACTCAAATAATTGAATGGGAGACTAATCCTATTAAACGATTATTTAATATAAGTAATGTCTACGTTAGTCAGGCTTCATCTGGCAGAGTTAATCAAAACAAAAAAATAGGCATTGTGGGTGTAAATTACATGCAATTTAATGAAATATTTTACACGCTTTTTAATAAGCAAATAGAACAAGATTTTTCTTATACAAAATCAAACTTTAGATATCTGTTTAGGTTGTTTTGGTTTCAGGTGATCATGACTGCTATTTTTCTTACGCCTACTTATTTTATTTTTAGTCCTCTAACAGGATACATCGTAGGGTCTCTAATTTTTCTCTTTACAGGTTGGATTAATTATCTAAGAGTTAAAAAAAGTTATATAGGTTTTAATGAGCATTTTTTAAAAATAGGTAGCGGTTCTATTCACACAAAAACATCTTACTTGCCTTGCTATAAGATCGTGTCTACATCAGCACAACAAAGCATAATCCAAAAGAAGTCTCAATTGACTGATTTAGTCATTTATACGGCTGCCGGAAGTAAAACAATACGCTTTATCCCCTATCATAAAGCAGTTGATATCATGAATAAAACAAATTACTATTTGCATCAAAGCAAAAAAGAATGGATGTAAAAAAACTATCCCTTAAAAAGAGATAGTTTTTATGAATTTGATTTGAAATTTATGATTTACTTGATAATCAACTTCTCGACAGCGCTGCTTTGCTCGCTTTTAGTTTTAACTATGTAAACACCTGTTGAAAGATCAGCTACATTTAAGTCTACACTTGATGTTTGAGAGCGATTTATGTCAAAAGATTTAACCATTTTCCCGTTTAAATCGAATATTTTAACTTCTGATGCCGGTGCGGAAACCTCAGAAAATTCAAGTGTAATAAAATCGTTAGCCGGATTAGGATATATGCTAAATGCATCTTGATTACCTGTAAAGCTTTCATTTGAAAAGGTAGCTGTACCATCGCAAATATCTAAGCTAAATGAATCTATTGCTCCACCGTCTTGAGCAAAGGCGTCTTCTACGTTGAGTGTCCATATTCCATTAGGGTCTTCACCTACAAAATTGCTTAAATTATCAACGGGTGAAATTGTACCACTTATAGAAGGTGCTACAAAATCGCAACTAAGCGCCAAACCTGTATCATCAAAAATCGCATCTATATCATCATTATTCCCGCATTCTTCTTGTAAAAGGACAATAGATGTACCTTCTGGACTTTGAAGTGTTAAAGTTAAATCTGAAACATAGGTATGTGAGATTTCAACATTAACATTAATATCATGCACTAAAACATCATTAGCAGCGCTAAAGTCCACTGTTGCCGTTTGTGTGTTCGGTGAAGTTGATGGTATAGTAACCGGTGTATCATTAGAAGCAGCTGTTGCTAAGCAGTTTAATTGCTCTGTGGTAAAGCTGGCATTAGTAAAACTACTTGATGA
>JAVLBJ010000006.1:0-27858 GCA_031581455.1 Psychroflexus sp. | reverse complement strand
AAATTATTAGGGCTAAAGTCAGCCGTTAAACTACCCGGTAAACCTGAAGTAGAAAAACTGGTAGGACCGTTATAAGAGGCTAAAGAAGAAAATTGTAGGTTAAACACAGCATCTTGATTAGCGCATACTTCTTTTTGTATAGCGTCAGACGAAAAGTTAAAATTAGATTCAGCTATACCGCTTATCACTATAGTATAATCTTGTGGAGCATTTTGCAAGCTACCTTTATGTGTTACATCAATGGTATAATTACCTACTGCATTGTCAACTACGATTTGCTCTACGTTATCTGTATTATTATCTCCTCTGTTTGCAGGTAATGAAGGAACAGTAGCATTCATAGACCATGGTTGAGTTTCATTGCCGTTAGCATCTGTTACTCTTACATCTAAATCGTTTACTAGTCTTGACGTGGTGTTATCTTCATCGTTAAAACTTTGATTAGACCCTTCTATGTCCTGCCAAGCAATTGTAACCTTCAGTGGCGTATTAGAACCTACTGCTTGAACTGACTTAGAATAGTTAGAGTTGTTCTGAAGACTTCTTTCTTCATAAAAATGCGTAAAGCCATCATTAATAATAGTTCTGGCCATTTCTTCCGTATTCATCAAACCCCACCCAAATCTATAATCAGGCCCCGGAGCGTTACCGGCTTCTCTGGCTGAATTGATCATTATGGCTCTTAAGGAGGCAGCTCTTACAAAACTTCCGTTTAAGTCGTTATGTAATTCTTGAATTAGAGCTAAAGAACCTGCGACTCCTGGCGAGGCCATAGATGAGCCGCTAAAGCTTGCGTAATCAGAATCACTGCTGGCAACAGGCGAAAATACATTCACCCCTTTTGCGCTAATATCAGGTTTAATTCTTCCATCATCAGTTGGTCCCCAACTAGATGAAACTGACATATTGACACTGTTAGGGCCATTGTAATTAGCTACTTCGTTAACATTGGCTACAACTATAGCATTTTTAGCATTAGAAGTACCGGTTAATAAATCATAGCCATTATCATTAGAATTATAGCCTTGGTTTCTTGAATTACCAGCTGCATATACTACACAGTAATAGGGTGCGTTGTATAGTAAATTGTCTAAATCGGCTGCTTGTGTAATATAAGCACCAAAAATGGCATCTCCAAACTGGTCAGGGCTAATCCCATAAGAATGATTAGAAATCAATAATCCATTAGAAGCTTCCTGAGTCATTTCCGGCAAATCATTGCCAAAATCATAAGATATAATATCTGCATTAAAAGCCATTCCTTTAGCATTGGGGTCTACACCTTCTGCAGCCATAGTACCAGCAACGTGTGTCCCGTGAGTACTTAGGTTACCAGATTGACCAAATGTTACCCTTCCCTTAAATTCTTGATGTGTATCTCTTACAAGACCGCCATCCCAAATGCCAAGCGTAATTCCGGTTCCATCTAAGTTAAAACCTAGTGAACCACCATTGTAAAGTTCATCAGTGCTTGAAGTTTGTGCAGACCCGGCATTGGAAGTTTCGTAATAAATTAAAGTACCATCTTCTAAAACTTGCTGTAATACAGCTATCCCGCCATTCTCTTTGTCGATAATAATATCTATATTATTTCTTAAAGCGTATGCAACAGCTTCTTTTTTTTGGGCTAAATATTTAGACTTAAAATTATCCTCTAATTCATTAAGCTTTTGTAAATTATAATTGCTTGTAATTTCTCGTCTTTCTTCTTGCGTTTGAGCAAATAGGCTACCTGAAAAGGTGATTAATACCAATAAAGAGTAAATTGTTTGTCTCATCTAAATGTTATTTTTGGTGCAAAATAATAATTTAAATAAAACTATAACTAAAAAATATAAGCATTTAACGTTATAACATTAATTTAATTAAAATATCTTTGTCAAAAAAAGTAGATATGAAGTTTATTATATCAAGCAAAGAAATGCAAAAAAAGCTTCAGTTATTAGGTGGAGTTTTAGATAACAACTCAACCATGCCAATTTTGAGTTATTTTTTATTTGAGCTCGATCACGAAGCGCTAAAAGTAACAGCCTCTGATATACAAACAACGATTACTGCACATCTTCATGTAGAATCAGATGATCAGGCTGAAATTGCTGTACCGGCAAGAATACTTATAGATACTTTAAAAGCATTACCTGAACAGCCGATCACATTTCATTTAAATGAAGATGAAGAAAATGATAATCAACAACTTGAGATAAGCACTAACTCAGGACATTATTCAGTAGCTTATGAAAGTACAGAAGAATTTCCAAGAGCTTCCAATCTTGAAGACCCGCAGTCTATTTTAGTGCCCAATGCATTGCTGGGCGAGGCAATTTCTAAAACAATTTTTGCCACAGGAAACGATGACCTGCATCAGCAGATGAACGGTGTGTTTTTTGAATTTAAAACTGATGAACTTAGGTTTGTCGCTACAGATGCGCATAAACTTGTAAGATATAAGCGTACTGATATTGCTGCGGATAATGACTTTAGTTTTATCATGCCTAAAAAACCATTAAATTTGATAAAATCTAATCTTTTAGAACAAGATGATGATGAAGTCCACATTAAATATAACGAGACTAATGCTCAGTTTCTTATGGGAGATTTGGAAATGACCTGTCGTTTAATCGAAGGTAAATATCCTAATTATGAGGCTGTTATTCCCGATGAAAACCCTAATGTTCTGGTAATAGATCGCGCTCAATTTTTAAGCACATTAAAACGTATATCAATATTTGCTAATAAAACCACTAATCAGGTTAGGTTGAAAATAGCCGGCGCTGAACTGAATGTGTCAGCTGAAGATTATGATTACTCTAATCAAGCAGAAGAAAGACTCACCTGCGACTATCAGGGTGATGATATAGAAATCGGCTTTAACTCAAAATTTTTAATAGAAATGCTCTCTAATTTATCATCAAAAGAAGTGCAGCTTAATATGAGTCTGCCTAATAGAGCCGGCATATTAAATCCGGTAGATGGTCTTGAAGATGGAGAAGAGGTTACCATGTTAGTAATGCCTGTTATGTTAGGTAACTGATAAACTTATTACAATGTTTTTAGGAGGTCATTTAATATTTTTGCTTGAATAGGGGTAGTTAGTAAAAAACTAATTTTTTAACAGATTCTTTGCCCAGTTTTTGATTAAGCATCTCTATGATTCGGCTTTTACCATAGCTCAATTCTTCTCTTATTACTGAAGAGTTTAGCCATACATATAGTGTGTCTCTTTTAAACTCAACAGCTTTAGTATATCCTGAAATGCCTTTGCCTAATTCGCTATGCCATATTTTTTCAAGCTCAACAGCATCTAATTTTTTTTCAAGTTTATATTTCTTCTTGAACTGTTTAATTAAAGGAGATAAGGATAAATCATCTTTATGGCGATTGGGATCATTTGATTTCATCGACACTATATTTTTTATAAATATACAATTTATCATCCTGATTTTTTAATACCAGACTATCTTTTGACAAATGAATTACGTTTTCTTTCCACGTGCTATAAGGTGTCTTGCACTTGATTTTCATTTCATCATCTTCTTGAATCAATTGAATACTTTGACTATTAGGCGTCGTCTTAAACTTCCCTATCATACTAACTTTCACCTTTTTTCTTATACCAGTAGAATCTTTATCCAGACTGATATAATCCAGCTTTAAACCACCTTTATATTCTTTAATAATTACCTTAGGAATTTCAGCTTTTACAATTCGCCAATAGCCGTTTAAATCTTCTACTCGGCTAAACTGTCTTTCTTTGCCACAGCTTATCAACATAATCAACAGAAAGGTGTAAAATATCTTTTTCATAAGCTTATCAGTTTAAATTCATCAACATTATTTTTAACTACGGTTTCCGTGCGTTCTGAATCTGTATCGCTTATAAATAATTGTCCCATTTTATCTTCTGCAATCATTCTTATTAGCTGATGTACACGGTCTTGATCTAATTTATCAAAAACATCATCGAGCAATAAAATAGGTTTAATACCTTTTGTAGCCATCATAAAATCGTATTGCGCAAATTTTAAAGCGATTAAGTAAGATTTTTGTTGACCCTGAGAACCGAATTTTTTGATAGGATACCCATTAAGTTTCATTTTAAGGTCATCCTTATGCGTACCTACTGATGTAAATTGATATTGCAAATCTTTTTGTTGTTGATTTTGCAGTAGATTTTTTAAACGCTCTTTTTCCAGTTGTGATTGATACGCAATGGTAACGTCTTCACGGCTTCCGGAAATAGTTTTATAACGCTTTGCAAGCAGTGGCGCATATTTGTCTACAAATGCTCTTCTTTTTTCATATATAATGTCTCCAAATTCTACTAATTGCTGATCATAAACGGCTAAGGTATCAGATTGATAAGTGCGATTAGCCGCAAAATACTTTAATAAAGCATTGCGTTGAGATAGCACCTTATTGTAATCTATTAAGGTATTAAGGTAGTTTTGATCATTTTGACTTATAACGCCATCCATGAATTTTCGCCTGACGTCACTACCTTCTTTAATCAAATCCTGATCTGTAGGTGAAATAATTACCAATCCTATTTTACCTATATGATCGCTAATACGGTCATAAGCTTTATTATTTCTTTTAATGATTTTTTTTTCATTTTTCTTAAATGATACGGTGATTTTTTCCTGACGTTCTTCAGTATCAAAAACACCATCAATCATAAAAAAAATTTCACCATGCTTGATATTCTGGCGACTGATAGGATTAAAATAGCTTTTCCCAAATGCTAAATGATAAATACTATCTAATATGGTAGTTTTGCCTACACCGTTTTTGCCTACTAAACAATTAACAGCGGTATCAAAATTATAGGAAACTTCTTGAAAATGTTTGTAGTTGATCAGGTGAAGTTGAGTTAATTGCATATAGTTAAGCCTATTCTTTTTGAATTTAAAAATAAGGCGAATTTACTATATCTTTAGCGATAAAAGTTATATTTTTGCCAACTTAATTTAAATTTAGATATGGCTACATACAAAAAGAAAGGTTCATCAAAAAAGACAAAAGCCGAACAGCAGGAACAAAATTCAACAACAGCTGATGTTTTTAATACGCTTGATGAAAAAGCCGGAAAAACCGAAGCTTTCATCGGTAAATATCAAAATTATATTATTGGAGTTATCGCCGTCATTGCTATTGGCGTGTTAGGGTATTTAGGATATAACAAATTTATTGTAAACCCTCAACAAGCTGAAGCCGTAAAAAAAATAGATTTACCACAACAGCATTTTGATCAGGCTGTAGAGGCGCAATCTCAAAAAGTTAAAGATTCACTATTCAATTTATCGCTTAATGGTATCAATAATAATTTAGGCTTACTTGATATCGCAGAAGAATATAGCTCAACAAAAACAGGAAACCTAGCACACTATTATGCGGGTATGGCCTATCTTAATTTATCAGAATGGCAAAAAGCTATAGAGCACTTAGATCAATTTAGTTCTGATGATCCCATTTTACCGGCATTAGCCAAAGGCGCCATTGGAAAAGCTTTTCTAGGTTTAGAGCAAAACAAAGATGCCCTGGATTACTTTGAGCAAGCTTCTAATGTATCTGATAATGAGTTTACAACGCCTATGTTTTTGTTTAAAGCGGGTATTACTGCTTTAGAAATAGGTAACTCAGATAAAGCACTTCAATACTTTGAACAAATCAAAGAAAACTATCCTGATTCTCAATCTGCACAAAACATAGACGCCTTTATAGGTAAAGCAATGGCAATGAAATAATATATGGCTACAGCAAATTATGATGATGCAGGATTGAATTTACCTGACTTAGATCAACCTGAAAGTTATAGAATAGGATTTGTTGTTGCTGAATGGAATGAAGAAATTACCCAAAACCTTTTTCAAGGTGGTTTTGACACTCTGATTGATGCCGGTGTGATTAAAGAAAACATTGTGAAATGGAATGTACCCGGCAGTTTTGAACTGGTTTACGGTGCTAAAAAAATGGCTGAAAGCTTTGATATGTTAGATGCTATTGTGGTTATTGGTAATGTTATTCAGGGTGAAACAAAACATTTTGATTTTGTCTGCCAGGGCGTGACTAATGGTATTCAGCAACTTAATGTAGAAGGTGATATCCCTGTTATATTTTGTGTTTTAACCGATAATAATATTGAGCAATCTAAAGCGCGGTCTGGTGGAGAAAAAGGTAATAAAGGTGTTGAAGCGGCTATGGCAGCCCTTAAAATGGGTAAGCTTAAAAGAGACGCTAAATTTTATAAAGATTAATTCTTAAAAGGAGATAAATATAAGCCTGACTCTGATAGCAAAAGCTGTGCTTTTTTCAAAAGCCTTAACTGATTACCGGAACATTTTAGTAAGATTTTCTGTTTCTTGTTTAAGCAACTAACATCAAGTCCTTTCTTAGCTTCTTTCCAAACATCATCGCCTGCTTGTTTACTTTTTAGTATTAAGGCAAATCTATTAACGGCTAAATAATGAGCCAGGCTTTTGTGCTTCTTAGCTAAATCATCGTAAGCCTGTATATAAGCTAATCTATCTTGGTTGAATTGGGTTTTTGCCAGATTGTTTTCAGTTGTCTGATGATAAATAACTGTAGGTTCCTCATGATAGGCTAAACGAAAATTGAGGTTTGCTTTTATCGCAAAATCAACATCTTGGCCGGTTCTATAATCAGAATTAAAATACCCAATTTCTTTAAATACTGAATGATGAACAGCAGAATTAAAGCAAGTCATCACCGGATCGCTTAAACTTTCAAAAAAATAGTCATCCACAAATCCAGTCTTGAGCTGATGACTAAAAAAAGGCAGTCGGTGTTTGCCGTTTAAAGATTGAATTTTATAATTAGTAGCAAATAACTTAGCCTGCCAATAATCACAGATTAATTGATGTAATGTGTTTAGGTGATTTTTTTGCCACAGGTCATCTGCATCTAAAAAAGCTATGTATTCTCCTGATGATGCCTGAATTGTCTTATTTCTGGCTGATGCTGCACCTTGATTATCCTGCTGAATCAATTTGATGCGTTCGTCTTTAAATTTATTGACCTTAGCTACACTATGATCAGTGCTACCATCATCGCAGATGAGTATTTCAAAATTTTTAAAATTTTGATCTACAACTGATTGCAAAGTTTTTGCTATAAAATTTGCCTTATTGTAAAGCGGAATACAGACAGAGAAAAAAGGCATTAAAATTGATTTAAATAAAATCCTAATTTATACATTTTAAATAGGATAAGGTTAGGTTTTTTACCTAAACTATTTTTTTCTAGAATAGCTTTAAAAGTTTTGAAAACCAACTTGTAAAGTTTTGAAATCTTCAACTTATGTAACTTATTTCCCCAATATGAAACGCCGGTTAAACTTACATCTACTTTATTTTGTTTAACCAGCTGCGCTAAGTTGACGAGTGCAGTCTGCGTTTTTTGTAAGTAGATTTCAGAAGTCTCCAGATTGATATGCGTTACCGGATTATCTATATGATTAACTTTTATAATTTTCTGTTTAAGATATTGTACTAAAAGCAAATCTTCATAACCATATGATTTTAGTTGATCATTAAAAAGTTTGTGTTTAAAAAGATATTTATCAAATAATAAATTCGAGGTTAATAAGTATCTATAAGGACGTTTTTGACGTTCTTTGATGTTTCTGGCTTCCTGATAAATACCGTATTTCCATCTTAGTATGCCATTTTCAGGTTTTTGATTGTCATAATTAATACCACCAAAGCAGATTTGATTAGGTTGGCAAAGCTTTAAATAAGCAGCTAAAAAATCATTTCTTAAAGGTTTGACATCACAATCTAGCAAAATACAATATCTAAATTTTGCTCTTTGAACCAATCGATTGATATTGCCGGCGCGACCCAAATTTTTATTGTTTTTTTGGAAAAAACATTTTTCAAAATCATTAATTTTTTGATTTTCTGTTGTTTTTTGTTGACTGCCATCATCATTGACTAATATTTCGTAATCAATACCAGCTTGTACGGCAAGTTGTTTAAGTTGATCAACAAGAGGTCTTGCATCATAATTATACGTAGGTATCAAAAAACTGATCAAAATGTCAAAGCTTAATTTTTATCGGATACAGGAAATCCTCTATCTCTCATAAGCGCCTCTATTTTAGCATTTCTACCTCTAAATTGTCTAAAAGCTTTAGCGGGGTCAATCGCATTTCTGGGCGCAAATAAATATTTCACCATCTTATCTGCTAAATCTTTATCGTAAAATCCATCGTCAGCTTTAGCGAAAGCCTCAGCTGCATCAGATGTTAAAACATCTGCCCATAGGTAACCGTAATAGCCAGTTGCATAGCCTTCACCTGAAAAGACGTGGCCAAAATGTGGTGTTCTATGCCGCATAACTAACTCATCAGGCATTCCTAATTGATCTAAAGTATTTTTCTCAAACTCATCCGGATTTATTTTTTCCGGATCTGTGGTATGGTATTTTAAATCCATGATAGCAGAAGCCAGATATTCAGTTGTGGCAAAGCCCTGATTAAAGGTAGATGATTTTTTAAGTTTGGCTACCAGAGATTGAGGCATAGGTTCACCTGTGTCATAATGCTTAAGAAACTGATTAATGACTTGATCTGTATACAACCATCTTTCTAATAGTTGTGACTGAAATTCTGTGTAATCACGGACGCCGCTATTAAGTTTTGGGTAGGAAACATCTGCACTTAAAAAATGTAAAGCATGGCCAAACTCGTGAAATAAAGTTTCTGCATCATCCCACGAAATCAAAATTGGTTCACCTTCTTTTCCTTCAACAAAATTTGAATTATTAGAGGCTAATACTTTTTTAGCACCTTCAAAATCTGTATAAGATCTATAAGTTGTAGCCCATGCGCCTGAGCGTTTACCTTTTCTGGCGTAGGGATCTAAGTAAAATAAACCTATGTTTTTACCGGATTTGGTGTTATTAACTTCAAATACCCGGACATCTTCCTGGAAAACAGGAATACTTCCATCTTTAATTTCTTTAAATGAGTAACCAAATAGCTGATTAGCTACATAAAACAAGGCTTGTGTTAATTGGTCTAATACTAAATATTGCTTTACTTCTTCAGAATTAATATCATATTTCTGTTGCCTTACCTTTTCTGCATAATATCTATAATCCCACGGTTTTATCTTAATATTTAAGTCTTCCTGGTCTGCGATTTTCTGCATGGCGGCAACCTCTTGATCAACTTTAGCTATGGCAGCCGGCCATACATTCATCAACAAATTCATTGCATTTTTAGGGTTTTTAGCCATACGATCTTGCAATCGCCACTGGGCATAATTGTCGTAGCCCAAAAGCTCAACACGTTCATCTCTTAATTTTAAAATCTGCTTGATAATCTCATTATTATCATATTCGCCACCATTATCACCTCGATTGTAATAATTAGTCCAAACTTTTTGGCGCATTTTTCTATTATCAGCAAAAGTTAAAAATGGATCTATAGAAGATCTTGTATTGCTAACCGCGTACTGATCAGGATAGCCCAATGCTTTAGCGGTTTCTTTAGCTGATACTAAATATGACTCTGGTAAGCCTGAAGATTGTTCTTTAGTAAATAGCGTAGCGTAGTTTTCTTCATCATGTAAAATATTATTAGAAAATTTGGTGTAAAGTTTAGATAATTCCTTGTTGATGGCGGCATAGCGTTTTTTGCCGGCTTTTCCTAAATTTGCACCACTCATTTCAAAATCCTGATAAATCAATTCAAGTGTTCTTTGCTTTTGGGATGATAATTCATCGTTTTCGCTTTTTTGATAAACTGCCTTTATCCGTTCAAAAAGCTGTGTATTTTGAGTGATTTTAGATTGGTATTCAGAAATTTTTGGCGATAATTTAGTTTGAATCTTTCTGAATTTTTCAGATGATAAATTGCTGCTCCATATACCATAATAAGTAAATACACGGTCTATGACCTTACCGGAAGCCTGCATTGCCTCAATAGTGTTTTTAAATGTAGGCTCAGATGTTTCATTAGCAATAGTATCAAGTTCTTGTAAATGCAATTTTATACCTACTTCTACAGCTTCTTCTAAATCGGTGAGTTCCATTTTATCAAATGCCGGAACACCGCCATAATCTCCTTTCCATTCCTGAATTAAAGTATTGTTTTTGGGTAGCTTCATTTCAGATTTTTCGTTTTGACATGCCGTAATTAAAACACAGCTTATTAATAAATATACTTTTTTTAACATTCTAAATTGCCTTTTTTTCTTTTTGAACGACTTCAAAGACCTTTTGACCATCACATTTTAGGGTTTTAGAAGGATACTTGAGTAATAAAGCATAGTCATGAGTTGCCATAAGAATAGTGTTGCCATTATTATTGATTTGTCTTAAAACATCCATCACTTCTAATGAGGTTTGCGGATCGAGATTTCCGGTAGGTTCATCAGCCAGAATGAGCTCGGGATCATTTAGCAAGGCTCGTGCAATACCAACGCGTTGCTGCTCTCCGCCGGATAACTGATAGGGATATTTAAAATTTTTAGTATTCATACCTACTCTTTTAAGCACTTCTTTAATTTTATCATCCATTTTTGGCTTGTCTTTCCAGCCAGTTGCTTTTAATACAAAATGTAGATTGTCATGTATCGTTCTGTCATTGAGTAATTTAAAATCTTGAAAAACAACGCCTAACTTTCTTCTTAAATAAGGGATGTTTTTTTCTTTGAGCTTTCTTAAATCGTAATCAACTATAAAACCTTCACCATCTTTAAGCGGTAAGTCTCCGTAAAGTGTTTTCATAAAACTACTCTTACCGGTACCAGTTTTTCCGATAAGATACACAAATTCACCTTTGTTTATAGACACGTTAACATCGGTTAGAATCAAAGTTTCTCGCTGATATATGGCGGCATTTTTGAGTGATAATATAGTGTCTGACATAAAAAGTTAAATTAAAGCAAATTTAAATATAATATTTAAATTGAATCAGTTTGGGATGATTTAATATCAACTACTGATTTTATTTAATTCTTAGGCTATATCAATAATTTTTAAAATAAGATAAAAATAAACGGCTTAATAGGATAAACTATTATAATGAAATCAACTTAAATAATACTTATTAATTATTCAATGGATTAACTGACATTAAATATGTAACGGTCGATCATCCGTAGAAGCTAATGCTGCTTCTTTAACGGCTTCAGCATAAGTGGGATGCGCATGGCTCATTCTTGAAATATCCTCGGCGCTGGCTCTAAATTCCATAGCTGTAACCGCTTCTGCAATTAAATCAGCGGCACGAGCGGCGATCATGTGGACGCCCAGGACTTCATCTGTAGTTTTATCGCTCAATATCTTGATCATACCATCTATATCTCCACTGGCACGCGACCTGCCTAATGCACGCATCGGGAATTGTCCGCTTTTATATTCAACGCCTTCTTCCTTCAATTGCTCTTCAGATTTGCCAACAGAGGCAACTTCCGGCCATGTATAAACAACATTGGGTATCAAATTGTAATCTATATGCGGTTTCTGTCCGGCGATAACTTCGGCGACAAAAGTGCCTTCTTCTTCTGCTTTATGGGCTAACATCGCACCTTCTATCACATCACCAATCGCATAAATAGAATCAGCGGTTGTTTTAAGATTTTTGCCAACTTTAACCTGACCTTTATCGTTCAGCTCAACGCCGGCTTTCTCAGCATTCAGCCCGGCAGTGTAGGGTTTTCTCCCTATGGAAACCAAACAGTAATCGCCGGTAAAGCTCACCTCTTTGCCTTTTTTATCTTTGGCTTTAACGGTAACTTCATCACCATCGCGCTTGATATCCGTTACCTGATGCGAAAGTTTGAACTTCACCTTTTGTTTTTTCATCACACGCATCATTTCTTTTCCTAAGGACTTGTCCATACTAGGGATGATATGATCTAAATATTCTATAACAGTTACATCAGCACCTAATCTTTTATAGACCTGACCTAATTCTAACCCGATGACACCACCGCCAACTAATATCAAATGTTTAGGCACTTCCTGCAAGGAAAGAGCTTCCGTGGAAGAAATGATCCGCTCTTTGTCCAATGGTGCAAATGGGAGTTCATTGGGTTTACTACCGGTGGCAATTATGGTATTCTTCGTTTCTATTTCCTGCGTTTTACCATCATCACCTTTGATACTAATAGTATGTTCATCAACAAATGAGGCGTGTCCCTGGAATGATTCGATCTTGTTCTTATCCATCAAAAAATCGATGCCTTTGGTGGTCTGATCAACGACATCGGATTTACGTTTCATCATGTTCTTCATATTGACCTTGGGCTTGCCGTCGATATCGATACCGTGATCGGCAAAATTCTTCGTGGCTTCTTCAAAATGATGAGAAGAGTCTAACAAGGCTTTAGATGGTATACAACCAACGTTTAGGCAAGTCCCGCCTTTTGTGGCGTAACGCTCTATAATAGCAGTTTTTAAACCTAATTGCGCGCATCTTATCGCAGCCACGTATCCGCCGGGACCGGAGCCTATTACCGTAACATCATATTTGCTCATGGATTCTTTTTTTATGCAAAATTACAATTATTTGTCATTGTAAAAGATCTCTTTTATCGATAAGATGAATGTATCACCGCATGGTTAAAATTTACACGGCAATTTTCGATGTGCCATGCGCTGGAATAAAGAATGATGAATTATTTTTCAAGGTCATATTCCGGCACACCGTAGTTGGACAGGCTCACCATGAAATTTCAATGCTTTGGTGATCAATATTATAATTTTATTATTTTTAAATCTCATACATTTAAAATAGCACAGTCTCTAAATAAATTTGGATTTATAAAATCTACTCTACTAAAGTCTCGATAGCAATTGACATTCCGCTTTCTGGTGGTAATTGTTTATAGGTAGTTTTTTGAGTGATATCAACGGACTCGTTTTCATGATCTGGTAAACCTAACCAGGGTTCTATACAAACATAATCGGCACCTGGCTTCGCCCATAAGGCTAAATTTGGATAATCCTTAAATTTAACCATTACACCTTTCTGTGCATCCCGATGCCTAAGTCTAACCCAATCGACGTCTAAACCTTTAAAGATGAGGGCATCTTCATCAAAAAGTGTTTTTGAAAGAGACAGCAAGTTGCCATCTGTTTTGATATCTCTCATTTTATTGGATAGATAACCGGTTTTGCCGAGTGTAGCAGCTTTTAAATTTACTGTTTTTGGAAATTCAATCACATAATCAGATAACCTGATATTTCCATTTAAAGGGCAAGCATAGGCTGTATGACCGCCACAATTGAAGTACATATCAATATTATCTTTGTTTTTGATAAAATAAGTCATCACAAGGCGGTTTTCAATTAATTTATAATCAACTTCAAAGAAAAATTGAAACGGGTATTGCTTTAGGGTTTGATTTGAACTTTCCAGTTTAAATGAGCAATGATCATCGGCATATTGAGTAAAATCTAAATCGCCATTATGACGAATGATACCATGTTTTGGCATATCAAAAGTTTGACCTTGGTATTCAATTTTACCTGATTTGATCTTACCTATAGCCGGAAATAGTACTGGCGAGGTGCTTCCCCAAATCTCTGGATCGATCTGCCAAATGTATTCTCTACCGGAGTTTTTATCAACTAAAGAGCGTATTTCTGCTCCTTCTGAGGATATTTTACATATAAGTTTATCATTATGAATGGTATAGATCATGATTGTGTTATTTCATCTATTTGATTTTTCCCGGGTATCGGCTATATAACTGATCCGCCAACCATTTGTTGTGTTGACTAAAGTCAACACATTTGTTCCTTTATGTGACAGTATTCCATCTATGTAAAACTCATAAGGCACCTGAAATTGAATAAGATAATCTGATTTTAATGTTTTGATATCAGATATGCGCTCCTCAATGTTGACATTTGACGGGATAGATTTTATACTATTAATAAACTTTATTTTCGTTGATGACGTTAGTGTGGCATCCTCATCTAAAGTTAAGCTATGAAGTTGCATATCATCTAAAGTTAGATGGTTTAGTGTTTCAACATCTTTAGTATTAAGCGCTTTAAAAAACGCGTTCACAGTATTTTCAGCCTTTTGGGATGAACTGTTTATAAACACTAAAAAGCAAATAGGGAGTAAAATAATTTTCATCGTAGGGTTTCTTTTTCAAATATATCGTATTTTTATTTCTCTAAATTAATTAAACGTACCTTTGCACTTCACAAAGAAATGGCATAATATTCTATTGAGCTATTTCATTCACTCAAAAAAAAACTATGTCATTTAAGTCATTAGGGCTAACAGATTCCCTTGTTAAAGCAGTAAGCCAACAGGGTTACGATTCCCCAACAACTATCCAATCAAAAGCTATTCCTTTAGTTTTAGAAGGGAAAGATGTTCTGGCCTCTGCCCAAACCGGTACAGGAAAAACAGCGGGATTTACTTTACCCATGCTTCAGTTACTATCTCAAAAAAAACTTTCAAAAAGAAGACCGGTTCGCGCATTAGTGCTTACACCTACGCGTGAATTAGCAGCGCAAGTTCAGCAAAATGTCAAAGATTATGGACAGTTTGAAAACCTTAGATCAACTGTAATTTTTGGTGGTGTAAGTCAAAAACCACAGGTGTCAGCCTTAAAAAACGGGGTAGATATATTAATCGCTACGCCCGGAAGATTACTTGATCTAAATAATCAGGGATTATTGTCTTTAAAACAAGTTGAGATTCTGGTGCTTGATGAAGCTGATAGAATGTTAGATATGGGCTTTTTGAGAGATATAAAAAAAATCATGGGTCTTATTCCAGATGAACGGCAAACACTATTGTTTTCAGCTACTTTCTCTAAAGAGATCAGAAGTCTATCAAAAGCATTTTTAAAAAATCCTGTTTCTGTTGAATCTACTCCGGAAAATACTACCGTTGATGCCATTGAGCAACAAGTTTATCGGGTGGCTAAAGCTAAGAAACCTGATCTTCTTATCAAGTTAATCAAAGATGACGACTGGGAGCAGGTTTTGGTATTTACAAGAACCAAACATGGTGCTAACAAGTTGGTTAAAAAGTTAGAAGCCGCAAAAATAAGTGCAGCGCCTATCCATGGTAATAAAAGCCAAACCGCCAGAACGAATGCGCTAGCGGGTTTTAAATCCGGAAGTGTGAAAGTACTGGTGGCTACGGATATCGCATCTAGAGGATTAGATATTCCACTTCTACCGCATGTAGTAAATTTTGAAATACCCAATGTTTCAGAAGACTATGTTCATAGAATAGGTAGAACGGGTAGAGCAGGAGCCAGCGGACTTGCCGTATCATTAGTCTGTGCAGATGAAACTGTGTTTTTAAGAGATATAGAAAAACTGATAGGCTTTAAGATCAGAAAAGATATCATAGAAGGTTTTGAACCGGATCCAAATGCTTCAACAGTGCCTCATAATCCACAGAAACAAAGGAACACAAAAAGATATTCTAAAAGCTCTAATTCTAGAAGACGCAATTAACACATTATTAAAAAAGCCTAATTTTTATTAATCGTGTCCTTGACCGCTTCCTCAGCTTCTACTGAAGAATTGGTTTTAGCGGCTTCTTGCTTAATTGTTGCCTGAAGTTCCTCAGCTGCTTGCTTTACTTCCGGATAATCATCGGTTTTTTGAATAATGTTTTCCAGGATATAATTTGCCTGATAACTGTCGTTTAGACTGTAGAAGTTATCGGCCATTAAAACCAAGCTTTTATAACTGTATTTTTTATAATTGGAATAGTTTTTAGTAATATCTTGAACTACTTTATTTGATTCTTTGTATTCACCATTTTCATTGAGGAACAAAGCTTTAAAATAAAGCGCTTCTGCTTTTCTTTCACCACGGGCAAATGTTTCTACATTTTCATAAGAAGAGCGCGCTAAATCTTTTCTATCTAATTTCATCGCAGATCTGGCGATAAATACATGCGCATCGCTTTTTATAGATTTATCAATAGATTTTTCATTTAAAACATCTTTTCCATAATCTATGGCTTTCTCATATTGTTTGGTTTTGTAATAAGCTTTCATCAAATTAGTCTGGGCAAATAAAACATTTTGTGTGAATGAAGCTGATTGCTCCAGGCGTTCTAATAATGGAATGGCAGAGCTGTAGGTGTTCTGTTTTAGGTAAACTTCTGATAATCTGCTTAAAGATTCTTCCGTAAAATTATTTTTAGGTTGATTAATCACATATTGATAATGTGGTTGAGCCTGCTCATATTTTTCCTGATTATAAAGCATCTGTGCTAAGTAAAAATGGCTATCTAACGCATATCGCCCTTTTGGAAATTGATCTAAATACTTTCTAAACCCGGTTATGGCTTTATTTTTGTCTCCATTGATGAAACTTTTTTCAGCTGACTGAAAAGTGGTCTTGTCGATTTCTTCATTATCAATATTAACAAAATCTAACTTTTTAACCCACCCTGCGTAAGCTTCCGGTTCGCCTAAATCAATATAAATTTCCCTTACGGTTTGAACTGCATCTAGCGCTTCATCAGTATTTTGATAATCTTTTACTAACTGTTTAAATATGGCTAAAGCCTGTCTGTTATCGCCTGAGTTGTACTCTACTAAAGCCTGTTTAGAAAGTGCCTTAGGCACAAATCTACTGTTAGGATATTCCTGTGTAAGTCGTTTGTAGGTATTGATGCCTTTGTTGCTTTGATTTTCAGCAATATAAGTGTTGGCCAATTGATAAATGGCATCATCGCGATAAATCGATTGATCAAAGGTCTGTAGAAATTTTTCCAGTTCTTCAATCTTTCGTCCATTCCGTTCTACAAATCCATAGCTAATAGCCTTTTGATAAAAAGCATAATCGCTTCTAAAATTAGGTATGGCCTTAGCATCGTTGTAGGCTTCCATCGCCGGCCAGTAATCACCTTGCGCAAAGTGAGTGTCTCCTAATCTTATGAGCGCGTCATGTTTTAAGCTTTCCTGATTTGTAGTCGCTTTAAAATCACCAAAATGTTTTTCAGCAGATTTGTAATTTTGTGTTTTGAAATAGGCGTACCCTAATTGATAATCAATTTGTTGATAAATCTCTGTTTGACGAGCTTTCGGTAAGCCTTTAAATTCTTTAAAACCTATAACAGCCTCATCATAACGCGCCTGTTGATAAGCTGATTCTGCTTTCCAAAAAGTAGCTAAAGCGGTATATTTATCATCAACTCTTTCCTGAAGCGATTTGTTGAGATAATTATCTGCTTTTTTGTACTGATCATCTTTAAATAACTCAATGCCATACTCATAAGCTATTTTTTGATAACGTTTTTTTTCTTCATATTGGCTGCTTCCGGTTAATAAGTCTAGCGCAGATTCGTAATCATCACTATTAACATAAGCTTCGATGAGAAGTTGGCTTATTTCATCTGCACCTTCACTATTTGGATATTGTTTTAAGTAAGATTGCAGGACTTCCGGAACACTGGCATAGGTATTGCCAATCTCGAAGCTGAGTTTTGCATAATTAAAATAAGCATCTTTTTTAATTTTTTTATTGTAAGGCATTTCAGACGCATTTTTAAATGCGTTAAGGGCTTCGGTTTTTTTGCCCGATTTTAAATAGGCTTGTGCCAAATGATAGTAAGCATTTTGTGCTACAAAATTTTTACCGTTTATAATTTTATTAAAAGAAGCTATGGCTTTCTGATAGTTAGCCTGCTGGTAGTAGGCATAGCCTAATTGATAATAGTCTGTGTTATTCCACTTACCACGCTTTCCTTCATATTTTTCTAAATAGGGGATCGCCTGCTCATATTGCTCCAAATTAAAATAACTTTCTCCTATAATTTTATTTAACTCTGATTTTTCTCTGTAATTAGATTTAGGTAGCTGTTCCTTAGCCAGTTGGATAGCTTTTTTAAAGTTGCCCAGCTTAAAATTCATATCACTTTGAAAGTAGGAAAGGTTCTTATCAGCCGGTTCATCGGTTTTTACTTGTTCAAAATTCCTACTTGCTTGCTGGTAATCATCATCTTCATACGCCATAAAACCTATGTAGTATTTAGCTTGCGAGCCATAGGTTCTATTATCTCTTACACGTTCAAAATATTTTCTGGCCCGTTTTTTATTACCCGATTTAAATGAGGCATAAGCAAAATTAAAATAGTATTCTATGACTTCGTCTCTAGATAAATTACCTTTAGATACTCGATTATACCATTTAGAGGCTTTATTGTAATTACCTATTCTAAAATAATAATCTGCTACATTAACATAGGCGGTGTTGCGTTTAGAACTTGTAGGATGTTGATTGACAAAATCTTCCATCAGTTCTTCGCTACCCTGCTGATCTCTTTTGATCGCAGAAACAGCATAATAATACTGGCTGTTTACCTGCAGTTGCTCATCTGGTTGATCATTTTGTAGCTGACCAAATATTTTCTGCGCCGCCTGATACTGTTCATTTTGATATAAGGTCAGCGCTTTTTGATAAGTAGCCACGGGATTTACATAAGCTTCTGTTTGCTGCGCTTGTGAAGTCAAAGAAAAAAAGAAAACAAGTAAACCAGATATGATGAAATTCCTATACATGAAACAATTGATTTTACCAAGTCAAAGATATAAATATACGCTACTTAAAACGAGGAATGCGCAACAATATTTTACTGGTTAATGGAATACCTCCTAACCAAGTTGAGGTTTAGCGCAATTATAAAACATTGATTATTTGAGAAATCTGTTCACAAAAGTAATAGTCAATAATTCTATTTTACTGCTGTGTATACTGCATAGCTTTCTCCCAATCATCTTTATAAAAATCGCGTATCTTATTCAACTGTTCATCATCTATAAGACTAGAATTGGCTTTTGTTAGACTTCCTATAAACAACAATCCATAACGCAAACCGGCGTTTATCAAATTGTGACAAAAATGACAAACCGAGTTATCAAAAATACGGCGCTTTCTTAAGTTGATAAATCTACAAACGCGCTTGATAAAAATCAATTGATTTTCATCATAAGAACTATGACGACGTTTAAATGATATTTTATCACTTTCAAGTACAAGTCCCGTTTTATTAAGTAAATTTAATAAGAATTCATCCGGGTGTTTTTTTAAAGTGTCATAGTTAAGCACAATAGGAGGCTTACCAAAGGTTTTTTCTATAAACTTAATTTGATCATAAAACAGCAAGTGTTCCTTTTTAAAAAAACCCTGATTGTCTTTTAAATCAATAAAATCTTCAAATTCAAATCTATAGCCATTTTTTATAAAACGTCTGTACTGAGATGCGATGTATTCTTCATGACGCCTTAAAACCATTATAATTTGGACATTATAGTTTTTTTTTGAAAATAAAAGCAGTTCATCTTTAAGTTGCCGGTCAAACTCTCGGGAAAGCAAAATATTTTTTGATAGATTGGTGTCTATTAGCTTAAAACATTTTTTATAATGACACGATTTAATATAGTGTGCATTAACAACTTTTGGAAATATTTTATGTTGTAAAAATTTTGTTCCGGTTTTAGCTATTCCTATGTGAAATAATATGCGCTTATCTCTCATATTTTTTGAACGTAAACATATAGGTAGGTTTTAAAATGTATGAAATCAAAGTATTAATTTTACAATAACCAATGTTAAAATTAAGTAAACTTACTAATAAAAGTATTTAAAGTGCAGTCCTTTCGCAAACATTTGCAATGGCAATTATCTTACTCTTTTTTTAACTCAAGTATTCACCGCTAAGGCACCCAATGGACGCAAAGAAATTTTCTTTGGGAAATTCGGAACATTACGGTTATTTATTTTCCTAGCTGAACAGCTTCATCGGCATTTAGGGAAACAAAGAATCTAATGATTTATTACTTGCTACATAACAAACACAGAAAATTGTCAATTAAATATTATTCAATCGCCTAAGTCATTCAATTTACAAACCTAAATGGACATTCATTCAAAATCATTAAGATGATTGAGTGTAAAATTCGGGTGATTTTTTAGCCTGAATTAAGTCAATAGCTTTAAGATAATGCTGGATATGATTTAAAGACTCGTCGCTTATTTGTTGTTGACTCCACTCAGTAAGGGCTAACCATTCTTTAACATTTTTAGCTTTTAGTTGATATTCTTTCGCTAAAAATTGATCGATTTTGGGTTGTTGCTTAAAACCAGTGGTGATTTGATTAATACTTTGCAGCAGTTTTTTTATATCATCAAAATGCGCATTGATGAAATCGTTCCTCGCTGCAATGACAAAGCAAGGCCACGGCGTAGGACGATCGCCTAAGAAACGTAATTGACCGCGGTCCACATAAGGTTGTGTCATGAAATGTTCCCACAGGAAGTAATCTGCCTGACCATCATAAAGGCTTTGAATGGCACCGTTCAGGTCTTGGGCCAAATAAAATTGCATGCTATCCGTAGGCTGATCGTTCTTTTTTGCGTTCACGATCGCCATTAGATGGGAACCAGAGCCATATCGGCTAATGGCTACTGTCTTATCTACGAACTCATCTTTGGAAAAATTGCTGTCCGGATGTGTGTAAATTCCCCAATATAACGGCGTGGCGATGTATTGCTGAATGACTGTGATCGGTAAACCCTGGTTGATCTTCATCAAGCAACCTTCGGTCAACATGATCGCCAGGTCGAGTTCCTTGTTTTCCAGCGCATCGCTCATTTGGCCGGTTCCGCTGGGCATGTCGTGCCATTCCAACTGGATATGCTGTGCTTCGAACGTACCTTTTTTGATGCCCTGATGCCATGGATAATTAAAATGTTCCGGAACGCCGCCGATCCTGATGCTTTGCATGTTTTTCTTTTAAATAATCGTAAATCGCATATTGGGAGCGGATAATGGGTTGGTCCTTTTGTCTTTCCACAAAACGGTTCGTTTCCTCTTCATCCTGGATACGCGCTTTTACGTTATCGTTGAGCTGCAAATGTAAAATATGTTTTAATTCTACTTGCAGATCTTCATCATAAATAGGCGTTAAGACCTCGATACGGCGGTCCAGATTCCTTTTCATCCAGTCCGCGCTTCCTATGTAAAGCTTTTCCTCACCGCTATGATGAAAATGATAGATCCTGCCGTGTTCTAAGAAACGATCGACGATACTAGTGATTCTGATGTTCTCGCTCAGTCTTTCCTTTTCCTGTATTAAACGGGTAAAGCCCCTGACGATAAGCCTTATGTTCACGCCTTCCTTCCCGGCTTTATATAAAAGGTCAATCATTTCATCATCTTCCAGTGAGTTCATCTTAGCGGTTATGGATGCGGTCTTACCTTGACGGGCATTTGCTATCTCATGATCGATCAATTTTTCAAAACGCCTTCTGGTAGTAAAAGGTGAAACCATTAAATGTTTGTTCCTGGGAATGATCAATTTGCCTTCTAAGACCTGGAACACACGTAAAAGCTCTTTTGTCAACCGTTGATCGGCGGTAAGCAAACCGTGATCGCAGTAGATCTTGCTGGACTTACTATTAAAGTTCCCGGTTCCTATATAGCCATAATACTTCTTACCGTCGGGTTCATCCCTGGTAATGCAGCATATCTTGGAATGTACCTTGATCTTAGGATAGGAATAGATGACTTTAGCACCACAGGCCTCAAATTTCTTTCCCCAACTGATGTTGTTAGCTTCATCAAATCTTGCTTTAGCTTCAACAAAAATTGTCACTTTTTTGCCGTTTCTTGCTGCTTGTAATAATAGTTGAGTCAATTTGGATTCATCGGCGATCCGGTAGAGCGATATCCTGATCCGTTTTACCTGATCATCATCTACAGCAGCTTCCAGGAACTGTTCAATGAGCCCAAAATCCATATAAGGAAAATGTACTAATCTGTCTTTTGTTTTGATCAATTCAAAGATATCGGTATCGCCCTTAAGCCAGTACGGTTTGATCTCTGGTAGATCTTTAAAGACAAAACGCTCATGATCATCCGGTCCAGGGAACTGAAAAAAATCATCAAAATTATGATAATTTCCGCCCGCCATCATGTCTATCTTGCCCAGATGTAAGTGTTCCCTAATCGATCCTAATAGGTCAACCGGCATCTCCTGATCATATAATAAGCGTGTAGGTTGACCGGTTTCCCGCTGACCTAGCGAATCGTATATCTTATCGGCAAGTTCACCATCGTATTCATCATCCATATAGAGTTCGGCATCGCGGGATAATTTTATCGCATATAAGCCGCTTATCCGTTGATCAGGAAAGCGTGCACCCGCATAAGAACGGATGATATCATCTATAAAGCAAACGAACATCCTATCTTGTTCTTTCCAATGATAGAATCGATCAACCTTATCGGATGGAATATTGATAATGCCGATCTTATCTTTTGTATTCTCAAAGGATGCGACCAAATACAACTGACCATCGGCGAGGAACAGCTCATCTTCCTTGTTCAGATCCACCAGTTGAGGTTCCAGCAGCGGTAATATCGCTTTCTGGTAGTGGTTTTCCAGCCGATCACGATAGGATCCAAGTTCATAGGAGGCTAATAAAAAGCAATTTTCCTCCGCCAATGCTTGCTTGAGTTCTGCAAAAGCCCGTCCAAAACGCTTTTGCTGTGCTTCCACTTTGCTGAGTATTTCCTTTAAGATCTTGTTAGGTTTTAAACTCAGTTTTTGCTTGACCGACTTATCTACGGATTTCAAGTGTCTTTGCTGAGAAACGCGTACGCGGAAGAACTCGTCCAGATTAGAAGAGAAGATCGCCAGGAACTTCAACCGCTCGTAAAGCGGATTCTCTTTGTTTTCCGCCTCCTGAAGCACGCGTTGATTAAAGCTCAGCCAATTGATGTCGCGATGAAACTTGGGAAAATTCGATGCCATTCCATTGAAATTTAACTATTGGTCGGTAATTTTACGTTAATTCTACAAGAATGGGATTAAGAAAAGGTAAAGCCTTGGAAGGTAGGGATATTTGCAGTTCTAGATATAAAACGCTGGTCCAGTACAATATAGTTTGCTCCTAATGTTGTCAACCGATCATAGATGGATCGTTAATTTTTAAAACATTTTGACCTGTTTAGCAAATGATCAGCATTTTTTACCTTTAATTTGAACTACATTTATAATTATGCAATTCAAAAAACTAACAGACGAGGGATATTTTGAATTATCGGATTATGTCAAAAGATACCTAGCGGCTCATAGGAACAGCGAATTGAGCATTTATCTAGGCTGTGATAGTCATAATCGGTTAAAGACGACCTATGCGACCACTTTAGTGTTCAATGTCAGTGCTACCGGCTGTCATGTGATCTACAAGAAAGAGACCGTTCCATTGATATCCGATATGTGGACCCGACTTTGGGGTGAAGCCGAGCGTTCTGTGAATACAGCGCTATATCTTCGGGAAAACGGCATAGAGATCGACACGATCGATCTGGACTACAATGTGGATCCGGCGCATCGGTCGAATAAGCTGGTGGCCGCCGCCGTAGGTTACATTGAATCCCTCAACTTCAACGCCCGTATCAAACCGGAACTACTGCCGGCCGCTTATGCCGCTGACAACATTGTAAGTTAATTACTTTTTGGATTATTTTGCTCATTAACATTTGTTAAGTCAATATTATGATAGATTAAACATAACGTTATCTTTTATAATTTTAGATTTGTTTAAAATTTAAAAATTAAACTATATGAGCAATTTTAAAAATTTAATTCAACTCTTATCATTATCTATTTTAGTATTCAGTTTAAACAGCTGTGAAGATGATGATGGAAATGTGACACCAACTCCACCGGGTTCTAATACTTTTGAGATAATAGCTGAAAGCCCAAATCATGAAATTTTAGAACAGGCTTTACTTGATACAGGCTTAGATGAAGCATTAAATGATGGTGTATATACTGTATTTGCACCTACTGATGATGCTTTTAGCGGTGTTGATTTAAGTGGTTTAAATAATGAACAGTTGAGTAATATTTTATTAAATCATGTACTAAACGGTGAAATATTTTTTCAACCACCGGCAGGTTCTACTCAAACGACTTTAAGTACGGGTTACTACAACTCATTAGCCACTGAAAAAATTACCGGAAATAATAATAGCATGAATATGTATATTAGTGTAGATGATAATGTTGTAATCAACGGTAATTCAACAGTATCAACCCCAGATTTAAATGCTAATAATGGCGTTGTGCATATTGTAGATCAAGTCATTACATTACCGGATGTAACCACATTTGCAGTAGCTGATCCAACTTTTGATAATCTTCAGGCTGCATTAACCAGAGATGATCAACCGGATTTTGTAGGTACTTTGAGTACGCCAAACGGAACTGACCCGGCACCATTTACGGTTTTTGCACCAACGAACGATGCTTTTGGCGCATTATTGAATGAATTGGGCTTAGATAACCTGGCTGATGTTCCACAGCAAACCTTGACAAGTACATTGAACTCTCACGTTATTGCTGGTGCTAATGTAAGAGCGGCTGACCTTACTGACGAAACAGTTCAATCATTAGAAGCTGAACTGGACATCGATGCTTCAGAATCTACGATCACAGATCCTAATGGAAGAGTTAGCAACATTATAGTTACTGACGTCCAAGCTGCAAATGGTGTCATCCATGCCATCGATAAAGTGATATTGCCACAACAGTAAGTTGTTGCGTATTTCATATATTAAAAAAGGCAGCTTTCAAGCTGTCTTTTTTTTATGCAAATATGAATTTGAGACTGACCATTTTTGATGTTCGGTTTTTTTTTAAAACTATGATATTCAATTAATTGATCTCTATCCGATATATTATATCTCATAAATAGGATCTTAGTCTGAGACTACAGCATTTTCATCAAATACTTTGGATCCGACAGCCAACATCTTAGTCGGACACGAGTAATTAACTATATTTGTTACATTAAAAATCTATTATCATGCGCTATTATATTTCTTTTTTACTGGTAATGCTTTTACTTATAAGCAGTTGCCAGACCGATTCTAAACAATCAAATGAAGACGCATCAAAAGAAAATGCGGAACAAGCATCTAACAAAGTTGATGAATTTGCGGATATTTCCGTTTTACGTTACAGGATCCCAGATTGGGACAAGCTTAGTTTAAACGATAAGAAGCTGGTCTATTATCTGACCCAAGCCGGTCTAAGCGGCAGGGATATCATCTGGGACCAGAACTACAAGCATAACCTGAAGATCCGGACGGCCTTAGAATCGATCTACAGGAATTACGAAGGAGATCGATCATCTAAGGATTGGAAAGCTTTTGAAACTTATATCAAAAGGATATGGTTTGCCAATGGGATCCATCATCATTATTCCATGGACAAGATGAAACCGGAGTTTTCAAAGGAATTCCTAAAGTTACTTTTAGCTATGACGAATACCAATCTATCCAAAGAAGCATTAGATGTTCTATTCAACGATGCCGATGCGAAGAAGGTCAATCTGGACAAATCTAAAGGTTTGCTCAAAGGCTCTGCGACCAATTTTTATGGTGATGATGTGACAGCCGAGGAAGTAGAGGATTTCTACGCCGCTAAAGAACAACCTGATCCCGATAAACCGGTCTCTTTCGGATTGAACTCAAAGTTGGTCAAAGAGAACGGCAAATTAGTAGAGAAGAAATGGAAGTTGAACGGCATGTATCATCATTCGATAAAAGAGATCATCAAATGGTTAGAAAAGGCCGTCGAAGTGGCTGAGAATGAAAAACAAGCCAAAGCTTTAAAATTATTGATCGACTATTATAAGACCGGCGATCTGCAAACCTGGGATAAATACAATGTCGCCTGGGTAGAAGCCACAGAAGGTGAGATCGATTATATCAATTCCTTCATCGAAGTTTATAACGATCCTTTGGGCTATCGAGGCTCTTATGAGACCATCGTGGAGATCAAGGATTTTGACATGTCCAAAAAGATGAACGTCTTACAGGAGAACGTCCAATGGTTCGAGGATAATTCCACCATCGCAGATGAACATAAAAAAGAGAACGTGGTCGGTGTGAGCTATAAGACCGTCAACGTGGCCGGAGAAGCCGGCGATGCATCACCGGCAACGCCTATCGGTGTCAACTTACCGAATTCCAGCTGGATACGTAAGGAACACGGCAGTAAATCGGTTTCGCTGGGTAATATCATTCGGGCCTATGAACGTTCAGGTTCTTCCGGTAGATTAGAGGAGTTTGCCCACGATTCCACAGAGATCGCGCTACACAAGAAATACAGCGCCAAGGCCGATAAACTCCATACCGCTTTACACGAGGTCGTAGGACACGCTTCCGGCCAACTCAACGAAGGCGTGGGAACCACTAAAGAAACCCTTAAAAGCTATGCATCTACATTAGAGGAAGGAAGAGCAGACCTGGTAGGTTTGTATTTCCTGATGGACAAGAAATTAGAAGATATCGGCTTAACGGATAATGCAAAAAAATTAGGGATGGCCGCTTATGATGACTACATCAGAAATGCTCTGTTGACCCAACTGGTCAGGATCGACCTCGGGAAAGATATTGAAGAAGCCCACATGCGTAATCGTCAATGGGTGAGCGCATGGGTGTATGAACAAGGGAAGGAAGATGGCGTCATCAAAAAAGTAACCCAAGACGGTAAAACCTATTTTGATATTCAGGATTATGAGCAACTAAGAGCACTTTTTGGTCAATTGCTCCGGGAAACGCAGCGCATCAAATCAGAAGGTGATCTTGAGGCCGCGCGTGATCTGGTGGAGAATTATGGTGTCAAGGTGGATCAGGAACTGCACAAAGAAGTCCTGGAGCGGAATGAACAATTCCAATCAAAACCTTATAGCGGTTTTGTCAATCCGGTGCTGGTTCCCGTTAAAGATGATAGCGGTAAGATCACCGATGTCAAAGTGGAACAACCGGAGAGCTTTGTGGACCAGATGCTCAACTATGCCGATAAATACAGTTTTTTAACCCAATAAACCCTTAATACGATATGTCAGACGATAAAAAAGTGATCTTTTCCATGTCCGGAGTTTCTAAAACATTTCCGGGCACGAACAAACCAGTACTTAACAATATTTACCTTAGTTTTTTCTATGGAGCGAAGATCGGTATACTGGGACTGAACGGATCCGGTAAGTCCACTTTGCTCAAGATCATCGCCGGTGTAGAAAAGAACTATCAGGGCGATGTGGTCTTCTCCGATGGCTATTCCGTGGGTTATCTGGAGCAAGAACCGCAACTGGACGAAGATAAGACGGTGATCGATGTCGTCAAAGAAGGTGTTGCCGAAACAGTAGCGCTATTGGATGAATACAATCAAATCAATGACGATTTTGCCAAGCCTGAAGTCTATGAGGATCCGGACAAGATGGAAAAATTGATGAACAAACAGGCCAAGTTGCAAGACCGCATAGATGCGGTGAACGCCTGGGAATTGGACAGTCAATTGGACCTGGCGATGGATGCCTTGCGGACGCCCGAATCCGATAAGAAAATCAGCGTACTTTCCGGTGGTGAACGTCGTCGAGTGGCGCTTTGCCGTCTATTGCTTCAAAAACCGGATGTGCTATTATTGGATGAGCCTACCAACCATTTGGATGCGGAATCCGTGAATTGGTTAGAATACCATTTACAGCAATATTCAGGAACGGTCATAGCTGTTACGCACGACCGTTATTTCCTGGATAACGTTGCCGGATGGATATTAGAGCTTGACCGCGGTGAAGGTATTCCATGGAAAGGCAATTATGCATCCTGGCTTGAGCAGAAGACCAAGCGAATGGCGCAGGAACAAAAGCAAGCTTCCAAACGTCAAAAAACCTTAGAACGCGAGATGGAATGGGCCAAGATGTCGCCTAAAGGACGTCAAACCAAGCAAAAAGCCCGTTTAAAGAACTACGACAAATTGGCCAGTCAGGACCAGAAACAATTGGATGAGAAATTAGAGATCTACATCC